>JASHNX010000137.1 GCA_030041415.1 Candidatus Sulfotelmatobacter sp.
CTGTTGACGTAGACGGGGATCGCGCATATTTTGTGGCTCCCATGACGTACAAATATAAGCAGCATGGCAAACCGGTCAAGGAAACCGCCGCATTTGCTGTGGCGCTAAGACGCACGCAAGCAGGGTGGCGAATTACCGGCTGGGCATACTCCAAACAGAAAATGGAGTAGTCCTCAGGATTTGGTTGGAGTAACATCTGGATTTCACTCATCGAACTGCCGTGAGAACTATAATCGGCGCAGGGGCGGAACGTCGAGGTACTGGCGAATGACGTCATCATGGCAATCTGAAACTGGACGTTTGGCATTGCGGTGGACCCAAGTCGGCCAGTGTGATCGGTACCGTCCGACGTGGATGCTGGAGAGTTCAGAAGCTCAGGGCAGCCACATCCCATCCTTGCCCGATTTCTCAAACCGCAGCCCATTTGGGGGAGTAAGTTGGTTCCAACCTGATCCCGCCGGACGCGATCAGACCATCTTCCTCTAAAACAATCTGTCCCTACGACTCGGCTGCGCCGGGGAAGTCGATGCTGGTGAAGGTGTAGGTTTGTGAACGGGCATTCGCGCGGAAGAGTATCAACGAGACAACGAGCGAAAAACCGAAGGAGAATATCCTGGGCTTAGACATAGCAGCCTCCAGAAACAACGGCGTGGTATTCTACCCCCTTTTAAGCACCTCCTAATTGGTGATAGATCCGGATTACACTTAAAATGCCACGGCGGGTCAGTGGGTCAAACAGGTCAGTGGCCGCCTAGGGAGTGATATGCCCAAGTCATAACTACCAGGGTCGCAACTACTGCGAGGAAGAACACTCCCCACCCCGCTTTGTTCGCAATTCTGAAGGCAGAGACAACGATCCAAACGCTGCACCCCGAGAGTATCAGACTCGAAATCGCCATGAACTCCCCGTAATGGACAGGATAGGAGGGGTGGAAACCAACCACCAGCGAAAGGATGGCAGCAATCGAAAACAGTAAGCCGATAAGGAAGAGAGCCGCTGCAACCCCGGCTCCGGCAGCGATGGCTTCCTCGCTCCGGGCCGAGAGCAGCAACCCCGAAAAAAGGAAGGGTACCAGTGGCAGCGCAACCCAGAGAAGGGTCCTCCCCAGAGAGTCTGGAAATGAGCCTCCGCGCATCTCTGGGCTGAGCCTGTGCACTTCTCTTTCCGCCAGAAATAGGAACAACCAGAATGCGCTGGCAGCGAGCAAAGCCAGCCTCATAGCGATCTGAATTCCATACCGCGGAACCAGGAGGTTGCCGTCACTATCCCACAAATCCGGATTAGGAGGCTGAATCATGTGCGAATGCTAGTTCATTCTGAATCGGCCTTCCAGGTTACTCGGAGATAATTTGGGTAACAATGCCGATTGCAGTTATTCATCGTTTAGTGCGTCCTTTTCAATAGGACCGGGTCTGATCGAAATACGGATTCTGTTTCAGGACGATGAAGCCGATGGGAGTGGCCAGCAGCAGTGCCCCAACGATGAGGGCAACTGTGACATCGCGACCACTGGGTTGTGCCGCAGCCATAGTGTGGAACCCGATTGGCCAGAACAGCAGCACGGATGTGATCAATCCAGGGGAGAAACGTCCGCGCTTGAGGAGAAATGGGAAGATGTGCATGAAAGTAGCGTTGATCAGCATGAGCGCGGGCATCCCCAGTGCGATAGCCGGATACTCAGGAGCAATCCATACTGCGACGATTCCTACGACAATCACAAGGCAATTAGTAATGTAAAAGTCGTCCCAGCGCGCGGGTAGGCGCAACACCTGCTGTGCCCAGTTTTTCCAATCGAAGACGAACTCCTCAACAACGTGCGCTCCATAAGCAACGACACACAGCCACAACATTGTCTGAAGATGAGACATCGCTTTTCCCCAGAGTTGGAGTGAACATCCTTAGCGGCAACAAGTATGCCCGATGGTTTGTGAAAAATCCCGATTACAGTCAACTGGCGTGGAGCCTCCGCGCCAGCCCGCAAGCCGATTCATCCTCTGGCCACCCCAAGGGTACCGGAGGATGCAGCGCGAGAGGCCCCACGAGGTTCTGGGCCCTGAAGCGTGCTTCATTACGTTGGTTATCTACGTCCGCGTTACTGAAACCCCTAGAGTAAAACGCATGACACTTTCGTCGATGGTGGTTTCGCGGGACTGGCAGGAAATCAGCGTACTGGAGTGCATTCTCGGCGGGTTGCAAATGGATGTGGCCGTCGAAAGCGAGCCGCAGCGGGCGCTTTCGCGGCTGGAAAAATCAAAAGTTGACGCTCTCATTGTCGACTGTGACCTGAACGGTAGCGGACAGTTCTTCCGCGATTTGCAGAAAGAGGCTTCGCGGGCGAGCACGGTGCCGCTGGTGATCATGGGCAACCGGCAGGGACGGCGCGGCGTAGAAGAGAGCGGTGCGCTGTTCGCCTTTGAAAAACCGATCTCAGTGGAACAGGCGGTGCACACGCTCTCCGCAGCGCGCAACATGATTCTTGACGGACGCCTGCGCTACCACCGGGCTGGGATGGATGTGCCGATTACGGTGCGGGCCGGAGCAAAAAAGAAAACGTTGGGAAAGCTCGTGAATCTGAGCCAGGGCGGCTTGCAGGTGCACGTGGACGAAGGATTCGAAGCGGGTGAAGCATCGCGTGTATGCTTCGAGCTTCCGGGAACGAATGCGGCCATCAACGCCGATATTGAAGTGGCATGGTCGGATAATCTGGGCAACATCGGCATCCGCTTTGCGAAAATGCCATCGCAGATGAAACAGGCACTGCGGGTTTGGCTGGCGCAGCAATATTTCGCGAACTGAGAATTGTTGGATACGAAAGGCTCTTAATTCGGCCGCGCCGCCTTAGCGAGACCGGTCTGCCTGCTCTTTTTCTCTCCGATGTGCGACGGATGAGCCAGTTGCGCCACGCGATTGCCCAGGGTTGGTCCTCCGAATAAAGCAAACAAGGTCCAGTAGGCGCCGGCGAAAAACGGCACGGTGAGCAGTAACAGGCTCAAGGTAAGCCGCCACTCGGGGACTTCGTGAGCAACCGAGAGAAAAATCACAGCAAACAAGAGAAGGCCGGCGGTGATCGCCAGGGCATCGACTGCCCAGGCAAGCCTGCGCGCGGAGAGATGAGGGAGGGTGGGTTGCTGCGGCACGACTTCGACCGAGGGATCGTCTTTAGGAGCGTGTGTGGATCGCGGCCGGGCTGGCTCGGCTGGCGTCGGAAGCATGGGTTCGAGCCGGATTGCGGGGCGCGGAGCAGCGGACAGAATCAGGCCGTCACTTTTGTCGGGGTCATCAATTGCGTCCGGGCTGACGATTTCGTCGGGGTCATCGATTTCATCGGAGACAGCGGACGTAGGAAAAGGCTCGAAGATTGGGGCGGTGTTGGTTACGGCGGCGAGAGAATTGAAAAGATCGGAGAGTATCCACTCATCGATCTGATTGCGGCTGCGGTCCGGCAAATCGATGAAGCGAATGCCACAGGCTCCAGCAGGATCGGCCCAGGTTACCTGCCCGCAGGTCTCGATGGTCGCGAGGGGACGCAGACGCGAGCCTTTCAACTGGAAGCGCAGGCGCACGCGCTGCTCTGGCTGCAACTGAGAGACAACCCGCAACGCCGCTCCGTCGTGGTTGAGATTGCGCACGATCCCGCCATTGCCATCGTCGAGAGTGAGGTAGGTCAAGGTGCGCAGTTCGTGCCGGTATTGGCTACGGACTGGGCGAGCGGGAAAAGACGCTTGCGGCATACTCTGCCCCGAGAGCCAGAGATGACTACGATTCCTTCATGCTATGCGCCGGTAGAAACCGGGCGAGAGTAACCACGCTGGTTCGGGAGGATATTGGCTGCCGATCGGATTTTGGAGCGCTCTGGGTTCTCGACGCTCTTGCGGGAAGTGGGGATCGACCGGATGAGCGTCGAAATCGAGCGCTTACGAAAGCTCATGGTCGAAAGGATACCCGGGAATCATTGCTATCGCCGAAAAAGCCCGTTAACTTACTACTAAACCCCGCAAAAGCGGGAACAAAGCCGAAAGAGCCGGCGCGGGGAAAGCTTTGGCTCGAACATGAAATCGACGAGCAACGGGTCGACGGCAACGATTCGAACAGGATTTTCGTCTGATAATACTTCAGCGATTTGTAACTCGCGTTTCGTCGTTCGTGTGAATCGTCGTTCGCAAGATCGCCATTCGCAAGATCGTCATTCGTTGGGCTGTTAAATGGTAACCACACCAACCAATCCGCCTTCGCAAAAAGACTCCGATCTGGCGCAGGGCCGAGAGCCGTGGCCGCAGAACGAGGTCTCGGCTCTGCGCGGAGACGCCACTTTTCAAAAAAGCGGGTTGCGGCCTTCAGGAAGCGATGCCCTGCAGGCGCTGCTGGCGTTTTCGGCCATGCACCAGCAAGTACGGCGGCGACGGGCGCTGGCGGCGCGGCATAGTGGATTCGAGGAGATCCCACGGAGTTCCCTGCCAACTTCTCTCCGAACTTCTTCCCCGCGAACCTCAGAGTTCGCGGCGGAAGAGCAGTTTGTACTCGATGAAGTGCTGCAACTCGTCGCAGAGAGGGCCATCGCGATTACGGGCGCAGACGGCTTGGGAATTGCGCTTGCCGAAAACCAGGAGATTGTGTTGCGCGCGTCAGCCGGAAACGTAAAACCGGATGTGGGTGCACGCATCCGGCGCGATTCGGCATTTTCGGGAGCCTGTTTCCGAAGCGCGCAAATTATCCGCTGCGACGATAGCGAGACCGACGACCGAGTAAATCTTTCCGCCTGCCGCCGGTTGGGAGCGCGGTCGATGGTGGCGGTGCCGTTGTGCGGACGGCGACGCGTGATCGGAGTGCTGGAAGCGTTCTCGGTTGAACCCTTTGGCTTCAACGACAGCGACGTTGCCAGCCTGGAATTGCTGGCCGAGCTGATCGTGGCGGCGTTAAAGCCGGAGGACGAAGACAGGTTTGCCGAAGCGGCTGAAGCGGCAGAAGAGAAATTGGCAGTAGCACCTGCGGTAACAGAAAGGCCGGCGATTCCTTCGGGAACTTTACCTGTATCTGGGATACAAAAATCTGCTCGCTCAGAACAGGTTACGTCGGAAGCCGCTGCGCCGGCCCCGGCTCTGGCAGGACCGGCCGCGCCGGTCGCCGCGGAAACAGCAGTTGAAGTGCCGAAGAAGGTTACCCGTGCCGTGCGCGGAGCAAGGTCGAAGCGGCACCCGGGAGTTGGGCTGGTTGCCCTGCTCATTGTGCTGGCAGCGTTGCTTGGCGGGGTGTTGTGGTGGGAACTGAAAGAGGGGCAGTTTCAATTTTTAGCAAAAACTCCGTTGAGCTCTGCTGCGCAACCGGGCCATGCGGTAACCGAACCGACACCGACTCCATCCCAGAGAGCAGGTTCATCGCCCGGGCAACCTGCGCCGAGCGTGCCTTCGGTTGTTTCGCCGGCAGGCAGTACCGCTCAGCCCAATGTAGCGAACGATGCGGACCTGGCAGACGAGATGCAACCTCCGGTCGCTTCGAACAAAGATGCGAAGCCGGAATCTGCGAGGCCGACGCGGATTACCGGGATTCGGCATTGGTCGTCGGCCGATTCGAGCACGGTGGTGCTCGATCTGGAAGATCAGGTTCAATATGAGGCGCATCGGCTTGCCAATCCCGATCGCATCTATTTCGACCTGCACGATACTGCGCTTGCTCCTGAACTGGAAAATAAGAGCATCGATATCGGAGACACGCTGCTGGCGCGAGTTCGAGTGGCCCAGCCGGTTTCCGGTTTGACCCGGCTCGTGCTGCAAACGAAAGGAGATTCGAATTATTCGGTCAGTTTGGAACCGAATCCTTACCGGCTGGTGGTGCAGGTTTCGAAAATCGGAGCGGCGCCGAAGGGTCAGATTAGTCTTTTTCCGGGAGCGAAAACGGAGGAGGAGAAACGACTAGCAATCGTTGTACCTCCTCCGACAAAACAGGATTTGCAACTGCGCGCGCATGTGCCAAAGATGCGAATCGTAGTCGATGCGGGGCATGGCGGCTGGGATTTGGGCACTGTCGGGCGGCGCGGGTTGCTTGAAAAAGATCTGGTGCTGGAGATCGCGCAGCGGCTGGGAAAGCTTCTCGAGACGCGACTCGGAGCGGAGGCGATCCTGACGCGCACCGATGACACCTACATTCCGCTCGATGAACGCGCAGACATCGCGAACCAGGCGCACGCAGATTTGTTTGTCTCCGTACATGCGAATTACAGCGACCTGCCTTCGGCGCGCGGAGTGGAAACCTATTACACGGATGTTTTCTCGGCTCCGAGCGTGAAGGATTTCGAAGACCGAGCCGTTGCAGTGAGCAAGGGTTCGACGACGCTGGCTCTAACGGCGACAGAGCTGTACGAAAAGATCGAGCAGTCGCGACGGCTGGCGTTGAGCGTGCAGCGGTCGCTTTACGGCACGCTGGCGGCAAAGAATCCGGGGCTTCGCGACCGTGGGGTGAAGGAAGCATCGTACGTCGTGCTAACTGAGTCGAGCATGCCGGGAATTCTGGCGGAAGTTTCGTTCGTCAGCAGTCCGGCCGACGAGCAAAAGCTGCGCAGCGACGGCTATCGCGAGCAAATTGCCGAGGCGCTCTATCGCGGCATCGCACGCTATGCCGCGAGCTCGCGCACAGTAAAGGTGGCCAACGGCGGAAAATAGCGGGGAACGACATTTCTAACGAAGGGTGCGAAATCACTTGGGGTCGGACGTCGCTCCGTATTTCTTGAAAACAGAATCGCGCGAAATGACACCTTCTAATTTCCGGAAGTCGGCGCGATTGACGACAGGCACGAGCGGATAGGAGTTTACGCAGCGAATCGCGGAATCGAGCGGCAGATCAGGATAAAGACTGGGCAGTGGCTTCGCCGGAAGCACAGAAGCGATCGTGAGTTCGCCTTTGCCTTCGCGGAAAAGGCGTTGCAGCTGATCGCGGGCAATCACGCTCCAGCCGCTCGGATGCAGACGCACGAGAAAGAGCGAATCGATCGAATCCTGAACGCGGCGGGCGCCGGCATCGACATAATCCTGCGCGTTGAGAATAATCTTCGGAACCGGAAGCAGCGCATCCTCGATGCGCAGAATGGTTTCTTCTCTTTCTTCTTCCAGCGAGGGCAGGATGAGACCATCCTGGCGCGTAAGCAGATCGAAAATCGGAAAGGCCTGCATGCTGCGTGAGACCAGATAAGACGCGGCATTGGCGACGATAACAGGCACAATAATCTCGTAGTTGCCGCTGACCTCGAGCACCATGAAGACAGAAGTCATGGGCACGCGGATGAATCCGGCGAACAGCACCCCCATCCCCACCAGTGCATAGGTTCCAGTTGAACCTGCGAAGTGGGGAAAGATGAGGCGCTCGATGTCGCCGACTGCGCCGCCCAACATGGCTCCCACAAAGAGTGCGGGAGCGAACATACCGCCGGGAGTGCCGCTGACGAACGACAGGGTGGTGGCGACGATTTTAAGAAGCGCGAGCAGGGCGAGGAACTTCCAGACATATTGGCCGTGCATCGCCTGATCCATGGAATCGTAGCCGGCTCCCATGACCTGCGGAGCGCCGAGAAAACCAATCAGGCCAACGAGAAGCCCGGCGATTGCCGGCTGGAAATATTGCGTCCAGCGGGGCAAGGCTTTGAGCCGCGGACGCAGATAGCCGATCGACTTGGCAAACGCCACCGAGGCAACGCCTCCGACTACACCGAGCACAACGTATGCGAACAGTTCACTCGGACGCTTGAAGGCGGTCACGGGAATACGAAAAAGAGGCTCACTTCCGAGAAACGAGCGCACCACGACGACGCTGGCGACAGCAGCAAGCACAACCGAGCCGAGAATGCCTGCGCTCCAACGGCCGATAACTTCCTCAATGACGAAGAGAACCGCCGAGATGGGGGCGTTGAACGCGGCAGCGAGGCCTGCGGCCGCTCCCACCGGCGCCATCAAGCGAAGCTTTTCCCTGGAAATATTGACGTGACGGCCGAGAGCCGAAGCAATGCTGGCGCCGATCTGCAGAGAAGGATCTTCGGGGCCGAGGGATTGGCCGGAACCAATGGAGATGGCCGCACAAATAAATTTTCCGACCGCAGTGCGAAATGGAATCACGCCATTGAAAATGTAGAGCGCGGATTTAGTCTGGTTGACTCCACTGCCGCGAACACCGGGAAAAACGTGCAGCACAAGTGCGCCGACCAAGAGTCCGGCGACTGCCGGAACCGCAAACAGTCTCCAGCTGTGGCTCTGCGGCAACGGGCCAAGCAATGCCAGATGCGTCCAGTCGATCGCAAGACGGAAACAAACCACGGCGAGACCGGCAAAGATTCCGATAAAAACAGAAAGAATCAGAAAGAATATTTCCTCGTGAAACACGCCTTCGAACGTGGAGAATAAGCTCTGGCGCAGCCGGACACGCACGACTGGAGATTGTTCAGGAGATGAAGAATCCCTAGTGATGATGGGCGAGCTGCTCATTGCGTGCCGGCCTCGCGTTTCCCGGAAATCAGAAGCAAGGCGAGGTCGAGGCCCTGCGGCTGGCCGCAGGCCGCGGCGGTCTGCTGTTCGATCTGAAAAACCACGTCCATGACAGCATCGGGAAGATCGGCCTCTGATGGCGATTCCAGATGCTGGAGGTCGGGCTTCACACTGGTCCAACGTTGCTGCAGAGAGAGAAGCGGCGAGGATGCAGGCGTAGAAGGTGCAGCCGCATCCAGGTTGACGTTGGTCTTTTGCGCGCACTCTTTGAGGCGGGTTTCGGCTTGAGCAAAATCGGCAGCGATACGGCGATTGCGTTCCGCATCGGAGATATGACGGTGAAACGGGTCCGCGTGAAGCACGAGATCGGCGATCTCGAGGAATTGTCGAGAGGTTTCATCCTGAGGGTCGACGTTTACGGCATTGCGCAAGAAGCGTTGCGCCTGGGCGTAATCGCCTGTGCGGTATGCAGCCTCTCCGGCGCCGGCGAGGGCTTGTGGGTTCTGGGGTTCAAAATGAAGGACAAGCTCGTACTGTGCAAGCGCCCCGGCGTAATCCTGAGCCTGCATGAAAAGCTGCGCGGCCTGGACGTGAGCGGCGAGATCGCGAGGCAAGGAAGTAGTCAGAGCGATCAGTTCTGAGTCGGCCTGGGCGCGGGCATTCTTCTTGAGCAGGTATTCGATCAGTTCGACGCGGGCGCGGTTTCGATTGGCATCTGGATCGGAGTTCCACACGCCATACATGGCATTGTGATAGTAACGAATGGCATCGTCGATAGAGCCGCGATGAGCGGCCACCCGCGCCAGCGCCAAGTTCACGGCAGCATCCTGCGGAGCGCGTTGCCAGAGAGCGACGAGGTACGATTCGGCTTCGTCGAGATATGCTGGATCGTTGCTATCGCGCAGGGCACGAGCCAGACTCAACTGGTATTGAGAATTCCTAGGGTCGCAGGTGAGGGCGGCCCGAAAGGTCTCGATGGCATTGTCGTAGTTGCCGGCCGAAGCTTCGGCCAAACCTTGCTGATAAAGTTTACGGCCTCTGGCTTGCTGATTGAGTGTGTAGCGGGTGACAAGATGGCCAACGGCAGCGAACCCGACGACGGCACCGAAAGTCAGAATTAACAGGATTACCGGTCCAGAACGAGGAATCCGCTTGGGAAGCTTCCACGGCATGTCTCGTATCACGATATCATCTGACGGCTTCGATGAGCACGATGAGCATAAAGTTGGCGAACCCCTCGCGCGATTCAGGTAAGATACTTCGTCTGCGGCGAAAGGACGCGCAAGAACAACCTTCTTTTCAGAAATGAATCGCGAGTATCACAAAGGATACAGCCAGGAATTGCATCGGGAGATGGAAGCGCTCGTGTTCGGCCATGCGGGTACACCCATTGTTGTGTTTCCTACTTCGATGGGGCGATTCTTCGAGTATGAAGATCGCGGCATGATCGGGGTTCTGGCGTCAAAGATCGATCGAGGGGAATTGCAGGTTTTCTGTCCGGACGCCGTTGACACGGAAAGCTGGTACAACAAGAGCGTGCATCCGAAAGTAAGGGTGCTACGGCACCTGCAATACGAGCGCTATATTCTCCATGAGTTTCTGCCGTTCGTCCGCTGGAAGAATCAGAATTCGAAGCTGGCGATGACGGGATGCAGCTTCGGAGCGTATCACGCGGTGAATTTTGCGATGAAGCATCCGGATGTGGTAACGCACTGTGTGAGCATGAGCGGCGCGTTCGATATTCATCAGTTTCTGGATGGATATTACGACGATGATTGCTACTTCAATTGCCCACAAGATTACTTGCCGAACCAGCACGACGATTGGTTCTTGAGTTGCTATCGGCAGATGAAAATCGTGCTCGGCTCGGCGGATTGGGACATGTGCCTGGATCAGAACGTGAAGCTGTCGGCGATTTTAAATGGGAAAGCCGTGCCGCACTGGCTGGATGTTTATAACGATAATTCGAAGCATGACTGGCCGCTGTGGCTAAGGATGGCGGGAAAGTATTTTTAGGGACTGCAGACCAAGGCGAGGTCCTGCGACTGCAGTTGCCGATCGCTTTGGCGATCGACAATCCTCGCTCAAGATGACAAAACTGTGACGAAAAGCAGGTTCCTCACCGGGCATTGCCGGGTTCGGAGTGACATGAGTTTTTGAGCCTCATAAGGAAATTCGCATGAAGAAGATTGGCATTCTGTTTGGGATGGAGAATACTTTCCCTCCGGCGTTAGTCGAAAAGATCAACTCGATGAATATCGACGGCGTGGAAGCGGAGTTTGTGAAGATCGGCGGCATCCGCATGGATGAGCCGAAGAAATACGCCGTCATCATCGACCGGATTTCGCAGGACATCCAGTTTTACCGCGCTTATCTGAAGAATGCAGCGCTGCATGGGACGATTGTCGTGAACAATCCGTTCTGGTGGACAGCCGACGATAAATTTTTCAATTATGCTCTGGCGCACAAGATTGGCGTGGCGATTCCCCCGACGATCGTTCTGCCGCACAACAAGCACCCGGAAGGAACCACCGACCGCTCAATGCGCAACCTGATGTATCCGCTCAATTGGCAGGAGCTTTTCGATTATGTCGGCTTCCCTGCTTTTCTAAAACCCTATTCGGGCGGGGGATGGAAGCATGTGTATCACGTGCACTCGCCGGAAGAGTTTTTCCAGCATTACAACCAGACGGGCGACTTGTGCATGACGCTGCAGCGCGCCGTGAATTTTGAGGAGTATTACCGCTGCTACGTAGTTGGGCAGGAAAAAGTGCACATCATGAAGTACGACCCCAAGGCGCCTCATCACGAGAGATATGTGAAGGGAAATCCGCCGCCGTCGTCGACGAAATTGAAAGAGCGAATCGAAAAAGACGCTTTGACGCTCTGCCGGGTACTTGGCTACGACTTGAATACGGTGGAGTTCGCGGTGGAAAAAGGCGTGCCCTATGCGATCGACTTTCTGAATCCTGCGCCGGATGCGGAGATTACGTCGGTGGGTCAAGAAAATTTTGACTGGATCGTGAATGCAGTGGCGGAGATGGCGGTGAAGATGGCGCAGACCGGCGAGGATCCGGCGAAGGAATTAAGATGGGCCGGATTCTTAGCGGGAAGAACCCCGGGCGGGGAGAAAACTACCGCCAAGAAAAAATCGAAAGCGTAGTGGAGATGGAAGTAAACGCAAAAAGGTTTCTATGGGGAATTGCGCTCGTCTGGGCGCCGTGGATTCCGATTCTGATTGCGTTCGGTGACGTGCTTTACCAGATGTCGCGCGCAAAAGCGACGGGCCTGGGCGCAGTAGCAGGTGGTTTCTCAGAGATTTTTGTGATGTATGGCGTGGTCGGAACTTTGGTCGCGCAATTGTTCGCGATTGTTCTACTGTCGAAGTCGTTATTGCCCGGGCGGCCGGTGCGCAACTTCTTCTCGATTTTGTCCCTCTGCCTGAGCGGGCTGATGATCGTCATGATAGCCGTGTTCCTTTGGCTTTCATGGTCGTGGGCACACCGCGCCGGCTAGCCGATTGCGGTATTGATTGTTATACCGTTGGGCTCAACCCTCCGCGATTATTCTGTTCGGATGAAACCGTGGAACACGCCGCTGCTGTCGGAATAGGCGCCGACGGTGGTTGCCGCAGTATTGATGCCGTAAGCGAACGTGCCCTCGCCGGAACTGGTTCCCGAGCCAGAAATGCTGAATCTGGTGATGCTTCCGCCGCTGGAGCGCACGAAAGCTTCGTAAGTACCTGAACTCTCCTGGTAGTAACCGGTGATTGCTCCGCCTGCATTAATTCCGTAGACGTAGAGATCTGTAGAGCCGGAGATGCCGAAGGTGGTGATGGTCCCGCTTGAGGTCCGGGCAAATCCTTCGAGACCATCGCTGGCGCTGGAGTAATATCCGGCGGTCTCGCCCGAGTCGTTGAGTACCACGGAGAATGTTTTATCGGTGCCGGAGACGTTGAAAGTCGTGATGGCGCCGGTCGCGCTGCGCGTGAAGCCGGAATCAATATCTGTACCGCCGCTGGGCTCTTTGTAGAAGCCAACAATTTCTCCGGAAGTGTTGATGCCAAATGCGCTTGTTCCCTCTCCTGCCGCGGTGCCTGCGCCGGGGACGTTGATGGCCTTGATGGCGCCCGTGGAGGAGCGCTCGAAACCGTGGAACACCCCACTGCTATCGAGGTAGTAGCCGGTGATGGCCCCGCCCTGGTTAATGGCGTAGGGGAAGGTTCCCTCGTCTACGCCCGTGCCCGCGCCGGAGGCGTTGAAAGTGGCAATTTTGCCAGCAGTGTTCCGTTCGAAGCCGTGGAACGCGTTGTTGGAATCCTTATAGAAGCCAATGATCGAACCGGAGGCATTGATGCCGATTGCCGCGGTGCCCTGGTCGGTTCCAGTACCAGCGCCGGGCGCGTCGAAGGTTGTGATCGTGCCGCTCGCGCTCTGGACGAAGCCATGGTTCACGTTGGAAGAATCTTTCCAGGTACCCACGACCGTGCCGCCAGTGTTAATTCCATAGGCCAGAGTGCCCTGGCCAGCGGCAGTGCCCGCGCCGGAAACGTTGATGATGGTGACGGTTTGCGCGGACGCAGCTACTGCGACGGCAAAGATGAGGATGAAGCTAAGACGAAGCGAACTGAAGATGGATCGAAAGGCATTCGATTGGAATTTCTGCGACAGCTGCATTTCACTTCCCCCCGAGAAAGTAAATGTAGGTGCAACAAAGTTTTGAGCCGCAATTCTGCTTTGACCCCGGAAATGAGGCCCAGAGCATCCGCGAGATTCTATCCTGTGTGCATGCCCTGTCAAGATGAAGAAACTTGCGCTTCAGCCCCGAAAGCACGCTGCTATACTGTTGAGGCTCGTATTTAGGGGATCGTTCAGAAAAAGCCGCGGGCGAGGCGCCCGCGCCACTCTACTGCATTTGGGGAGAATGCCGCGGACCGGAGCGTCCGCGCTACACAGATGAAACCCACTTTCAGCATCGGGATTGAAGAGGAATATCAGACGATCGACCCGCAGACGCGGGATTTGCGGTCGCATATTCAGGCGGAGATCCTCGCAAAAGGGCAGCTTCTTCTCAAAGAAAAAGTGAAAGCCGAGATGCACCAGTCAGTGGTGGAGGTGGGGACGGGAGTTTGCAAGAACATTAAAGAAGCCAAGGCAGAGGTGAGAGAACTGCGGAGGCACATCATTGGGTTGGCGCGGGAGAATGGGTTGCGCCTGGCATCGGTTGCGACGCATCCGTTTTCGGACTGGCGAACGCAGGAGATTAATCCCGACGAGCGGTACAAGAATATTGTCGAAGATATGCAGCTGGTGGCGCGGGCCAATCTTATTTTCGGCTTGCACGTGCACATTGGCATTGAGGACCGCGAAACCGCGATTCACATGATGAATCACGCGCGCTATTTTCTGCCGCACCTGCTTGCGCTGTCGACGAATTCTCCGTTCTGGCTGGGGATGGATACGGGCCTGAAATCGTACCGCTGCAAGGTTTTTGATAAGTTTCCGCGCACGAACATTCCAGATTATTTTCCGAGCTGGGGCGAGTACGAGAATTTTATCAAGCTGCTGATCAAGACCAATTGCATCGACAACGCGAAAAAGATCTGGTGGGATATCCGGCCGCATCCGTTCTTTAATACGATCGAGTTCCGCGTGTGCGATATTCCGATGCGGGTCGACGAGACGATCGCGCTGGCCGCGCTGATTCAGGCGACGGTGGCGAAGCTGTACAAGCTGCATGCGTCGAATCAGGGATTTCGTCTATACCGGCGTGCGCTGCTCATGGAAAACAAATGGCGCGCGTCACGCTATGGGCTGGATGGAAAGCTGATTGATTTTGGCAAGCAGACAGAGGTTCCGGCACGGGACCTGGTGCTGGAGTACCTGGATTTTGTGGACGATGTAGTCGATGAACTCGATTCGCGCGACGAACTGGAATACATCCACACGATGCTGGAACGGGGCAGCGGCGCGGATCGCCAACTGAAGGTTTACCGGGAAACTGGAGATTTCAAGAAAGTGGTCGATTACATCATTGAGGAGACCGAAGCAGGGCTGGAAGAAACCGAGCCGGCTTCTGTGATGAAAGTCAGCTGATGGCTATTTCTGCAAACGGAACGAAATCGTCGACGCGGGCACCAGAGACACAGGGATGGGGCGAAAGACAACCGGTGGCCTTCGACCAAGAGTATTCGGTTGGAGCGCGCAACGCGGTGAATGTGTGCCTGCGAGTGCAGCCGGAAGAAAAAGTGTGTGTGATGACGGACGAAGTCACGCTGGAGATTGCCGCGGCAATCGTGAGCGAGGTTGAGAGGCTGGGCTCGCCCTACAGCGTATGGGTGCTGGAAGACTGGGCCCAACGACCGCTGAAGGACTTGCCAGGCGAGATCCTCGCCGATCTCGAAACCAGCCAGGTTTCGATTTTTGCCGTGCAGGCGCAAAGGAACGAACTGCATTCGCGCATGCAGATGACGGACGTGGTAAACCGGAGAAAGATCCGGCACGCGCACATGGTGAACATCAACCGGCAAATCATGCTGGAAGGCATGCGGGCTGATTTTCGGAAGGTGGACCGGCTGAGTGCCAAGGTTGTGGCGATGGTTCGGAAAGCGGAACGCGTGCGGGCGAAGACAGCCGCGGGAACGGATTTGACAGCGGATTTGAATCATAACTACAAGTGGCTGAAAACCAGCGGAATTATCACGCCGGAGAAGTGGGGAAATCTTCCAGGCGGGGAAATTTTTACCACGCCGGGAGAAGTAAATGGGACGTTTGTGATCGACGGGGTGGTGGGCGACTATCTTTGTGCGAAATTCGGGAACCTGCGCGAGAATCCGCTGACGATTCAGATGAAGAAGAATCGACTGACCGAAGCGCATTCGGAAAATCGGGAACTGGAAGACGATTTCTGGAAGTACACGCACACAGATGAGAACAGCGACCGGGTGGGGGAATTCGCCATCGGGACGAACATCGAGCTGAAAGAAATCATCGGACAGATCTTGCAGGACGAAAAATATCCTGGGGTGCATATTGCGTTTGGTAATCCCTACGGCGCGCACACGGGCGCGGAATGGGATTCATCGACGCATATCGACGTGGTGGGAAGAAAGTTTGATATCTGGGTCGATGACCAGCAGATCATGCAGGATGGGAAGTTTTTGCTTGAGGCGTAAGCCGTGTCTACATTGCAGTTAACGCTCGACGAAGCTACGAGCAGCGCTATTCAGGAATTGTATTCGGCGTTCAATGCCCGCGACATTGAGAGTTGCTTGGCGCGTATGCAACCCAACGTCGAATGGCCGAACGGCATGGAAGGCGGCACGGTTTTCGGGCGCGATGGAGTTCGCCAGTACTGGACGCGGCAGTGGGGAATGATCAATCCGCATGTCGAACCCATCAAAATTGATGCCGACGGGAGTGGCCGCATCGTGGTCGGAGTTCATCAGGTTATCCGAGACCTGAGCGGCAAAATCGTATTAGACCGCATGGTCGAGCATGTTTATTGCTTTGAGGATGGTTTGATCCGCAGCATGGAAATTCGAGAGTAGAATTTCGTGTTGCAACCATGATTCCCTCCTTCCGCAAGCAGTTCAATCAGGCCTTTACTCCGGAAAAGTACAAAACCTTCCTGGCGCATATCGACGCAACGTGCGGAACGCATGTCGAGTTCCGGCTTTCCGAGACGCCGTGCTTTTTCCCAAAAGCCTTGCTGCAGAGAATGGCTGAAGATGGAAAAGAGCTAATCCGGCAACTGGTGGAGAGCCGTGACTACCGGGCGAAGTCGGATGCATCGATTCCTCCCGAGTTTTGTGTTCCGAATGAATCAGCGCATCCGATGTTTGTGCAGGTCGATTTTGGGCTGGTGCACGGCGCCGACGGAGAGTTGCAGCCGAAGCTGGTCGAGTTGCAGGCCTTCCCTTCTCTTTACGCGTATCAGGCTGTGTTGGCGCGAGCGTACATGGACGTTTACGGGTTGAACCGATTTGACTCCGGCGAGCGGCTGCGATTTTTTCTAGGCGGACATGATGATAAGTCTTACCGCGAACTTCTGCGGCGAGCCGTGGTTGGGGATCGCGATCCGGAAAATGTGATTCTGATGGAAATTCACCCGCAACAGCAGAAGACTCTGCCCGATTTCCTGATGACGGAGAAAATGCTGGGAATCCGGACGGTGGATATTGTTGACATAAAGAAAGAAGGCACGCGGCTTTACTATGAACGCGAAGGCAAACGGGTGCCAGTCGAGAGAATCTATAATCGAACGATTGTCGACGAGCTCCAGCGCAAGAATATCAAGCTCAACTTCGATTGGCGCGACGATTTAAAAGTTGAATGGGCAGGACATCCGAATTGGTATTTCCGCATCAGCAAATTTTCGATTCCCTATCTGAAGCATGAGTCTGTGCCGAAGACCTGGTTTCTTGATCGCCTCGATCGAATTCCGAATGACCTGGAGAACTATGCGTTGAAACCGCTGTATTCGTTCGCGGGCCTGGGGGTGGTGATTGCGCCGACGAAAGAGGACATTCAGGCGATTCCACACGCAAGGCGCGGCGAATATATTCTGCAGGAGCGGCTGCAGTTCGAGCCGATCATCCAGACTCCGTTTGGCGCGACGAAGGCGGAAGTGCGGGTGATGTACATCTGGCTGGATCAGTTGCAGCCGGTGCTGACGATTATCCGCATGGGGCGCGGATTGATGATGGGCGTGGATCACAACAAGAACATGGAGTGGGTGGGAGCGTCGGCGGCGTTGTTTGTCGCTTGAGTCGTCGGCTGGCCGTGGATGGTTGCTTTCTCTCGAGATTCTGCATTACGAGATCCCTCAGCCCGTTGGAAAAAGCACGGGGCTTCCGGATGACGCCGGTGGGCTCTCATTCGGCGGTTTTCAGCCGATTCGCTTCACAATTGTGGTTAGCAGTTCGCGGCCGTTCGGGCGCCGAAGATAGAGTTTATCGCCAGAAAGCCGAACGGGGACGCGATCACCGGCTTTCCACTCGCCGGGAGTATAGTCGCCGGCCGATGCGGAATCGTACTCGCCAGTGTAGACTACGCCGGCAAGGTTGATGACCACCACTCGGCGGAGAGGTCGGCCGGCAGATTCGCGCAGAATTTCAGCCTCAGCCCGGCACCAGTTCTCGATGTCCCTGCCGGCAACGCCTCCGCTGAGGCGGAAGATTTCGGCAGCGCGGCGGCGAATTGCCTCGAGCAGGTGCGGAGGATGGTTGTGCGCGGTTGGCTCCATTGCGATTCGCTTCGATATTCGTCAGCGCTGACTCATGTTAGTCTGCCCCGCAACCCTTGCAACCGCTATCCCCTGAAAAGGCAACACAAAGGGTCAGGTTTGTTGTCAGTTTGGGAACGGAGGCTGTGTGAGCGAATCTTAATGGACAGTTTGGGGTTAGAGATGACCCGCAGGCGGCTGTCGCCGCTGTTGACCGAAGTTGCGGACGAGCCTAACATTACCGCCGTCGGGGGATTTGTCCTTTCATGATCGGCCAGACCGTTTCCCATTACCGTATCCTGGGCAAACTGGGCGGGGGCGGCATGGGCGTGGTATTTGAGGCCGAGGACCTCAAGCTGGGGCGGCATGTTGCCCTAAAGTTTATTCCGGAAAATCTGGTCGGCGACCCCAAGTCGCTGGAGCGCTTCGAGCGCGAAGCCAGAGCAGCTTCCCTGCTGAACCATCCAAACATCTGCACGATCCACGGAATCGAAGACAACAACGGGCATCCTTTCATTGTGATGGAGAAGCTGGAGGGCGAAAGCCTGAAGCAAGTCGAGAAGCCGGTGGAAACCGGAAAGCTGCTCGACATCAGCATTCAGGTGGCTGACGCCCTGGCCGCTTCCCATGCCAAGGGGATTGTGCATCGGGATATCAAGCCGGCAAACATTTTTCTGACTCCTACGGGGCAGGTGAAGGTGCTCGATTTCGGTCTGGCCAAGCTGGTGCACAACGTCGGGACCGACAGCGACAGCGCGGTGGCCGAGGATTCGCTCACGGCTGTAGGCGTGATACCGGGAACTGCGGTCTACATGTCTCCGGAGCAGGCGCGCAGCGAAGAAATTGATTTCCGCAGCGACCTGTTCTCGTTTGGCGTGGTGATGTATGAAATGTCGACGGGCAAGAAACCGTTCTCAGGCAAGAACTCGCTGATGACGCTCGACGCGGTGCTGCATGCCCGGCCGACCCCTCCTGCGGAAGTGAATCCCAAAGTGCCGGTCGAGCTGGAAGGCATCATCGGCAAGGCAATGGAGAAGGACCGCGGACAGCGCTACCAGAGCGCAACGCAGATGAAGTCCGATCTGCAGCAACTGAAGCGGGAAGCAGAATCAGGACAGCTCGGACAGCTTCGAAGCGGCCTGCACACGGCGCGGTTGCGGGTCGCAAGCACAACGTTCGGCAGGGCGACGGACAACCGCTGGCTCTATTGGGTGCTGGGCGGAACAGCGGCATTGCTGGTTACTGTGCTGGCGGCGGTAGGAGCATATTGGATCAAGCATCGATCGATCGCAAACGCGGAGTTGCAGCATGCGATCGCGGTTTTGCCGTTGCAGAATCTGAACGGTGATTATTCCGTCGATTACCTGCGTTTTGCGTTAGCCGACGAACTGACCAGCGTGCTGTCGTATTCCCGAACACTCGACGTGCGGCCATCGGCGGCAACGCGCAAGTACGTGGGAACAGATTTAGACATACACGGCGTTGGGCAGCAGCTGCACGTCGGGCGTTTGCTCACCGGAAATTTCTTGCGGCAAGGCGATCAACTGAGTGTGACTCTCGAAGCTGTCGCCGTTTCTGACGACCGGCTGTTGTGGCAGACCACCGTGAGCGCTCCGGTGAACGACTTGATTTCCCTGCAAAATCAACTGACCACGCAGGTGCAGCACGGGCTGATGCCGATCCTGGGAGCAGGAACTGCTTACAACACGGCCGCGCGGCCAAAGAGCCAGGAAGCTTACGATCTGTATCTGCACAGCCTAGCGCTGCCGCACGATCCCGGGCCAAACAGAGATGCGATCGCAGTGCTGGAGCACGTTGTGGGAAGCGATCCGGGCTACGCTCCTGCATGGGAGGCGTTAGGTAAACGATATTATTTCGATTCCGATTACGGTGGTGGCGGAGAAGCCGTGTTCCAGAAGTCGAACGCAGCTTACGAGCGGGCGCTTGCGTTGGATCCGAACCTGGTATTCGCCGCCAGCAACCTGATTACGAATCGCGTGGAGCGGGGTGAGCTTGGCCGCGCCTATCAGGCAGCCACGGACTTGCTGCGGCGCAGGCCGGATAGCGGCGATGCGCACTACGCACTTAGCTATGTGTTTCGCTATGCGGGCATGCAGGAGAAAGCTGCTCACGAGTGCGACACCGCGCTCTCGCTCGATCCCGGCAACTTCAACTTCCGATCCTGCGCCTGGGCGTTCCTAGAGTTGGGCCAACCAGATCATGCGATGGATTTCGTTCATCTGGATCCCGGGTCGGAGTGGTCTGCATGGGTCACTCCTTATGTCTACCTGGCTAAGGGAAGTCTGGGACAAGCCCGCATCGCGGCCAGGGAAACGCCGAAAGCTGCTTATTACCACCGGGATTTGATGATGGCATGTACGCAATCGCCGCGGCCAGCGGACCTGGACAAAATTGTGCAAGACGCGGAAGCATCGGTCATGACCGTGCCCGATCCCGAGCCGTGGTATCACGCGGGGGCTTTAATGGCATACTGCGGCGAGAAAGACGCGGCCATGCGTTTACTGAAAGCCGCCGTGCAGCAGAATTATTGCGCGTACTCCGCACTGCTGGACGATCCGTTGCTGAAAGACCTGCGCAAGGATCCGGCCTTCGATCAAGTGCTGACCGCGGGCAGTGAATGCCAGGAGGTGTTGAAGGAAGGTGTAGGACAATAGCTAAGGACTGCTGTCCTCTGCGGGTT
>JASHNX010000138.1 GCA_030041415.1 Candidatus Sulfotelmatobacter sp.
GAGCAGGCCGTTCTCAACACCAACGAGGGCCAGCGCGACTTTGCCGCCCTGCAAAAAAAGCTGGAGCCAAGGCAAAACGAATTGAAGTCGCAGAACGATGAGCTGGAAAGCCTGCAGAAGCAGCTCGATACTCAGGGCCCAAAGCTCAACGATGATGCCCGCGCGGAACTGGTCCGCCAGATCCAGGACAAGAAAAAAGCTCT
This sequence comes from Candidatus Sulfotelmatobacter sp., assembly GCA_030041415.1. GTDB lineage: Bacteria > Acidobacteriota > Terriglobia > Terriglobales > Acidobacteriaceae > Sulfotelmatobacter. Next base: position 204 of record JASHNX010000138.1, read on the forward strand.
CGATCGCGCGGTGCAGGATTTCCAGGAAGATGGTCAGAATCAGCAGAAAGAAGTCTTTCAGCGCATTCTGCAGAAAATGGCTCCCGTGATCGTGAAGGATGCCCAGGATGGCGGCTACGCCATGATCGTCGACACCTCCAATCCGTGGCCGCAAAGTCCCGTGCTGTGGTATGACGGCAACAAGTCCGATATCACCAAAGCGGTCATTGATCTCTACAATACGCAGTCCGGAGTTCCGGCACCTGCAGCTTCACCGGCAGCAGCGCCAGCCAAGCCGGCAGTTCCAAAGACAACCACGCCTAAGCCTGCAGTTTCTAAACCAACCACACCGCAGTAGTTCGTGACGACACCGAGTGTGTCGAGAAAGTTCCCACCAAGCCGCACGTAAGTGCGGCTTTTTTCTTTCTTTTAACCCATCCGGCGGAGCACGTTGTGGTGTCTTTACCGGCAACGATCCCTCTTAGCGAGACTCGCGAAACGCAAAAACCGCGCCGAGGAGGACGCCATGTTTGAAAGCATGCTGAATTCGACCTGGGACGACCGTTCGCGGCGTGGCCTGACAACGCTGACTTCCTTTGGTATAGAAGCGCTTCTTGTGGCTGGCTTGCTTATTGTGCCGCTGCTTCGGCCGCTGGGCACGCCTTTACTTCGTCACTTTTCCAGCCCGATCAGCCTTTCTCAAACTCCGCCCGGACCTGTCGTGATTCACTCGCGGTCCTTTGCAGGTCCTCATGTTGGTGCCAATTCCGCAGAGATTGTCTTGCGCCAGCCGGACCAGATCCCCGCCCACGTCGCTCTCACCAACGGAGAAACGCCTCCTCCACTTGCACCTTCCGGCACTTATATTCCTGGAGTCAGGGGAGACGGTAGCTCAAACGGAGTCTGGGCTTCCCTCGGAAACAGTTCGGCTCCTGTCGTTCCGACAGGACCGGTTTCGACGGTGCAGACAGTGCGCCTTTCGCATATGAGCGAGGGAGATCTGGTTCACAAAGTCGTGCCCACGTACCCGCCGCTGGCACGAACCGCCCGCGTCCAGGGGGCGGTCATCCTGCAGGCGATGATCAGCAAATCCGGGACCATCGAGGATCTCAAACTTCTTTCCGGTCACCCAATGCTCACAGCGGCCGCAATCGAAGCCGTCCGCCAGTGGCGGTATCGGCCTTACGTTCTGAATGGCGAACCGGTCGAAGTGGAAACAGAGATCACCGTTAATTTCTCGCTAGCTGGGAACTGATGAGATCGTCACTTTGCGGAAAGCACACAGACTCGAACTAACATCAGGGCTTTAACGCTGATCCTTGCCAGGGAGTAGTCCAAGCGTAACCTGAGGACAGACTGCCGCCACCGCTATAATCGAAATTTCATGGCAACAACAGAGATATTGAACCGCGTGGCAACGCGCCCTACGTGGGCGGAGGTTTCGCTCGCAACGTTGCGGCAGAACTTTCGCACAATGACCAAACACGTCGGAGCGGAGGTCAGCGTCTGCGCCGTCGTGAAAGCCGATGCCTACGGTCACGGCGCAATCGAGTGCTCGCGTGCTCTGCAGGCGGAAGGCGCAAAATGGCTGGGTGTAACCTCACTCGATGAAGCAATTCCCCTGCGCGAAGAGGGCATCAAAACCCGTATTCTCCTGATGACCGGCTTCTGGCGCGGCGAGGAAAATGAGATCGTCCGCTTGCGTTTGACGCCAACCGTCTGGGAACCGTGGCATGTTGAGCTTCTCGAAAAGGCCGCAGCCTCGGCAGCCATCAGGCATGCGGTGAATCTCAAAGTGGATACTGGAATGGGCCGTCTGGGAATTTCTCCGGACGAGTTGCCGACTCTACTGAAAGCTTTGTCTGCGGCTCCGCACCTGGTTATCGAAGGTCTGTCGACGCATTTGGCTTCCTCTGAAATCATGGACACCCCGTCGGTCGCGGAACAAACGCGCCGTTTCGAAGAATCTCTGCGCGTGGTACGGGAGGCCGGTTTCGATCCCACGCTGGTGCACATGGCGAACACCAGTGCTTTGATTTCGCGCCGCGAAACCTGGAACAATATGGTGCGTCCCGGCGTGGCGCTTTACGGATATTATCTGCCGTTCCAGCGTGCCGGAAGGGAAGTGAGTGGAGGCACGCTGCGGCTTTCTGTAAAACCAGTTCTTACCTGGAAGACCCGGATTCTCTCTCTGCGGAATTTTGCCGCTAATCAGCCCTTGGGTTACAACGGAACCTACGTGACAAAGGCTCCGGCGCGTGTTGCCGTACTGCCGGTCGGCTACGCTGATGGATATAATCGCCAGCTTTCCAACCGCGGCCGCGTGATTGTGCGCGATCACTATGCGCCGGTCGTGGGCAGCGTCTCGATGGATCTTACGCTCGTTGACGTGACCGGTATTCCGGGAATCGCTGTCGGTGACGAAGTCATTCTGCTCGGCACCAGCGACGGCCTGAGCGTGGATGCTCTCGAACACGCGCGCTGGGCCAACGGTTCCCCTTACGAGATTCTCTGCAATATTTCGAAGCGCGTGCCTCGGAAGTACGAAAGCTAGTCCCGTTCCCGTTTAGCTCTCAAACATCGACTGTGAAGTGGAGATTGCGACCGCTGGATGTGCGGGCTGCTATTTGCATCCACGTGCCTTGTTAGACTGGTACTGCACAGTGCCTTCGCCTTACGCAAAGTGGATGTACGATTGGGAGCACCGGCTCACGTCGGTGGACAATAACCGCGTGGTGCGTCCGCTCGAGTGGGGCCTGGATTGGACGCAGAACTGGCCGTGCTGTAATGGCTGGCATCCCGGGCAAGAGACGGAAAACCCTGCCAAGTTTTTGATCGACTTCAACCGCCGCATCGTGGCGTCTAGCGACGAATTTTATTCTTACGTTCAGCCCGCGGATTTTCGCCTGCAGACGCGTGAAGTCAAAGTCTTTTCCACGCGTGAGATTCCTGATCCGAAGCTGGAAGCAAAAGTGAAGGGAACTTTCGCCGAATTCCTTCGCTTTACATCGCCCGTAAGAACGCGCTATCCAGAAAACGACCTGGTGAATGCGCGCTGGTTTCCGGCGCAGGGACGCCGCGCGGTCGTGCTTCTTCCGCATTGGAATGCGGATGCGATTTCCTATACCAGCCTCTGCCGCGTGCTCAACATGATGGGCATTGCCGTGCTGCGCATGAGCATGCCCTATCACGATATCCGTATGCCAGCGGAAATCGGCCGAGCAGATTATGCGGTATCGGCAAATATTGGCCGCACCCTCGACGCGGTGCGGCAGGGCGTGACAGATATCCGCTCATGCCTCGATTGGCTCCAGCATCAGGGCTACAGCAAGCTCGGAATTGTGGGGACCAGCTTGGGTTCCTGTTACGCCTTTATTGCCGCGGCACATGATCCTCGAATTGGCGTGGCCGCCTTCAATCACGCCTCTACTTATGTTGCCGATGTGGTGTGGCATGGACAGTCGACGCGGCATATACGCCGAGGGATTGAATCCCAGATTACGCTGGAGAACTTGCGGCAGGCGTGGCTCGCAGTGAGCCCGATGGCCTATTTTGATCAGTTCTCGCGCTGGCCGCGAAAGGCGCTAATTGTATATGCGAAGTATGATCTGACTTTCTTGCCCGAACTGTCGCGAGAGATCGTCGGTGAATTTGCGCGCCGGGGATTGGATCATAAAGTTGTAGCTCTGCCCTGCGGTCACTACACGATGGGCGAAGCCCCTTACAGCTACCTCGATGGTTGGCATCTCGCTTCATTCTTGCGAACCGCGTTTACCTAGGCGCGCGGTCGGGTTTCATCCGCAACTCGAGTCGCGAGTTAGAATGTTTTATGCAGATCGCGGGCCCAAAGCCGATTGAGCATCGGCGCGGCAATTACCTGATCAGCACGGACCCGGCGCGTATCAATCTTGATGTGGTGCACGGTTTCCTGACGAATTGCTATTGGGCCAGGGGCATTTCCCGCGAGTTGGTTGGAAGATCGATCGAGAATTCTCTGTGTTTTGGGATCTACGACGCCGATGCCCGGCAACTTGGTTTCGCCCGCGTTGTTAGCGACTTTTCGACCGTTGCGTATCTTGGCGATGTATTCGTGCTGGAGGCGCATCGTGGAAATGGTTTGGGAAAATGGATGATGGAATGCGTGATTCAGCATCCAGATCTTCAGGGCCTGCGCCGCTGGATTCTGCTCACACGCGATGCGCACCAGCTTTACTCCCAGTTTGGTTTTACTGCGCTGAAAGCACCCGAGCGCTTTATGGAACTTCGCCGACCCGACGTATATGAGAAGCATTAGAAGGCATTAGGAAGGACGACATGAAAAATTCCGGGATGGAACGTCCGTTGTATGAGGTTGATCCGCAGATTGCCGACGCCATCGATAACGAAACCCGCCGCCAGCACGAAGGCCTCGAACTGATTGCTTCAGAGAACTTCGTCAGCGAGGCCGTGCTCGACGCCGCCGGCTCGGTGTTCACTAATAAATATGCCGAAGGGTATCCAGGCAAGCGTTACTACGGCGGCTGCGAGTTTGCCGATGTCGTAGAAAATCTGGCGCGCGATCGCGCGAAGCAGCTGTTCGGAGCGGAACATGCCAATGTGCAGCCGCATTCTGGTTCGCAGGCGAACATGGAAGCCTACGCCTCTGTGCTGCAACCTGGCGACACGATTCTTGGATTGAACCTGGCGCACGGCGGCCATCTTACGCACGGTCATCATCTGAATTTCTCCGGCAAAACGTACAAAATCGTCCCTTACGGTGTGACTAAGGAAACAGAAACCATCGACTATGACGCCTTGGAGAAGTTGGCTGAAGAACACCGGCCAAAGCTGATTATCGGCGGCGGCAGCGCTTATCCGAGGATTATCGATTTTGCTCGCATGCGGCAGATCGCCGACAAAGTCGGAGCGCTTTACCTCGTCGACATGGCACATTTCGCCGGACTAGTGGCGGGCGGAGTTCATCCGTCGCCGGTGCCGCATGCGCATATTGTGACCTCAACCACACACAAGACCCTGCGCGGGCCAAGGTCAGGCATGATTCTCTCGAAGGCCGAGTTCGCCGCGAACATCGATAAAGTGGTTTTTCCCGGAATGCAAGGCGGACCGCTGGTTCACATCATGGCGGCCAAAGCGATCTGCTTTCACGAAGCCATGCAACCCGCCTTCCGCGACTATGCGAAGCAGGTGGTCGCCAACGCCAAGGCGCTCGCTGAAACCCTAGCCGGAGAAGGCTTCCGCATTATTTCCGGAGGCACCGACACGCACCTGATGCTGGTCGATGTGTTTTCCAAAGGCATGTTAGGCAGCGAGGCAGAGAAGTCTTTGGGCGAGGCCGGCATCACGGTCAACAAGAATGCCATTCCATTCGACACCCACCCTCCGTTAAGGCCAAGCGGTATCCGGATCGGTTCACCAGCGGTGACTACGCGCGGCATGAAGGAACCGGAGATGCGTCAGATCGGCCGCTGGATCGCCGAGGCGCTGCAACATCGAAATGACGCGACGGCGCTCGGCAGAATTCGTAAAGAGGTGCTCGATCTCTGCGAAGCATTCCCCCTCTACACGGAGCGGAGAGCGAAAGCGCAGGCCGAGGCGAAGGTTTAATACCCTGCCGAAATCTGTTCGGCATCGCCGGTTAACTGTGCTTAAATGCCTTTGGTGAAGATTGCCATCGACATCCGGCGGATGACCGAGTTCGGCGTCGGAACGTATATCCGCAATGTCGTCCGAACTCTGGGTCGGCTCGACCACGAAACAACCTTCTATCTGATCGGTTCCCCCGCAAAGGTCAAGGAGATCGGGCCGCTGCCGCCGAATTTTCACACCGTCCCTTTAGATGGGCCCGAGCGCTCGCTGAAAAGCTTTCGCGAATTTCGCGCCATAGTGCAGCGACTGCAATGCGACCTCGCTCATATCCCGAGTCTTTTTTCCATACCCCGAGCGCTGCCTTGCCCCTACGTGATGACAGTGCATGACATGCTCGATCATATGTCGCGTGCCCGCATTCAAACCGGCTTTTGGGGCTCCATGCATTTTCAGTTGACCAAGCAGGTTTTGCGCCACGCTTCCCGCATCTTCGCGGTTTCGAATTTCACCAAAATTGAAATGGAGAAGCTGTTTGGAATTCCTTCCAGGCAGATTGAGGTCATCTACAACGCGATCGATGAGCGGTTCCTTCGCGGGCATGCGAGCGCCGGCGATCGTCAGCTCATCGCCGAACGTTACCAGGTGACTTATCCCTTCCTCCTTTACGCCGGACGCATCAGTCCGCACAAAAATGTGGTGCGTATGATCGAAGCTTTTTCCGCACTAAAGACGGAACTGGAAAAAGATGATGCATTTCCGGACCTCAAGCTCATTATTATCGGCGACGATCTTTCCGGTAATCCCGACCTGCGCAGAACCGTGATCCGCAGCGGAATGCAGAACGATGTACGCTTTTTAGGGTTCGTGCCAGTGGAGGTTCTGCGGACGTTTTATGACCAGGCAAAGATTTTTATCTTCCCGTCTTTGTACGAAGGTTTCGGTTTGCCGCCCCTCGAAGCCATGGCGCACGGCACGCCGGTGGTTACATCCAACGTCTCATCATTGCCTGAGGTTGTCGGAAACGCCGCCGTGCTGGTACATCCGGAGAATGTTTTCGAGATTATGCGCGCCTTGCACCGGGTTCTGCTCGATCAACCTCTACGCGAGAAGATGAAAGAGCGCAGTTACAGGCAAGCGGCAAAGTTCTCTTGGGAAAAGTCCGTGCGCCGCATTATGGAGGCGTATCGTGAAGTTGCCAGTCAGACACGCACGACTACTTCCGACACAAATCGTCGCGCCCAGAAGAATGCTACCGAAGGGGTGGCTTGATCTTCGTCGCTCCTCCCGCGAACCCACTAGACTCTTGTCTGGAAGCGGCGCTACTTCAGTAACGGCTGTCCTGGTGATGCGATGGAGAGCTTGTTCAGCTTGGTTTTGATTCGGCTGCGATCGCCATCGTTTTGCGCCGCAGCGAGGCGCTTGCGAAGAATCGTGATCTTGTGGTGACGTGCGCGGCGGCGGCGAATTTCCGGCCGGCGGCTGGGTGCGGACATGTATGCGCTCCTGATTCGAATTTTTGAAGTGTGCGGCAGGATCTGTACCGAATTCCTGCAGAACTCTCCATCGATTGTAGCAATTACGCCTGCGAGTTGGATGATCAATCGCGAAACGACCCATCGCACCGAATCGCCTGTTCTCTCTTTGCGAACTTAAATCGAGGAGGGAACAAGATCTTCGTGATACGAACGCAGATCTTGCTACGCCTTTGTCAGATTCGCGGATGACCAGTTCTTAACAAGGCCGCTCAGCCGATCCAACGCATCGGAAAATTTCTCGGTCATCACTCCGAACCCAAGGCGGAAATGCGAAGGCTCGTCGAAACAATCCCCGGGTGCGAGCAGGATGCCCTGCTCGGCCGCTTCCAGGCAAAATGCGCGGCTGTTTTCTCCGCTGGTCAGCCAGGGGAAAGCAGTCATTCCGCCACGTGGGGGAATCCAACCCAGCGTCTCGCGATGCTCCGACATGAAGGTTTCGAGCTGCCCAAGATTTTGCGTCGCCGTTTGCTGCGTCTTGCCAAGCACGATATCCCGATGTCGCATCGCAATCTCGGCCAACATTTCTCCAGCTGTGTTGTTTGTAATGGAAAAATAGGCCCGCGCATTCCAGTAGCGCTCACGGAGCTTGGGATCGTGTTCGATCATCCAGCCGGTTCGTATTCCGGATAAGGGAAACGCCTTCGAAAAATCATGGATGACTGTGGCGTGCGGCAGACGGGCAGCCGATTTTGTCATCCGTCCGTGAAAAATGGGATGGTAGACCTCGTCGCTCACAAGTTGAATGCCACGCGAGGATGTGAAGTCATGCAGGTTGTCGAGTTCTGCATCGCTGATGGTGGCGCCAGTCGGATTGTGAGGACTGTTCAGCAGAATCAGCTTCGTATTGCGGTCCGCCAGTTGCTTGATTTCCTCCGGATCGATACGGAAGTCGTTCTCCTTGCGAACCGCGTAGTAGCGGGTCTCAAGGCGAAGAGATTCGGGCAATGCGGAAAAGGTCGTAAAGCCGGGCTGAGGCAATATGACGTTTGCTCCCGGCTCCGCCGCGAGCCACATAAGGATGACCAGGGCCTCTGATGCCCCAGTCACGACCTGCACGGCATCAAAATCTACGCCTTGCATTTCAGCAATTGCGGCACGCAGACTGTCTGCTCCGGCAGGGCGTCCGTAAACGACTTTGTGATTTAGAAAGCGCTCGCGCTCCTCTTCGCTGGCGAGCCCTAGGATCTGCTTGAGGGTCCAAACTGGTCCGGTGCTTGCGGCCAGATTGAATTCGATGTTGTGCTCGTAGCGGTCGAGCCACATATCGAGCAGGAAGGGTTTCAATTGCATATCGCACCTCGAACGATTAGATCAGGCAGGCGTGAGTTCAGCGTCAGAAAAGTTTCAGGCTGGTTCGGGACAAGGAGTGGCTTCTTCCGCCGGAGGAAATCGGATGAACGACCCTGCCTGTGGGGGAAGGCCGATTAACGTGAATAACCGTCTTGCGCGGTCGACACTTTCGGTGCCGACACTGAAACACTGCTTTTATCGGGTGCGGTACTGATGGAAAATTCCGTTAGTCCCCCAAAACGACCGCAACGGCTTCTATTGCCCCATGCCCGAGCGCCGGGCTGAATCCTGCATCATCGCCAGTCTTTGTTTTTGCTGCTCTAGTCTTTCCTGCATTTGTGACAAACGCTGCGTCTGCATCGTTTGATAGCGATTCCCATACTGCCCCCCAGAATTATGAACCATCGCATTCATATGATCGACTCGCGCCTGCAACTCGGCAACGCGAGTTTCTTGCTCTTGGATACGTGTTCTCCACTGCCCGGCTGTACGCTGCTCTGCCATCAGACGATTGCCCAGTTGTTGATCTGCGTACGGATTCGATCTCTTCACCCCGGAAACCATGGTCATTGAGTCCGAGTTGTTTGATTGCGGCGCCGGAGTCGATCCCGGAGGCAAATCCTGATTTGTGATCACTTTGGGCGTGGCCCCAGATACTTCCTGAGCCTGCTGCTCGGCACGATTCGTGCGCGCCACATCACCCAGCGATTCTCCCTGCGGGGATTGCGCGGTCGCGGTCGCGATCAGCCCACCCAGCAAGAGTGCGAAGACGAAACTGCCCGACAGTACTCGATGCATAGTTCCTCCAATAGTCGCTTCTGGGGAGCATCTCCCCGGCGTACCGACGCAAGACTAGTCGCTATTAAAAAGAACCCATGCGACGCTGTTCTGTCGCTTTACAAAGGTAGACTGTCCCAAACGAAAGGTCCTACTGTTAGTTGTCCAGACGGACAAAGGACAAAGTGCCCTTCCATGAGAAGAGACTGGATTGGGATTCAATTCGACCCTGCTGCAACGTCGCCTGGGAGGCGATGCCGCCTTACCAACAATCCATCGATGGAGTGTCAAAATATGCAGTGCTCATACAATCCACCATTTTTGTAGGATGAAGAGCACGCGCTGCGCCTGAACCGGACCAACAGCATGACTTCGCGGTGCATCCAAGTCGAATCTCTGTTTTACGGCTCTGCGGGAGTCGGAGTTCGTGTTCTGAAACACCCTTTCCATCGCCCGGAAGATTCTGTTGCGGGTCTTCCAGCTCCTACATCCATCTGTCAGGCTCGAGCATTCGGACCTCTCGCAAATCATTCCTGGATTGATCGATTTGGTTTGCGGCATCCGGTTTCGCAAATATCATCCGTCGCTATTCTGATTATTTTGTTTGCGAACATCGGATGGGCGCAGACCCAGGTCCAAGGTCCCTCGTCCGTTTACGATGGTCAGAAAGTAAGCGGCGTTGACCTTATCGGCAACCCGCACCGCAACTTGGCGCCGTTCCGTGCGTTGGTGACGCAGAAAGCCGGTGAGCCTTATTCGCAGGCCAACGTTGAGGCCAGCATCGATGCTCTCGAAAAACAAGGGCACTTTTCTAAAGTTAGGGCAACTATTGTTCCGGATGTTTCCGGCCTGCGCATTAGCTTCCTGCTGGAGCCGGCATATTTTTATGGGGTTCTCGCGTTCCCCGGCGCGCTCGAGAAATTTGCGTATATACGGCTCTTGCAAGTTGCGGATCTTGCCGACGAGGACCCATACGACCCGGCGCGCATCCCTGTCGCTGAAAAAGAGCTGCAGGCTTTTTTCAAGCGAAATGGCTATTTCGAATCGGCCACGGAATCCGCGATCGAGATTGATGATGCTCATCAACTGGTGAATGTAAGCTTTCGGGTAAAACTGGGAAAAAGGGCTAGGATTGGGAGTATCGAGGTTGAAGGAACCGACGCCCCTGAGACGGTGCGGTTGTTACACGCCATGCGGACGCTCCGTGCGCGGTTCTCTGAAGGCTTGCTCAAGCCCGGCAAACCCTACAGCGCGGAGCGAATCAAGAATGCGATGACGGCGATGAAGCGCAGCCTTACGAAGCAGCAGCGGCTGACTGGCGGCGTGGAGGAAAATCCTCCCCAATACAACGTGCAATCCAACCTTGCCGACGTCTCGTTCAACGTGAAGCTGGGGCCGATTGTAGCGGTTCGGACCAGTGGCACGAAGCTTACCTGGATGCCGTGGCTCGCGGGGCGACAGATGAAGAAGCTGATTCCGATTTATTCGGAGCGAAGCATCGACAGCGAACTGGTCCATGAGGGACAACAGAATCTGGTCGAGTTTTTCCAGAAGAAGGGGTTCTTTGATGCCAGCGTCAAAAGCGACATGAGACGGCAGCCGGAGCAGATTGCGCTGGACTATGAGATCAATCGCGGCAGGAAATACAAGGTTGCTCGCGTTACTTTTACGGGGAACCAAAACATTGCTGCATCCAACCTCGATGCCGGCATTCCCATAAAAAAAGCCCACTTCTGGAATCGTGGCAGTCTCACCGATCAGCGGCTGCGGCAAAGCGTGAGCAACCTGGAAGCCATTTACCACGACAGGGGTTATGAGGAAGCAAAAGTCGCATCACGAGTGACTAGGCGTGGCTCCAAGATCGAGCTTGCATTCGATATCAACGAAGGCCTGCTAACTGTGGTTGCGAATGTGAATGTGACGGGAAATGAGCATATCGCTGCCGGCCAACTCACGGATTCCAAAGGATACGAAACCCGCGCCGGGCAGCCGTTTTCACCGCGAAAAGTGGCAGATGATCGCAATCGCATCTCGGCCACATATCTCGATCGCGGTTATCCCAATGTCGAGGTCACCGCGAAAATCGCCCGCGAAAACAATGACCCGCATCGGATCAATGTCACTTTTGCGATCGCCGAGCACCAACTCGTTCGCGTCGGCGATGTGCTTTATCTTGGGCAACAACGCACCCGCCTGTCGCTCCTTCGTGAAACCGCAAAGCTGCCGGCTGAATCCCCGCTGAGACAAGTACAGCTGCTGCAGGCTCAAATGCATCTTTACGACTTAAACATTTTCGATTGGTCGAGCGTAGGGCCGAGTCGCCCAATTACGGATCAGACGGAGGAGACAACGCTGGTCAAAGTGCATGAAGCCAAGCGCAACGACATTGTCTATGGATTCGGCTTCGAAGTTTCGCACCGCGGCGGCAGCGTTCCCACAGGGACAGTTGCCGTTCCCGGCCTGCCGCCAGTCAACCTCGGTAAATATCGGCTCGCACCCAGCCAAGCTACCTATGCCAGCCCTCGCGGCTACATTCAATTCAACCGCCATAACATGCGCGGGCTCGCAGAGACAGCAAGCGCATCGATTCTGCTCGACCGCCTTGATCAGCGCGCGATCACTGCTTATACTCAGCCGCATTTCTTCGGTTCTCAGTGGTCGTCGGTGACCAGTCTTTCGATTGAGCGGACCACGGAGAACCCATTATTCGGGGCGAGCCTTGGTGACGCATCGTTCCAGGTGGAGCGTGTCATCGACCAGAAAAAAAATACACGGTTGCAACTACGCTACGACTTCAACAAAACCGTTCTCTCGCAGCTGCTGGTGCCGCAACTCGTATTGCCGCAGGATCGCGATGTTCTGCTCTCGACGTTCTCCGGCAGCCTGATTCGCGACACCCGCGATCATCCTCTGGACGCGCATCGAGGCGTGTTCGGAACCCTGACGTTGGGCATTACTCCAACCGCTCTGGGATCGAGCGCCAACTTCGCGCGCCTGTTCGGCCAGTTTGCAACATACAAATCCCTCCACTCGGTGGTGTTTGCGAACAGTATCCGGCTGGGTATGGCGAAACCTTTTGCCTCGAGTTTCATTCCGACGAGCCAGCTGTTTTTTGCCGGCGGAGGTACCACGCTCCGCGGCTTCCCTATCGACGAAGCCGGGCCACAGCGTCTTGTCCCCTTCTGCACCGGCCTGCAGAACCAGACCGGGTGCGTCGACGTTACTGTGCCGGTGGGAGGAAACGAGCTATTTATTTTGAACTCGGAAATACGTTTCCCGCTGAAGATTCTTAAGCCGCTGGGCGCGGTCATTTTTTATGATGGTGGAAACGTATACAGCGCCATCAACTGGCCGAATTTTGTGACCAATTACACCAATACAATCGGTATTGGGCTTCGCTGGTCGACGCCGATCGGGCCGATCCGGATTGATCTGGGCCACAACCTCAATCCGGTTCGCGGCATCGATCCAACCCAGTACTACATCACGTTAGGTCAGGCTTTTTAGGTCGAGATCAGAGAACACGCTTATGCGATGGAGAAAAATCGTCGGACGGACGCTCACGGTCTTGCTCTCATTGCTTCTGATCGTATGTGCTGCCGCATTTGTTTTCCTGAAGAGTGCCGCCTTCAATCAATTTGCCCGGCGAAAAATTGCCGAGGCAGCAGAACAGGCCACTGGAGCATCCACGACAGTTGGGGCCCTCGATTTCAGCATTCCGACCCTCACAGCTCATCTTTACAACATTAATTTGCACGGCAAAGAGGGCCCTGATCAAACGCCCCTGCTGACGATTAAAAAGCTAACCGTCGGCGTTCATATCGATTCGATCGTTCATCGCAAAGTGAATTTGAAAGAGCTCGTCATCGAGCATCCTGCGGTGCAAATTCAGATCGACAGCGCGGGGAAGAGCAATTTGCCGGTTCCCCCTGCGAGCAGCAGTCCGCACGTAAGTATTTTTCAGCTGGCCATTCAGCATGCGCAGTTGCTCCGTGGAGAAGTGACCTACAACAATAAAAAAAGTGCGGTTGAAGGCGATCTATACAACTTCCAAGCCGATGTTCACTTTGATCAGGCCTCCGTACGCTACAAAGGCTCGATTTCTTATGACAATGGTCAACTGCGCTACGGTGGATATGCGCCACTGCCACACCACCTCAGCGCAGAGTTCACTGCCTCGCCGGAAGAGTTGTCGATCGAATCGGCTGAATTACGAATCGGACGTTCGACTGCACAGATGCGGGCGATCGTGAAAAACTACTCCGATCCGATCGTCGAAGCGAACTACAACATCGCAATCGATGCAGGTGACTTCACTTCCCTGGCGCCAGCATATCGTGCGTCCGGTAATGTTTCGCTGACCGGGCAAATTCGTTTTCGCAATGCGGCGGGCCAGCCACTCTTACACAATGTCGCTGTGCAAGGCCAGGCCGTGGGCGAATCGCTTGCTGCGACCACCGCAGGACGCCGAATTTCCGTGAGCCACATGCGCGGCACCTTCCAACTGACGAACGGCGCGCTCCAGGCCAGCGGACTGAGATTCGATACGCTTGGCGGATCGGTCAATGCCAACCTTCGCATCCGAGACCTCGATTCCGCCCCGTCCGGGGAACTGCGTGCCTCTTTGCACAGCATCTCGCTGCAGGCGATTCAACGGACTTTACGCCAAAACATTCAACAGGTTGCTTTGGACGGAGCGATCGAAGGTACGACCGAAGCTTCCTGGAGCAAGAGCATCAAGAATGTGCGGGTTCGTTCCGATTTCGATATCGCCGCCGAGGCGAAAAGCCCATCGCGGAACGGGGCTTCTTTAGCAAGCGGAATACCCGTCACTGGAGTCATTCACGCAACCTACGACGGATCGCGGAACTTAGTGACTCTGCATCGGTCGATGTTGCGGATTCCGTCGGCGACTTTGATGGCAGAGGGTGAAGTCGGCCGAGCTTCCCATTTGCGAGTAACGGCAGACGTCGCCGATTTGCAGCAACTGGAATCTATTGCTTCAGCCTTCCAACTCAGTTCTTCTGCGCCCCCGATTTCCGGATCAGTTTCGCTAAGTGCAAACTTGAGCGGATCACCGACCAATCCTCGCATTCAGGGCCAGTTCTTGGCACGCAGCCTCAAAGTCGAAGGCAGCGAATGGCGCAGCGTGCGGGCTGGTTTTGAGGCCAGCTCGTCTCGGGTCGCTGTTACAGACGCCGAATTGGTCAGCGCTCAACGCGGGCGTGCTTGGTTCAGCGGTAGCGTGGTTCTTCGAGATTGGCATTACTTCTCAAATAATCCGTTCGCGGCCGATGCTTCCCTTAAGCAAATATCGATCGGCGAGTTACAGCACATTGCCAATCTTCAATATCCGGTCGCCGGCGATCTCTCTTGCAAGATTTCGATACGAGGAACAGAGTTGCATCCGGAAGGAGCCGGAAAGTTTCAAATCACCGCTGCGCGCGCTTATGACGAGCCGGTGCAAAGTCTCGTCGCGCAGTTTCACGCCGAGAACGGCACGGTCGATTCGTCGCTCCAGGTCATTACGCCCGCTGGAACAGCAAATGGTGATTTCTCCTATACGCCAGCAAACAACACTTACACCGCTCGCCTTGATCTGCCTTCCCTGCTTCTGCAAAAACTTCAGTTCGTGAAGGCGAAGAGGCTGCCGCTGACAGGGACGGTAAGTATCTCCGCAACCGGGCAAGGAACGCTTGACAATCCTCAGTTAACCGCGAGCCTGAAGTTGCCGGAAGTCAGCGTGCAGGGCAAACCAATCTCAGAGACGACCGCGAGTTTACTGGTTGCGAATCGTGCAGCAGAATTGCAGCTGAATTCGAAAGTCGTCGAGTCCTCGGTACAAACTCACGCGCACGTGAACCTTACTGGCGATTTCTACACGGAAGCATCGATCGAGACGACAGTCGTCCCGCTCAATGTGCTGCTCGCGACATACTTCAACGAGCCAGTTGGGTTCACGGGCCAGACCGAACTGCACGCCACGCTCAAGGGTCCGCTGAAAGATCCAACTCAGCTGGAAGCGCATATCACAATCCCTACATTACGCGCGAGCTATCAATCGGTTCAGATCGGGCTCGCATCGCCGCTCCATGCCGATTTCGTGCGCTCGGTTCTGACCGTGCAACCGGCTGAGATCCGCGGAACGAACTCATCGATGCTCGTGCAAGGCAGCATTCCCTTTGGCGGCCACGCGACGCCGAGTCTCACCGCCGAGGGCTCACTCGATGCGGGTATTCTAAAAATCTTTTCGCCCGACACTACAGGTTCCGGTTCTGTCTCGTTCAACGTTCACGCGTCGGGAAGCGTGCAAAACCCCAATTTGAACGGCCAAATTCTTTTTCACGATGTGGCCGTGCTATATGCGGGTGCGCCGATTGCGGTCAGCAAGCTGAATGGAACGCTTGAAGTCGCCAGGGACACCATTCAGATTTCCAAGCTGACCGGCGAAGTTGGCGGCGGAGATGTTGTGGCGGGCGGCTCGATCGTTTACCGACCCAAGCTGCAGTTCAATCTGCTTCTGCAAGGTAAGTCGGTGCGCCTGTTGTATCCGGCGGGATTGCGAACCATGCTTGACAGCAACTTGAGTTTCAGCGGAACTGAAGAGTCCTCAACCGTGACCGGACGTGTGCTGATCGATTCGCTGGGGTTTACCCCCGACTTCGACCTTTCAACTTTCTCAGACCAGTTCAGCAATAGTGCCTCGCTGCCGCCGCAGCCGGGATTTGCCGATAACATGAAGCTTAATGTCAGCGTGCAGTCTAAGGAGAATCTCGCCGCCAACAGTTCGCAGATCAGTGTGGAGGGCAACGTCAACGTGCTCGTTATCGGCACGGCCGCGAACCCAGTGATCACCGGACGCACCGACCTTACTTCAGGGGAGGTTTTCTATCGCAATGTTCGCTATCAGATTCAGCGCGGCATCGTTACGTTCGTTAACCCAAGCCAGACCAGTCCGGTTCTCAACATATCCGCAACGACCACTGTCCAGCAATACAACCTGACGCTTAAACTGAGCGGTCCATTCGACAAGCTCACGACTTCCTATAATTCCGATCCACCCCTGTCAACAGCCGACATCATCGGGCTGCTGGCGCAAGGCCAGACCATCGAACAATCGGCGGCCGCGAGTCAGAGCACGGATTCGATCATTGCATCACAAGCTACAGGCCAGTTGGTCGGCGGGATTCAGAGGCTGGCTGGCATCTCCAGTCTCTCGATTGACCCGCTGCTCAGCGGGAACAATCAAAATCCCTCGGCTCTCATTGCCATACAACAACGGGTGACAAAGAACTTTCTCTTCACGTTTTCTACCGACGTGTCTCAGCCCGGACAGGAAGTCGTCCAAGGCGATTACCAGATTAACAAGCGCTGGTCGGTGAACGTTACTCGTGATCAGGTTGGAGGGATTTC
>JASHNX010000139.1 GCA_030041415.1 Candidatus Sulfotelmatobacter sp.
TGCCTACGTCATTGAAGGTGACAGCGCGAAGGCGAGGGCGGCTTACCAGGATTTCTTGACCCTCTGGAAGGACGCCGACCCCGACATCCCCATCCTGAAGCAAGCCAAAGCCGAGTACGCGAAGATGCAATAGCCCGGGGCTGCCGCCGCGTTGACCTTTGTTTTCGTCCAACCTAGTATTTCCGCCAATGGCTTCCGACTCTCAGCCCATTGGGAGGTTCGTAGGATGAACAGACTCGCAAAGATACTTGGTTTGGCGTTCGCCGTCCTCGTGCTCGTTTTGGTCGCCGGGATCACGTTCACCATCGGATGGCGTCCGTTTATAGGACCGAAGGCGCGTGTTCTTACATCACGGAGGTTCCAGAGCACGCCTGAACGCATAGCCCGAGGCGAGTATGGGCGCATTCTCACGAGACACGAACAGGTTCTCGGGAGGCCGGGTTCATTAGTTACGATGAGACGTGATTGCGCCTTCGTCGCGGGGCAGTTCAAGTTTGTCTACAGGCGTTAGCACACATTGACCCTCAATGAATGAAATCGGGTTATCGCCAATAAACGGCAATACCTCCCAGATGGCCTCGTGCCCTCCAAACATTGTGATTGCTGTTCTTCCGCCCAGTTCTCTTGTCGCTGAGCCTGCTGTAATATTCCCACGTGCCGGACAAGATAGTCTCTGGAGGTTTTTTTATGACTCTTAGCAAACGTTGTTTCGCGGAGTTTTTGGGAACGTTCTGGCTGGTGTTCGGCGGTTGCGGAAGCGCGGTCCTGGCGGCAGCATTTCCGAGCCTGGGCATTGGCTTCGCAGGGGTTGCGATGGCGTTTGGGCTGACTTTGCTCACCATGGCTTTTACCATTGGGCCTATTTCGGGATGCCATATCAATCCCGCGGTATCGGTGGGCCTAGTCGTTGGAAAGCGCTTTCCCGTCTCCGAACTGCTGCCGTATGTCGTAGCCCAGGTTTTGGGAGGAATTCTCGGCTCTGGTACGTTATACCTCATTGCCAGGGGCAAAGAAGGATTCAGCCTCGACGGGGGATTTGCGTCGAATGGCTACGGCGTTCACTCGCCTGGTGGGTACTCGCTGCTGGCGTGTTTCGTAGCAGAGGTTGTGCTGACGCTGTTCTTTCTGTTGGTGATATTTGGTTCCACGGACGATCGCGCTCCCAAGGGGTTCGCTCCGATAGCCATAGGGCTGTGCCTTACTCTGATCCACTTGATCTCTATTCCGATCACGAACACGTCGGTTAACCCAGCAAGGAGCACGGGTCCTGCGATCTTCGTGCGGGGATGGGCTACCGGCCAGTTGTGGCTGTTCTGGCTGGCTCCAATCATTGGCGCCGCCCTGGCTGGCGTCATTTATTCGCAGCTCTTTGCCGAGGGCCCTCAAAAGACGGTTCGCGCTGCTGAGAGATCGCGCTGACCGCGAATTCATTTCTTACTGCCATCAACCCTGGTTTTGGGGCTTAGCATAACTGTCGAGAACAGGCGTTAGCACTTATTGACCGCCAAATGAGTGTAATCAGGTACACTCATTGACCCTCGATGAGTATAATGGGGGTGTTTCGCTAACTGACGAAATGCCCCATTTTTTAATCCGGGACGCTATCCCGGATAATCGGCGTGGCGAAGCAACTTGTGCCACTGTGCCGCGCTGGCGGGCCGGGCTGGTTCCCGCCAGCAATCTGAGTTGCGCAAGAACTAATTGACCGTAAAACTGCTCGCACTGGCAGCGCTTCCGCCTTTGGTTATCACCCTGATCTTTCCCGAGGTCGCACCAGTCGGCACCGTCGCCGTGACCTGCGTGTCGGAATTCACCGTGAACGCGGCCGACGTCCCATTGAACGTAACTCTCGTTGTCTGCGTCAGCCCGGTACCGGTGAACGTCACCTGAGTTCCCACCGGGCCGCTCGGCGGATCGAAGCCGGCAAACGTTGGCGTCACATCAAACGTCTGCGAACTAGTCAACGTTCTCTCCCCGGTCGTCACGCTGACCGCGCCGGTCAGTGCTCCCGCAGGTATGGTCGCGTCAATGAATGTGCTGCCCTCCCGTGAGATCGCTGTAGCCTGCACGCCGCCGAACTCCACCACCGAGGAACTGGTGAAGCCTTGGCCGAGAATGCCGACCTTCGTACCTTCCGCGCCCGACGTGGAGACGAGTTGGACGAAAGCTCTCAGCCCCACGTCGAGGCTGTAGAAAACTCCGCAACCGTCCCCTGAGTCACATTCATCCCCTCCGCCCCCCGTTCCCGTGAGGCCGTAGAACAAGCCGTCGGTGTGCTGGATCACCGGCGTGGAGGGGCTATTGCCGTCCGTGCAGTTGGTTTCCTGGCAAAAACTGTGGAGAATCGTCACCACCCCGGAAGTCGTCATGCTATAGATCTGTCCGTAGTTGCCGGAGCCGCCCGCCCCGAAGATCCCGTAGAGATTGCCGTCTGTGCCTTGTGTCAAACGGCCCACGGTCCCATTTTCGTCCACCCCCGGGTTAATCACGGTGTAAACGCCGCTGTTGGAAAGCCGGAAGAAGACGCCACCTCCGTAGGCGCCGCCGCGGTAGGTCGCACCATACAGATTCCCATCGCTGGCCAGAACCATTGGGATTTCAATGTCATACCCGTCGGCGCAGTTCGATTGGCTGCAAAGGTTGTAAAGCACCGTGAAGGTGCCGCCGGGAGTTACGCGAAAAAGTACGCCGTCGTCGTTTGCTCCCCCAGATGAGGTCCCGCCATAGAGATTGCCATCGCTGCCGACAGTCAGCCCCGCGTGCGGATAGCTGCCATCGCTGCTCCCGCCCTCAAACGTGTGCAGTATGTTGAACTTCGTCCCAGTCGAATTGACGGAGTAGACATTGCCACAGCAGCCGAATCCGGGTGCCGAATAATCGGTGACTCCATAAAAGAGACCGTTCGAGCCCTCTACCGGCGTGGGAGCCGGGTCAGATCCACCCGTTCCCCCCGGGAAGTCGTAGATGACCGTCCAGACTCCGGTAGGCGTCAGCCTATAGACGAGTCCGCAGCCATCAAAGCCGCAGGTTCCTGTGCCGTCGTTCTGTCCCGTCCCATAGAGATTTCCGTCAGTGCCAAGGGCCACACCCAAAGGGAAACCACCGACTTGATACACATTCGTCAAGATTCCGCCGGTTGTAGCGCTGAACACGACTCCCCCGTTGGGGGAAGAGACTGCGTAGACATCGCCATTACGGCCTTGGACGATCCGGTCCCCGCCCGGGTTGGCGAGTGTATTGTCAGGAATGTCGGCGACAACATTGAAGGTCTGCGCCGGTGCTGGAGTTGCTCCAGCAAGGATGGCGAGAGCAACGATCGCTGCGACAAAAGTAAACAGGCGTCCGGATTGATTAGGTTCCCCGACGAACTTCATAAATCCTCCTGAGAGTGTTCAATGTTTGCTGCCTTTGCCCGTTCTGAGATTTGTACGTCCGTCCGGTGAATCATTACCCTCATTCCGCCTCGGATACATCGCGATCAGCGCGGCAAACTGTTCCCCGCGGCCGCAGGCCCGTCATCAGACATGGCGCCGCTGCCATGCGGCGGAAGCACGATTGCACTCAGCAAGAGAAAAAAGATCGTCAGCCCCAGCACAACCACCGTCTTGAGCAGCCAACTGCCGCCAGATGAACGCATGTAAGCCCCCTTGGAATCAGACTGTTTTAGGCCCACGATCGTGCCTAAACACGGCACCTTGGTGGGGAACAGCGAATGCGAAATCGCGCTATACTATCGCGGCCTTGCCGGTCCCCGACAAGTGACGTGTCGTGTCTCGTCGTGCCACGACACGCCAAATCGCTCTATGGCTGCCAAATCCGATCTCTTAGCGGGCAAGCGTCTGGATTCCTGGAAGGAAATCGCTGCCTTTCTGCGACGCGCCGAGCGGACGGTTAAACGCTGGGAGATTGAGCGCGGACTTCCAGTCCACCGCGTGCCCGGAGGGGGCCGCAGTGCGGTTTTCGCTTATAGCAATGAGCTGGCTGCCTGGTTGAGGGGCAAAGGTTCGGAACTGGAAGCCGACGAGGCGGGGCCGAGCGAAATCACTCTTCCAGTGCAAGTCATATCCGAAGTTTCGAGGTCAAGACCAGTCGCGGCGCAGGTGCGCTCGGATTCTTCTCCCAAGGTGCGAATACGAAGCGGTTTGGCACGGACTGCCGCTTGGGCTGTCCCCATCCTACTTGTGGGTGGTCTAGCAATCTACCTCTCGGTGAGCCACAGCGGGCTTCGTTTCCGAGCTCTGGCCAACCGTCACCCAGCCAATGCCGACATGCACGCCTTCGCCGGCCCCGATTCCGTTGCCGTGCTCCCCTTCACCAACGAACAACGCGGTGCTAACACCGACTATCTCAGCGATGGCATCACCGAGTCGTTGATCGCGAGTCTCGCCCATCTGCCCCAACTCAAGGTGCGCTCGCGCGACTCAGTCTTCCGCTATAAGGGAAAGGACATTGGGGTGCAGACGGCCGGCACGAACCTGAGAGTATCGGTTGTGGTCAGCGGTCGGGTGATGCAGCATGGAGACACAATCGAAGTGAGCGCCGAGCTTACCGACGTTCGCGACAATTCTGAAATCTGGGGTCACCGCTACGTGGGAAAGCACACCGACCTGATCTCATTGCAGCAGCAAATGGCCGGGGACATTGCAGCAAGATTGCGCTCCACGCTCAAAAGCGCCGACCGGCAGCAGATCACCAACGAGGGCACGCTGGACCCCGAGGCCTACTCGTTGTACTTGAAGGGGCGCTATGCATTCAACAGCCGGTCCTATGCGAATGTGCGGACGGCCATTTCCTATTTCGACCAAGCCATTGCCAGGGACCCGGAAGACGCTTTGGCCTATTCCGGCCTTGCTGACGCTTACTCCGTGCTCCCTTTCTTTGGGGCGAATCCTCGCGAATGCTCGCCCAAATCAAATGCTGCAGCCCGCAAGGCTTTGGAACTCGACCCGTCTCTCGCTCATCCCCACGCGATTCTCGGCACCAACGAAATGCAGTATGACTGGGATTTTGCCGGAGGAGAAAGCGAGTTCAGAAAAGCGTTCGAGCTCGATCCTAACGATGCCACCGCCCACCAGTGGTACGCGGAAAATCTCGCCGCGCTTGGTGGCAGAGAGCAGGAGGCGCTGGCCGAAATCAACAAGGCGCGAGAGTTGGATCCGCAGTCACCCATTATCCGTCGGGTGATTGGAAGTGTTCTGGTTGCTGCGCGAAGATTCGACGAGGCGATTGCCGTCTGCAGGCAACTGGAGAATGAGGATCCAACCAACGCTTTAGCGCACGACTGCCTGGGCTACGCCTACTGGGGAAAGCGCATGTACGCCGAGGCCGTCAACGAATGGAAGGCCTACGGCCAAGCATCCGGTAATCCTGAAGACATTGAATTCACGGCTGCCCTGGACCGGGGATTTCATTCCGCCGGATGGAACCGTGCACTCACCGACGTCATTGCAGTCGTTGAGGCGCAACACAGGAGCAGTTACTACTCGCCATTGATGATTGCCCGCTACTACTCCGATCTCGGTGATAAGGAGAAGGCGTTCGCGTGGCTCAACATCGCCTACCGCGAGCACGACTGGTTGCTAATGGGGCTGAACACCCAGTTCCAACTTGACCCGCTGCGTTCTGATCCCCGGTTCGCCGAGTTGGTGAGTAGGGTCGGCCTTCCGAAAATCCGCGTGTGGCGCAGGACGACATTTTGAATGCTAATCGCATTATAAGAGGGTGCCCCTTTGGGAGTCGGTTGCAACAAAATCAGCGGTCGGGGCTAATTCATTGAGGACAAAGTGGCAGAAGCGAGTGGGAGTCGAACTATGACGGCTCGTTGACGGCACGCAAGTTACTGATTTTACGAATTGCCTGATTCGCCAGAATCGCCACAACTGCCGAACGGAGGTACACGGCGGGTACGCGGGGGGCCTTTTGAACTCTGTCTCTAATTTTCGTTGTATCATGCCCTGTCAAATGAGCAGCTACACGATGCTCGCCGTAATCTCATTCGTTATCGGCGGGGTGATTGAGAAATACGTCTTCCATCACGATCCACCGGTGACGCTCCTGTTGGTCGTATTCTGCCTATTTCTTCTCTTCGACGCGCTCAACGGAATCAGGAATCGGATGAGATAATTTCTTCCCTTGCCGTCCCGAAAGAAAGTCAACTTAGAACGAGTGCTGGCGTCCCTCAACACCCCATGTCCAAAGTGCGGCTATCAAATCCCGCCGGACGAGATCGTGCGCCTCAGTTTCGAAGAAATCAAATGCCCCGCGTGTAAGCAAACGGTCAAAATCGAGATAGGAAAAATCCGTAAGATCAGTTCGGCATGCTGCAACTGTGGACATCGAACTCGGCGCGGACTTTCATGATTTGCTCATCTAGACGCTTACCTGCCATCGGATCGGCCTCGAATCGCATCCCGCACACGCTACAGTAGGCGACAACAGGCTCGTCGCTAGTAAGGTTGGAAAAGCTGAGGTAGCTTTCTGGGGTGTCGGCCATTTCGCTTTCGATAATCTTATCTGCACCGGCTAACAGATACTCAATAACCGAGGCAGCATATAATCTACGCAGCTACTATCGGCAATAGCAGTTATAGGCATACCGTTGAAATTGTGAATTGCCTTCCCCATCGGAAGGCGAAGAAGCCAACCCAATTAGAAAGCCCCGGTTCATCGGGGCGGAGAATCCGGGGCCTTTCAGGTGCGTCCTTCAACGGTGAATGCAGCGACTTTAGTCCAGGGCGTTCGGGCTGTCAATCCCGGTTGAAAAAATAAAAACGGCCCCGAAAGGTGAGGTGCGAATCGGGGCCAGCTAGATTGTGCGTTGTTTTCTCCCCGAGGCACTGTAGCGCCGAGCAGAGGGGTTGTCAAATCCGCAAACAGCCCCAGGTTTACAAGGTCAGCATGTTGCGCAATTCGAGGCGTGACGAAATTCCCAGTTTGTCGAAGATGCGCGCCAGCGTGTTTTTTATCATCTGAACTGAGCACCCGCGTTGCTCTGCGATTTCCTCGTAGCTGTAGCCCAGGACGATCGGCCGCGCGAAAACCAACGCAGCCTCGCTACATCTCCCCGAAAAAAGTGGCAACAGTCTGGCACTGAAAAGCCCGACGGACAAGGCTTTCTGGTTACGGCAGCGGACCATCCGGCGTGACACAGCGGCGTATATCATCATCAGAAAGCGGAGCCACGCCGTATGCCCAATCGTTTTTCCCCAATGTAAACGTATAGTCGTTCTTGGGCTGCCCTTTGAATATTCGCTTTGCCCTCACAACCAAGGGGTTTCCGATGCTTAGAGGATACAGCGGGCAAAACTCCACATCAAAACCGTTCGGCATAGTAACACGCAACGTTGCAACATCTTCACCAGGCGGAGTGCCCGCTGCCATTGCGCTCGGATAGGACAGACGCTCGACGGCGCGATACGGCCTGCCGTTCATCTCGACGGCTACTTGCTGGATGCGATTATAAAGTTCGTCTGAAGCAGTCGCTTATTGAAGACCATGTAGTGACTTTACTCGGGCTGCTCGCTCAAAGCCACGGAGCGGTTTCTGATTCGCACACGCGGAAGAGTGCCGAATTGAATTTCTGTGCGCGGGGCACACAAAAAATAAACGCGGGCGTGGCCGTCCAAAAAACGCTCACGAGCACGGTTCCGTTGCTTGCACCGAGGTATTGGATAAACGACTCAGCGGCGTGATAGCATTACACCCCCCTTCCCCGAATCTCCCTCTGGAGGCGCGTTCATGTACAAGACCAAGATACTTTCTGTGACAGTTCTGTTGTTGACCGTGTTCCCACTGACTTCAGGCAGCAAATTGGTCGGCGCTGCGCCGATGAGTCCGGTGCCGCCCTTTGTCGTGGCCACGGGTGTGCTTACAAATCAAACGGCGCCTTTCTCGGCCACGATCTACACCCCGACCTACGACGGCCTCCATCGGTTTTCAGCATATGCAACGACAACCACAGCAGATGCGAACAGCGAGTCAGGCTGGATATACGGGTTTAGCTGGACAGATGTTACGGGTCAAGAGCAGCGAACCGACGAGGTACTGTCGTCCTACGATGACCAAGTGGGCCAGTTTTATACCTACACAGGTGCGAGCAATGCAGTCTTTCAAGGTGGGTTTACCCGGACCTTCCAAGCTACCAAGAGCACGCCAATTACGCACTTCACAAGCTTGGCTGGGACGCCTGACAATAGCGCGTATGCGGTGTACTACGCTCTTGAGCGGGTTCAGTAAAGCGAAATTCCGCCTAGCGGAAAAATCTAATTCCAAGCATTGTCAGCGCAGGGCTGGCACTCGCTTTGATTTGTCAGAGGGGATATCAGTGTGGGCGCGGGATCGCCACGAAATGGGCCGCGATTATAGGCAAGAATAGAAGCGGAGGATTAGGGCAGAGCGCCGCTGAGAACCGAATAAATGTTGATAACAGGCGTTATCACTCATTGACCCGATGAGTGTAATCAGGATTTTGCAACAGCCCACAGAGGTGATTGTCGCTGTTTACCTGCCAGGCCCTTTCAATACCGAACTTGCCCAGACCAGCGGCATATACCCCTCATACCGATTCCCCTTCGCTCGTGGGTTGGCGTAGAACTCGGTTTCCGCTAGCCATTTCGTGGCAAAACCGAACGTATAGTGCCACACCTCGCTAAACGCAAGTGAAAATGGCACGCCGTTCTGCATAGGGGATAAACTCGTCATGTCCCTTTGCATCGCCGGGTAATTCTTGCGAAGCCAGTCGGTCATTATCGTGCGGCTCAACTGCAGTGTCTGGTCGACCAGCGGCTTGTCTTTCTCCACGAGGACGGGCACGCCGGCGGAATACCGCCGATCTGACACGTTTAAATATCCGATTGCCGTCAGAAGTCGAATCGCCGCTTCTCGGCGATCTTTCGGTATTAGGACTTTGTTAGTGAGGGCCTCATCCGTGTCGATTCCGTGTGCTACCGCGTTCATTAAAATACCGGCGTCGTCTAGGGCGACGAGGATGTACGTTATGTACTCGGAAGGGAGCGCGCCGTAGACTTCTGGTAGGGTCTGCCAATTGCCTGTTGCCGCATCCACTCCGTCAAAGACATCGGGCAATCCTAGGAGCCGCGAATCCCGGTCTCCAAAGGTTGAGAAGCTCATGCTGGAGCCGGGCGCAGTTTCGCTGTCGAGGTAGAGGCCCTCTGAGTCGAGCTTCGCTCCTCGCTCCTTGGAGTGAACGAGGTAGACGTCCCCATTTGGATGGTGCGGGGTTTTGATTCGGTAACCCAGTTCAGTCGTCAGATCGAGTCCGACCCAATTCAGCGCCGCACCTGCGACGAGATCGAACAGCAGTTGGGGCCGCATACTTGTGTTGGCATAGCCCTTAGGTATTTGCTCGAATTCTGCTTTGTGAGATAGAAAAGCTTTACCCAAGCTCTGTCCAAAACGCTCACAGAGTTGATACATCGTTTCTTGATCCTGCACTGTCAGAAGAAGGTAATTGAGGCGGTACCTACCCCCATCTTGCCTGAGCAGGTTTAAGCGGAGAAGATCATCTAGGGAGACTGGCGTGCCTTGCAGAGCAGTGTATATTCCTTGTTGCGTCTGGGGATGCTCAACAGCCGCAAGCATCAGGCGCTGGACGGGAACGAATGACAACACATATTGCGGATCATCCAGCCCAGATTCCGTAATCTGCCCAGTGACCGCTGTTTGCAGGAGAGGCTTGTCACCCTCGTCGGGAGGCTCGGTCGGGGGTTTTGTTTGTCCCCATGCCGCTGCCAGCAAGGCCGGAGCAAGCATGCGTACAAGCCACTTTCGCACGTCGCACCCCCATATCGGAGTCTACAATTCAGTCAACGACATTATGCTCTCGCGCGGCTGTTGAAAACAGGCGATTGCACTCAAAACCCCTGCCGCACGGTCAATCAGTGTAATCCGTATTTTTCAACGCCTGACTCTTCGGGACCTGGCCGACTTTCACAGCTTTCGTTGACTTGACCCCCTGCCAGTCCTAACATTTCAGCCCATGATCGGGCAGACCATCTCGCACTACCGCATCGTCGAGAAGCTCGGCGGCGGTGGGATGGGCCTGGTGTACAAGGGCGAAGACCTCAGCCTGCACCGCTTTGTCGCCCTCAAGTTCCTGCCAGATGACGTAGCCAAAGACCCGCAGGCGTTGGCACGATTTCAACGAGAGGCGGAAGCAGCTTCAGCACTGAATCATCCCAACATCTGCACGATCTATGAAATCGGGCGACAAGATGGTCAGCCGTTCATGGTGATGGAATATCTCGATGGGCTGACACTGAAGCACCGTATCGGCGGCAAGCCGATGGAGATCGAGACGGTGCTATCGCTGGGCATCGAGATCGCGGACGCGCTCGACGCGGCACACTCCGCTGGCATCGTGCATAGGGACATCAAGCCCGCGAACATTTTCGTAACTAAGCGCGGACACGCGAAGATTCTGGATTTCGGATTGGCGAAGGTCGTACCCACGGCGTCCTCTTCCAGCCAGATCGCCGCAGCCGACACCCAGACGTTGGACGAACAACACCTGACCAGCCCCGGCGCTACGCTGGGAACGGTCGCCTATATGTCTCCCGAACAAGTCAAGGGGAAGGAACTTGACGCCCGCTCCGATCTGTTCTCGTTCGGGGCGGTGCTGTACGAGATGGCGACGGGAGCGCTGCCATTTCATGGCGAAACCTCTGCACTCATCTTCGACGCCATACTGCACTCTAACCCGCCTCCGGCGATTCGGTTCAATCGCGACATTCCGGCCAAGTTCGAAGACATCATCAGCAAGGCACTGGAGAAGGATTGCAATCTCCGCTTCCAAACGCAGCCGATATGCGAACCGATCTGCAACGACTGAAGCGCGACACGGAGACGGGACGCATGCTAACCGCCAGTTCTGGATCAGTACCCGCAGCACAGGAAAGCGGAACACACGCGGCAAAGAATCTTTGGAAGATCGTGGTTCCCTCGGTTGTGGTGGTAATCGCTTTGATTGCTGGCAGACTCTACTATCGCTCGCATCGAGCCAAACCCCTAAGCGACAAAGACGCCATCGTTCTCGCGGACTTCTCCAACAGCACGGGCGATTCGGTTTTCGACGACACGCTCAAGACGGCGCTCAGTGTTTCTCTGAACCAGTCACCATTCCTGAACGTTTTGTCAGATAGTACCGTCAGTAAGACACTGAAGCTGATGACCCGGCCTCCCGACACCAAACTCACGCCCGACGTAGCCCGCGAACTTTGCCAGCGTGCGGGCAGCAAGGCTTACATCGCGGGTTCGATTGCGAGTCTGGGAAGCGAATACGTGCTGGGATTGAAAGCAGTGAATTGTCAGAGTGGTGAACTGCTGGCACAGCAGCAGGTCACGGCTTCAGCCAAGGAGAAGGTGCTGGATGCAGTGGGCGAGGCTGCATCCAAGCTGCGCAGCGAATTGGGCGAATCGCTAGTTACAGTGAAGAAGTTTGATGTCCCGTTAGAACAGGCGACAACATCTTCGCTCGAAGCCTTGAAAGAGTACAGCCTCGGCATCAAAGCGCTTGACGAGAAAGGTCCAGTTGAGGCTCTGCCTTATCACCAACGTGCCATCGAGCTTGATCCGAATTTCGCGATGGCCTACAGAGAGTTGGGCGTGGAATGCAAAAATCGCGGTGAGGTAGGTCGTGCCAGCGAATACTTCACCAAAGCATTTCAATTGCGAGAACATGCCAGCGAACTGGAAAAGCAGATGATTGCAGCCCGCTACTACCGGAATGTAACCGGGCAACTGGATATGGCGATCCACACATATCAGGAGGAAATTGATAGCTATCCACGAGAACTGCGGGGGTACAGTTTGCATGTAGTGTTCGGGGAACTGGGGCAATATGAGAAGGCTGTGGACATCGCTCGGCAAGCCATACGTCTTGCACCGGATGCTTTAAATCAGTACGAGAGTCTCGCTAGCTACACTCTTGCCCTTCAGCGCTTCGACGAAACGCGGCAGATCACCCAACAAGTGCAGGCGCGAAAACTGGACGAGGACGATGGGTTCCACTCCATTCTCTACGCTCTTGCCTTTCTAGGGGCGGATTCCGCTGCGATGGCGGAACAACTAGGGTGGTTTGAGGCTAAGCCAGAGTATGAGACCGAGGGGACGGAGATCGCATCCGACAGTGAGGCCTATCGAGGCCATCTTGCCAAGGCACGACAAATGAGAAAGCGGGCGGTGGACTCCGAAGTACGAGCAGATAATAAAGAGGGTGCCGCGGGCGTCCTTGCAAATGCCGCCCTGCAAGAGGCCGCGTACGGCAATGCCACAGCGGCTCGGCAGCTTGCGGCAGCGGCACTAAAGCTTGCTCCCTCTAGTCCGGGGGCGGAAAGCGAAGCGGCGCTTGCGTTTGCCATGGCGAGCGATACCGCACGAGCGACCTCTTTGGTCGAAGGACTAGGGAAACGCTATCCGCTGAATACGCAGATGCAATCGGTTTGGCTACCTGCGATTAGAGCGCAACTGGCGCTGGACAGAAAGAACCCAGTTTCCGCTCTGAATTTTCTGCAACTCGCCTCACCCATCGAATTGGGGTACATTGAGTTCAGCCCTGCCTGCCTCGATAAGGTGTATGTCCGCGGAGAAACATACTTGGCAGCTAGACAAGGTAGCGCTGCCGCCGCCGAGTTCCAGAAGATTCTCGACCACAGCGGCATCGTCTTGGACTGCTGGACGGGAGCCTTGGCGCATCTGGGCGTGGCGCGTGCGAATGCTTTGCAATCGAGAGCTTCACAGGGCGCAGACGCTGATGCCGCACGAGTACGAGCACTCGGAGCGTATAAGGACTTTCTAACCCTCTGGAAAGACGCCGACCCCGACATCCCCATCCTGAAGCAGGCCAAAGTCGAATACGCGAAGCTGCAACGGTCAACTGTCGCAAACAGGCGTTAGCACTCAAATCCCCTGCCGAGGCATTTTGAGTGTAATGGGATGTTACTCCAACCAAATCCTGAGGACTACTCCATTTTCTGTTTGGAGTATGCCCAGCCGGTAATTCGCCACCCTGCTTGCGTGCGTCTTAGCGCCACAGCAAATGCGGCGGTTTCCTTGACCGGTTTGCCATGCTGCTTATATTTGTACGTCATGGGAGCCACAAAATATGCGCGATCCCCGTCTACGTCAACAG
>JASHNX010000140.1 GCA_030041415.1 Candidatus Sulfotelmatobacter sp.
TCCGTCGGGCGAGCCGCGCGATTAAGCAGGAACGTACGACAACCGAATCACGTCATCGGCGATTAAATCGCTGGCCACCAGGTGGAGCGGCGGCCGGGGGCCGGCGAAGAATGGCTGGCCACCGCCAAGCACCACGGGGCGGAGGTAGAGTCGATACTCATCGATAAGACTAGCCTCGCTCAGGCTTTGCGCCAAGACTGGTCCGGCAACGTGAATCTCGCCAGCCCGCTCAGCCTTCAGCCTGCGTATCATCTTCTCGAAGTCACCCGCGACCAGCGTGGCGTTGGGGCCAACGGACTTGAGGGAACGCGACACGACCCACTTCGGCTTGCTCCGATACACACCCGCGAAGTCGCGGTCCCCCGCGTCCCAATCAGGAAGATCTTCCTCCCAATAACACATGATCTCGTAAGTACGGCGTCCATAGATGAGGCCCGTCAGGCCACGCACTTGCTCGGTGAAGTGACGGGAGACCGTGGGTGCAGGCGGCCCAAGCTTCATGTGGTCGACGTAGCCATCGAGGGACTGCATCAATCCGTAGACAAGCTTTGCCATGCTGCAAATCTCCAAACTGAGACACTACCGCAAAACCCGTGTCGGGCTACTTTAATTCTCCGTGACGCCGAATCGAGGTCTGTGCCTAGTCTTCGATTGGTTGGGTGGCCACCTCGGAGGGCTCGCCTCCGCCGGCTGCCTGAGCAATGATCAACTGACGAGCTTCCACGCGAATCTTGGGAAGCTGCATAGCAAACCAGACAGCGCCAGCGACTGACGCAAGGCCTCCTGTCGCCACCGTCACTGGCGCACCCAGGTGATCGGCAATGGCGCCGCCCATTAGCGCTCCGATCGGTGCCATGCCCATGAACATCATCGAATAGACTGCCATTACCCTTCCCCGCAGATCGTCCGGCACCATCACCTGAATCAGCGTGTTCGAACAGGCCATCTGCAGCATCATCGAGTAACCCACGGGCAGCAGCAGAATTACGGACAACCAGAAGGTATGCGATACGGCGAACAGAAGCAGGCTCAGCCCGAATCCTGCGCAACACCACGCAACCCAGCGGCCCAGGCCTTTCACACCTTCGCGAAAGGCCAGCGTCAAGGCTCCCAGAAGAGCACCGACTCCGGTCGCACCCATCAGGATTCCCAGGCCGCGGGCCCCGCCATGCAGAATCTGGTCTGCGAAAATCGGCATGAGCACGACATACGGCATTCCCACCAGGCTGACGAGACCCAAGAGCAAGAGCAGCGCTCGGATGGGCGCGGTGCGGTTTACGAAACGAAAACCCTCCATCATATGCTCGAATGGCGACGCGTTTACGGCGCGCGCTGGACTTGAAACGCGCATCATCACCAAGCCGACGATCACCGCGATATAACTGACTCCGTTGGCGAAGAAACACCAGCCCTCACCGATCTTCGCCACCAGAATTCCAGCAATTGCTGGCCCGACAACGCGGGCGCCGTTGAACATGGAGGAGTTCAACGCGATGGCATTCATCAGGTCGTCTTTGCCGACCATATCCACGAGGAATGACTGACGCCCCGGAATATCGAACGCATTCACCACGCCAAGCAAGGCTGCCAGCAGGAAAATCTCCCACACTTGAACCTTGTTGTAGAGGGTGAGTCCCGCGAGAATGAACGCGAGCAGCAGCGACGCCGTTTGCGTGCCGATTACGATGGTGCGGCGATTGAAGCGGTCTGCCGCAATTCCGCCCAGCGGTGCAAAGAGAAAAACCGGAATCTGACCGGCGAACCCAACCGAACCCAGCAGCAGAGCCGATCCAGTGAGACGGTAGACCAGCCACGACTGGGCAATATTCTGCATCCAGGTGCCGATCAACGAGATCAGTTGTCCGCTGAAGAAGAGTTGGAAGTTGCGATGGCGAAGCGCGCGTCCAGCTACCTGCCAGCGTGATGCTCGAGGTGCGCTTGGTTCTCCCCCACCAGTCACCGCATCGCTCTGGATTTCCATTTCCGAATCGTGCACAGTGAAATTAGTTTGATGATCCCAGCACCGATTTCGATCAATATAAGTTTATTCGCTGCGGAAACGTCGCGCATCTTTCCACTGGCGGTTGCGGCCCCGGCTCATCGTCACAACATGTCTTCCCGAAATGGCGTAGTCCGAAGGCCAGTGTTTCCCGCCCAGCAACTTTTGCACTTTCCAGAGCAATGGAATTCGGCTACAGTTGCATTTGGTTCGCCGGCGTTTCTTTAAGGAAGGGACACGATGATGATCAGTCCTAACGCTAGTCTTGAGCGCCGCGCGGGACAGCGCTTCACTTTCAATCTTGCCATCTCTTTGCGTGACCGTGCCACCACACTCGAGGGTCTCGGAGTTACTCAGGATGTGAGCTCACGCGGAGCCTTTTTCTTTACCGATATGCCTTTCCGCACGGGGTCAGAGATTGATCTCACGTTGGGAATGCCCTCAGAGATCACGTTAGGCGAGGCGATGCGGGTTCGCTGCAAGGGCCGGGTTTTGCGCGTGGTTAATCCGCTCGAGGGCACAGCCGATCACGAACCTCGATCAGCGAATGGGACTGGCATGAACGAAGCCAGCCGCCAACGAAACGGGGCTGCTGAAAGCCGATCGGCAGAAACGAAGATCGGCGTGGCCGTGTGCTTCACTGACTATGAATATCTTCCCGAAAGCGAAGATGCCTCCGCCGATTTCCGCCGTATCTCTGCTCTGCATGGAACTAGTTTGCGCGTCCCTAGTGAAGACGAGAACCGCGCGGTGTTGCCAGGCTCAATGCCCCGCGGGGCGGTCGATTGAGCGTTTTCGGATCTCCGACCGGCGATAGTTTTGCTTGCAGATAAATCGCCTCATTCCCCTTTTCAAACTGAACTCTATCCCTTAGAATGTTTTCCACTCGTGCGGATTCATTTGGGGGTCGTTCCCGCAGTGCGCCTCGGTCCTCGGCATTCCATCCCGCAGCATTCTTGTTGCTTGTTTTTGTGCGAAGCGTGTACCGGTCTGTGCGAGGAATGTTACTTAGGTCACTTGGCCGGGAGCGGCTTCTCTATCTAACATGCCAATAGCGAAAGAAATCAACGAGAACCGCGCCATGCCTGGGACCGCCGTAGCGCTCCTGACCGAAGACCGCGAACGTCTGTCTGAGCTACAGAATCGTCTGGAAGCTACACGTCTTGGCAGAGTGGTATTCAGTAACGTCGGGTTTCCCTCCGGGCCAACCGATACAATTCTCCGACAAATTCAGGATCGCCGCGCGGAAATCGTCGTGGTCGATATTTCCTCTGAGAACGCGCAACGCGCCATTAAGACCATTGAACTGATTCAAGCTAACACCCTGCAGCTCGCCATTTTTGCGAACGGAAGTATGCAACAGCCGGCCACGATTGTGGCCGCCATGCGCGCGGGAGCCGGCGAATACATCGATCGGGATGCTGGATCCGAAGCTCTACTCGAGGCGCTGACCCGCTTTAGCGCAAATCGTGCCCGCGCCCGCGGTGGCGCCGGCAAAGCGCGGATTTTTACTTTCATCAGTGCAAAGGGAGGAGCTGGCGCGACTACAGCCGCCGTAAACACCGCCTTGGCTTTGCAACAGGCGCACGGCGATGTAGTTCTGGTGGATTTTGCGCCGGTTGGCCACGCTCAGCTGCATCTCAATTTGCGTCCGAGCTTCGGAGTTCCCGATGCGCTCGAAAACCTGCATCGCCTGGATGCATCTCTGCTCGATGGCTTGATGACTACAGCTCGAGACGGATTGCATCTTCTTGCTGGCCCGCAACAGCCTTACCAATCGATCCCAACCCCGGCAGAGCTGGCGCGGCTTTTCGACGTTCTGGTGAATCATTACCGCTACGTCGTGATCGACGTTTCCAGCCGCCTCGACCCGACGACGCGCTTGCTCTCCGATCTTTCTAACGCCGTTTTGATGGTTGCTCAAACGGATGTGGTTTCGTTGTGGAGCGCAGGCCGCATTCATGGATTTCTGGAAGAAGGCGGGGGCCATAACCGCTTGCGCCTTGTCTTGAATCGATACAAAAAGATTCCGGGACTAAGTGACGAGGATATCGAACACTCGACACGCTGCAAGGTGTTGTGGAAGCTGCCCAACGCATTTCATGCGATCTCGCCCGCCATCGATAACGGTTCGCCCGTAGTTGTGCAGGAGGGCCAGGAAATCAGCCGCGCATTCCGCTCACTGGCGCGTGCTCTTGCAGAAGCGTCCTCCACTCCGGAAGATGGCCTCGATCTCGTTTATGCGCAGGAAAAACCAGACCTCGGGAAGAAAGCTGCCGGCCGCCTGATCGTTTCCCCAGCGCGCGCCGGACAATAGTTCCCGCCCGCAATTCCTGTAACATCAGGGGTTCGGGCATGTGGGAACGACACCGCCAATCGCAGGAATTCACTTGATTTCCGGCTCGACTTCCACCGGAAAATTCACCGACCGGGCTACAAAGCAGAGCCGGTGCGCCTCGTGGTGCAGTTCACCGGCTTTGGCGCGGTCGTCTCCTGCGCTTAATGTAACAGACGGTTTGAGCAAAACTCGCACGAACTCCCCGGAACCGTCACTGTTTTCGCGCATGACACCGGACGCGGAATCTCGATAATCGATCACGCTTATGTGGTTTACCGCGCAGAGATGCAAATACCAAAGCATGTGGCAGGCCGAAAGGCTCGCGATGAGTAATTCCTCGGGGTTGTAGCGCGAGGGGTCACCGCGAAAATTCGGATCGCTTGATCCAGGGATTTCTGGTTTGCCGTCACTCGCAATGATGTAGTCGCGACGGTAGCCTTTGTAAGTCTTCGTGCCCTGCCCGTCGTTTCCGGTCCACTGCATCCGGACTTCATAATTGTGATGCTTCATGGACCTATTGTAGGTGCTCCTGCCCTTGTGAGCGGTTTTAAGGAACTCATGCTCGTTCACTGAATCACAGTATTAAGTGCGCTACTGCACAGACAGCGCCTCAACGCGGCGAGAACATTCTTGATGGGCCATGTTGCACTCCCAAAGCCGTGGAGGTATCCCTATGCGCCCGAAACTGCCTCTTGCGCTTCTGTTCCTTTTTTCTTTCTCGTTCGCCGGCGCTATTCAGAATTACTCGAACTCCCGCGTTTCCGAGGGCCAGTATGCCCGCATGACTGTGGATGGAGCGAGAATCTTTCAAGATCACTGCGCGGCATGCCATGGAACGGATGGTAAAGGCCACGGTCCCTCAGCCACGGCGCTCAAAGATCCTGTGCCCGACCTGACCCTGATCTCGCGGAAGAATCATGGCAAATTTCCGCGCGATGGCGTACGAAACGCAATTGAAGGGATAGTACCGCTGTCGCGTGCTCATGGGACACGAGAGATGCCCGTCTGGGGACCAATCTTTCACCAGGTCGAGGCCGACCAGGATTGGGGCGAGGTGCGGCTGGAAGCCGTCACACAGCATATCGAATCTATTCAGCAGAAGTAGGTCATTTGTGACTCTTTCGCGCTTGGTCATTCGCAATGTCCTGCGTAACAAGCGGCGTAGCGCGCTCACTGCCATTAGCCTGGCTTTCTCCTTCCTGTTACTGATTTTCATGATTTCGATCTGGCATAGTCTGTTTGTCGACGCGTGGACTGCCAATGCCGGGCTGCGTCTCATCTGCCGTCACCGAGTTTCTCTCTTTCTCTCGATGCCGAGCTACTACCAGGAAAAGATTCGCACAGTTCAGGGAGTAGTCAACGTGGTATCCATGAATGCCTTTGACGGCGCCTACAAAACCGGCGAGGGGAAGGACAGCTTTGCACAGTTCGGCACCGATCCCAAGACTTTTCTGGATGTATACAAGGATTTAGATCTGCCTCCGGATCAAGCTGCCGCTTGGGAGGGCGATCGGGCCGGAGCAATCGCAAGCGTCGATCTGGCGCGGAATCTCGGCTGGAAGGTCGGAGACCGCATCGTTCTGGAAGGCATCCGTCAACCCATTAACCTTGAATTGACCCTCCGGGGAATCTACCGCTCTTCCATGCCCAGCGGACCTCTATTCTTCAACTGGGAGTGCGTCGAGCAGAGCCTGCACCGCGGCCTGACGCAAGTTTTTCTGATTCGCGCCGACTCTCCGCAGCACGTAGGATCAATAGCAAGAGCGGTGGACAATCTGTTTCGCAACTCCACCGCCCCTACTCGCACGGAGGCAGAGAAGGCCTTCAACATCGACATAATCACCGCCATCGGCAACGTGAAGTTATTCATCCTCAGTATCTGCCTTGCAGTGCTTTTTGCGACGATTCTCACTTCGGCCAATGCAATCGCGATGTCAATCCGTGAGCGTACGCGAGAGGTCGCCGTGCTGCGTTCTCTCGGATTCACGCCAGGTAAGCTTTCCTCTCTGCTCGTGGGCGAATCGGTTGGCGTCTGCCTGGTTGGATGGTTACTGGCCTCAATCGCGGCCTTTGTCATGATTTACGCCATCGTTCACACTGCCGGAGGCGAAGGGTTTCAACTGCTTCTAAAACTCAAGTGGCCGACCGTGCTGTTCTGCTTTTTCGTTGCCGTGATGGTAGGCTGCCTTAGCGCAGCGCTCCCGGCACATCGGGTCTCACACATGCCAATCGTAAACGCGCTGCGGCACATCGGATAAGGCAGGGCAAACTCGCCAGCGGAGAGAACTTTTCTTATCTGCTGATCACTGCGGGGGAGTCGTGGTATTCGCTGGAGGCTTCGGGGGAGGCGTCGACGACTTGTCGTCTTTGAAAATATCGGCAATCTTGCCGAAGAACCCTTTTTTCTTGTTGGGGTCTTGTTGGCCATTGGCATCGAGCGTAGGAGTCACAGGCTTGCTTGTTCCACCAAAAACTCGAGAGAAGAATCCGGCCACCCCGGTCTGCTGGTCGCACGTCTCGCGCGGTTCTGTGCCGGTCACAAATGCTGCGGTGTAATCGTCAGGACAGGCGGACGTAGCTAATCGGTTGGTAGTTTTGTCGAGCTGCACATCGACAACGCCGGTGGGTTGCGTGAACTCTTTCATGTCGGAGTATTCGGGCAGCTCTGCCGCCTTCTTCATGAATTCGGTCCAGATCGGCGCGGCTGTCTGCGCGCCGCTCAAGCGCAGATCGCTGTAGTCGTCATATCCGACCCAAACAATACACAACAGATTCGACGTATATCCCGCGAACCAGCCATCGTGGGAGGTTCCGGTTTTTCCCGCAGCCGGCTGCTCAAAACCGCGCAAGCGAACCGCCGTGTAGCCCAAGCCATTGTTGATCACTCCCTCCATCATGTTGGTCATGACGTAGGCGATGCGCGGGTCGAGCACCTGTCGCTGATCAGTTTTGAAATTGGCCACGACATCGCCTTTTGCGTTGCGAACCGAGTTAACCAGCAGCGGTGACAGCCTCTCTCCATTGTTGGCGAATACCGTATATGCGCCGGCCATTTCAACGGGCGTGGCCTCATAGGAGCCCAGTGCCATTGCAGGCGTGGGCTTCACGGAAGTGATTCCTGCCAGCTTCGCAAGATCGGCAACTTTGTCGTAGCCCGTTTCTTCGGCGACTTTCACGGTCGCGTTATTGAGCGACATCGCTAGCGCATAACGCAGCGTAACTTCGCCGTGATACTCCTCTTTGTAGTTATGCGGCTCGTAGATCTGGTCGCCATAGGCAAACGTGCTGGGAGAATCATCCACCATCGAAGCCGGAGTGATGATCGTCTGAGAGCCGTCAATCGCGGTGTTCATGGCAGCGGCATAAACGAAAGGCTTGAAAATCGAACCGGTGGGCCGCTTCGACGTTGCATGATCCAGCTGGCTGAACGCATAGTCCCTTCCACCCACAAGCGCCAGCACCGCGCCAGTGTGGGGATCGAGCGCAACCAAGGCGACCTGGGCCTGCGGTCCCGGCATCACCTGAGTCTCGTATTTTTTTCCAACCTTTACGCGTTTTGAACGCAGCTTAGTAACTTCCTCGTCAACAATCTTGATTCCGCTCTCGACCGCTTGTGCCGCCGCCTTCTGCAGATCCGGATCCAAGGTGGTGTAAATACGGTAGGATTGATCGTTCAGCTCGCGTTCGCTGAACTTGTTGATCAGCGAATCCCGTACCAGATCGACGAAGTAAGGTGCATCGCTCGCCTCTACATTCGGAGGGGCGAGTTTGAGAGGCACCGCCTTGGCTTTTTCCGCCTGTTCCCGCGTGATGGCGTGTGTTTCCACCATCGAGTCCAGAACCAGGTTGCGCCGATCGAGGGCACGGTCGGGATGCCGGTATGGGGACAACCGGCTGGGGCCTTGAATAATGCCCGCCAGCAGAGCCGCTTCCG
>JASHNX010000141.1 GCA_030041415.1 Candidatus Sulfotelmatobacter sp.
CGTTTTAGACGAAGCTGGGAGGAAAAAGCATACTCCGCGCAGCTGTGGAACGTCGATCCCGAAGAACCTTTTTGGAAATCTTTACATTGCGAGAGAGCGAAATCGGCACTTCGGTGGTTTCGCCGGCCACGTGTCGGCCCACACCAGAAGACCGTACCAACTGAGGAAACCTTATTGAAAATAAAGGATTTTCCACAGGGATCAACATGAGACGAGGGAGTACAATTCGGTTTGGTCACGCAGGTGCGGCGCGTGATCCCAATCCCAACAAGGAAAGGAACCTTTGCATCCATGTGGAAGCCGACGAATCAGCCTAGCACGCCTGGCCGGCCAGCCGAGCCGGAGCGTCCAACCATGTCCAGCCCGAGCGCGCCTGCAGCCATGTCGAGTGAGCCTATTGCACCGCGTCCCAGCTCAACTACTACCACCGCGGACCAGGCGACGATCGGCAAATCGCTGGTGATCAAGGGTGAAGTGACGGGATCGGAGTCGCTCTACATCGACGGTCGCGTCGAGGGGTCGATCAGTCTTGCCGGAAACCGTGTCACGGTTGGCCGTAACGGAGTCGTGTCTGCCAACATCAATGCCCGCGAGATTGTTGTACTTGGCAAAGTCCGGGGCAACTTGACCGCAAGCGACCGCGTGGACATTCGCAGTGATGGCTCGCTGACTGGCGACGTCGTGGCAGCCCGCATCTCCATCGAAGATGGAGCCTACTTCAAGGGCGGCATCGACATTCGCAAAGGTGGCCAGCCTGCGCAGCAGAAGCCGAACGGTGAGGATAAGAGCATTTCGTCGCCTGAGCCGGCTGTGATTGGCGCGAGAGCGTAACTTCAACCTAAAGGTTTGCCCGGCGCGCGTGACCTCGTTCAGACGCGGCTGGCGGGATCCGAAAGCGGGTTCTGATTGAAGGGATTAGCGGCGGGGTTCGCAAGCATTGCGAATGTTCGCCGTTTTGTTTTCCACTTGTGGCAGCCGAATTTGTAGACCGTCCACGTTACAAGCGGAATCAGACTGAGACTGACCACCACCCATAAGCCTTCATGGTTGCGTGCCAGCGCCCAGAATCTCCTTACTTTCGCCTTCGGCAACACCGGGATAGGCCGCAGCTTTCCGACGGCGCAAATCGTTAGGCAGTTGCGACCGCAGCACCCAGAGTCCGAGCAGGACGGTTGCGGCCCAAGTAAGCGAGATCAAGAGCAACTGCAGCACATCGGCCAGACGGCTGCCGTGAACCGGCGTGAGTTCCACGAAGTTTCTGCCAACAGCTAGGCTGATCCCTCCAGCAACAATCGCCGTGAGAGCGGACTTTCCTAGTTCATCCCAACGCAACTCTCTAAGCGAAACCATTTTTCGCACGTGCAGCAGCAAAGCCAGGGCAAGCAGGTTCGCTCCAATCCCGGTATCGGAGGCCCACGCCAGCCCGACAACCCCGTATCGGTGAAACAGCAGCGAATATATCGGCAGAGACGCAGCGGTGATGACTGTGACCGCGGCCATTGGGGTGAGGGTATCGCCGGCAGCATAAAACGCGCGGGCATATAGACCTTGCGCCGACCACAACGCTAACGATAGGGAAAACCAGAAAAAATAAATTGCTGTGGTTTGTGTGTCGGAGAGCAGAAAACGACCGCGCCGGTAAACCAGATCGATAAAAGGAAAGGCTGTGGCCATCATCCAGGCAGTCGCAAGAAAAGAAGCCGCAGTCACGCGATAGACGGAGTCGTTTACCGTGCGGGCAAACTCCTGCAGACGTTTTTCATTGAACAGACGCGCGAAGAATGGCAGCGAAGCTTGACCGGTGGCCTGGCCTAACACTGCGATGGGAACGGCAAAGAGGCGCTTGGCGTAATTCAGTCGGGCGATGTCCCCAATGCCACTGGATGCGTAATGGCGCAGAATCCAGTCGTCGGCGGTAACCAGGGAAACTCCTAGCATCAGTGGGATCGAGAGTCGCACCCATTCGCGGAACGCAGGGTTCGTGATGTCGAACGAGGGGCGATAACCTGTTCCGATCTTCACGGCGCCAATCACACTGGCAAGAAATGGGCCCACAATACTGCCGGCGAGGGCGCCATAGGCGAGCGAGGAAATTCCCAGCGGGCGTCCCGCGATCACGCCGCCGAAAATAATGAACATGTTGTAAAGGAGTGGACCGAGCGCGGGAAACAGAAATAGACGATGCGAAAGCAGAACTGCGCTGACGACGCCGCCAACGTAGAAGAAGATCTGGGCCGGCAAGAGGATGCGTGTTAGATGCACGGTCAGATCCATCTGCGCGGCTGAAAAGCCGTGAAACATCCAGCGGACAAATTGCGGCGCAAAAATCTCGCTCGAGACAGTGCCGCCGAGCATCACTGCGGTCATCACTGTAATAACGACCGAGAAGGTCTTTTTCGCGTCGGTATCGCGCTTTTCGGCAAGAAATCGCGTGTAGATCGAGATGAAAGTGATCGAAGCCGCACCGCCCGCGACGATGTAGTTTAGCCAGTCGGGTAGAGTGAATGCGGCGACATATGCGTCGGTCTGCGGTCCGGCGCCGAAGGCATAAGCGATATAGGCTTCGCGAACATAGCCGATCACGCGGGAGAGCATGATCGTGCCCATCATCAGCAGCGTGGCAGAGAGCGCCGAGTGCTGGTGCGAGGGACGGAAGAACCGCAGGAGTCTGGTCATGCGCGGATTGGCGTCGGCATTAAAGCAATCTGTACTGCTTCGGCCGCGCCTGGGAATTCTTTCAAAGCGTACCAGAGGGCCGATCTAAGACGGAGAGTTTATCCGCGTAGAGGAAGGATGGTTCCTTTTTTGACACTCTCATCAGTTGCGTGAGCTACCACTGAAATGGTGTGCGCAGCAAATAGTATTCATTGATCGGGCGATCATCGCTCAGAGCCGGAGTTCTGGGTGAAAGAGCGAGCAAACCGCGAACTGGTATTTCGTTTTGCAAAAGATGTGCGAATCGCGCTTCCGGGTTGCGGTCCGGATCCCACTCGACCAGGTCGGCCGCCGCCGCAGCCGGCAATCGCTCTGCCAATTCGTGTGCCGTTCTCGCAGGCAATGGCTCGTCGCTGGCAAGGAAATGCAGACCCCAATTCTTGCCAAAGGCGAACACCCGGACGTAAGGAAAAGATTGAACAAGGGCGCCAGTT
Organism: Candidatus Sulfotelmatobacter sp.; assembly: GCA_030041415.1. Lineage (GTDB taxonomy): Bacteria > Acidobacteriota > Terriglobia > Terriglobales > Acidobacteriaceae > Sulfotelmatobacter. Next base: position 3,150 of record JASHNX010000141.1, read on the forward strand.
ACAGCGGTGATATCCGCCTTGTCGCCGGTTGGCAGCCATTGCTGCAGAATCCCTCCCGGACGAAGATGCTGGCGAACCACGGAGTAGAAATCTTCCGAATAAAGCAGGCTCGATCCTGCCGCTTCAACGGGTGGAGGGGGATCGATGGTAATCACATCAAACTTGGCATCGGTGCGCTCAAGATAACGGCGGCCATCGTCTACAACGACGTGAGAAAGCGGGGAATCCAGAACCTCTGATGCGTCACTATGAAAGTATCCGAACAGTCGCGGAACACTGGGAACCAGTTCCACCACCGTCACTGGAATTCCCCAGGAATGAAGCGATCGAAAAGTCGTTCCCATACCGAAGCAGATAACAAGCGCGTCCTTCGGCTGACGGTCCAGGAAAGCCAGCGGAAGGTGGGCCATCATCTTAGTGATGGGCGTCAGGGCGGTCATGCCATAGCCATTAACGAGCAGAAGCTTGTGCATACCACTTCCCGTAGCAATCACGGTTGCAGTCGAATCGCGCATGATGCGGCTGCTCTGCGGGAACTCCTGTTCGAAACCCTTACTCCAGCAAAAAACTCCAACGACCAGGGGAAGCAAGGCGAAGGCTGCCGCTCGGGGAAGCCAGCCGCGGGACGGACTAGAAGGAACCGCCGGCCAGAGTCCGATGATCACCCACGGAAGGGAAAGAATCACAAGCGACCACCGTTCACTGATCCAGGGCAGTAACAAGAAACCCGCGAACAGCGGACCGAGAATGCAGCCAACAACGTTAATGGCATAGGCTTTGCCAGCCTTGGTTGGATTGCCTCCGGACCAGCGATCAACCAACATGGGCATCAGAAATCCGAGAAGGCCCGCAAATGGACCGATACCCAGTGCTACCCGCAATAGAGCTGGCATCACAAATACTGGATTTGCAGCAATCAGAGGCAACAGGGCAAAGAGTCCGAGGAGGGTCCAAAGTAGAGCACTTTCATCGTCTTGCCGGCAGCTCCAGCGCCGATAGATTCGTGATCCCACAAAAGTTGCAAGAAGATAAATCCCAAGAATGGATGCGAAGGCATACACCACCGTTCCAACGTACGGCGTGAATTGACGAACCCAAACAACCTCCATTCCCATGCTGGTCAGCCCCGTGGCGAACAGCAAAGCAAGAAGCGATTTTCTTGCACTCCCAGCGGCGACTGGTTCGGCGCTAATTCGCTCATGGGGCTGATCACTCGCCAAGCGCGAATGCTCGGCCACTCGAAACGCCATCAGCGCGATCAGGAAGTTGCATGCCGCTCCGATCCTTAAGGTTGCCCGAAAGCCCACCATTTCAACGAAAAACAAGGGGAGAATGGTGCCCACTAACGCGCCCGCCACATTCGCCATGTAGAGGTAACTGAAAGATCGTGAAGATTCGCGTGGCAGAGAGTCTTTGATAGCCAGCATCGCGACAGGAATTGTGGCTCCCATCAGGGTGCACCATGGGATTAAAGCAAGGGCGACCCAGATGCCCGAAATGCCGTAAAACCCTGTGGAAGAAGTTGATCCCAATTGCCCAAGGATGTTGCGGCCCAAGCTGAGCTCATAGGGGACAACTAGTCCCGAAATGCCAATCAGAACTTCAACGGTTCCGTAGATTCGAAGGGCCGAAATGCGAGTTGTTCCACGTTCGCGAATCCAGATTCCGACTGCCCAGGATCCCAGTCCAAGCCCTGCCATGAAAGCCGAAAGTACGATCGAAACCATGGCGGTGGTCACGCCGAACTGCGACATGGATAGGCGTAGCCAGACCAGTTCGTAAAGTACGCTGCAGAAGCCCGAAATAAAGAAGAAAACGAAATACCAGATCACGACTGTCCTCTTTCAGCAAACTGCATCCCCACTGCGACCTGCTTCATCATGGGAATCAGGGCGTCGAAGTGAATGGGCAAGCGCATTCTTCCATGGTGCTGCCGGGACGCAAAGTGACTTTGGTGTAGAAGGCTGCTAAAGCGTTGGGATGGAGGATGAGGGAGCGGAGATCGACGTCGAGTGATTCCCTGGGCGTTTCGCTATGGTCGGCTGCCGTAGTTGAGACGGCGCTTTCAAGCGTGTTAGCATCCTAGGTTTTGGCGGGTGTTGTTGGGCTGGCCTGCATACGGCACTAATCCTCTTCTGGGCCTTTCCGCTTTGCACGCCTGCGAAGGAGCCTACTCGTGAAAGTCTATTCCGGAGAAAACATTCGAAATGTTGCGATTGTCGGGCACGGCAAGGCCGGCAAAACCACGCTGGTTTCGGCCATGCTTTACACGGCCGGAGCCACGCCACGGCTGGGTCGCGTGGACGATGGTTCGTCCATTACCGACTACGACGAAGAAGAAGTTGCTCGCAAAATGTCGATTTCCGCTTCGGCGTCCTATGTCGAGTGGGACAAGACGAAGATCAACATCATCGACACTCCCGGGTTCAATATGTTTGTTCACGAAGCCAAATTGGTTCTGCCGGTGGTGGATGCGGCGATTGTAGTTGTCGATGGCGTCGCGGGAGTCGAGGTGGTTACCCAGAAAGTTTGGAACGACTGCGAGGAATTCAAGACACCCCGCCTCATTGTTGTGAACCGCATGGATCGCGACCGCGCCAATGCAGAGCGCGTTCTGGAGTCCTTGACCACCGCGTTCGGCCGGGACGTGATTCCCATTGAGTTGCCCATCGGAAGCGAGAAAAACCTGTCGGGCGTGATCGACCTGGTGAGGATGAAGGCTTATCTCTATGAGCTGGGCGGAAACGGCAAGGGAAAAGAGACCGAAATTCCCACGAATCTCAAAGATCAGGCGCAGGCTGCGCACGAGAAACTCGTCGAACTCGTCGCCGAAGGCGACGACAAGCTGATGGAGAAATTCTTCGAAGCGGGAACGCTGGGCGAAGAAGACTTAATTCCGGCCCTGCATAATGCCATTCGCGAGGACAAGATCTTCCCTGTGATCTTCGCGTCGGGATTGGGAAACGTTGGCGCGGA
>JASHNX010000142.1 GCA_030041415.1 Candidatus Sulfotelmatobacter sp.
GGAGAAAACATTCGTAATGTTGCGATTGTCGGACACGGTAAGGCCGGGAAAACCACGCTAGTCTCGGCCATGCTTTACACAGCCGGAACCACGCCACGGCCAGGTCGCGTGGACGATGGTTCGTCCATTACCGACTATGACGAAGAGGAAATTGCCCGCAAGATGTCGATTTCCGCCTCGGGCTCTTACGCCGAATGGGGCAAGACCAAAATCAACATTCTCGACACCCCCGGCTTCAATATGTTCGTTCACGAAGCCAAACTTGTCCTGCCGGTAGTCGATGCGGCGATTGTGGTTGTCGATGGTGTTGCGGGCGTCGAAGTCGTGACCCAGAAGGTTTGGAATGACTGCGAAGAATTCAAGACGCCGCGGCTAATCGTAGTGAACCGTATGGATCGTGACCGCGCGAGCGCAGAGCGAGTCCTGGAATCACTGACCACGGCCTTCGGCCGGGACGTGATTCCCATCGAGTTGCCGATTGGAGCGGAAAAGAATTTGTCAGGCGTGATCGACCTGGTGAGGATGAAGGCTTACACGTATGAGCTTGGCGGAAACGGAAAAGGAAAAGAGAGCGAGATCCCCGCGAATTTGAAGGATCAGGCGCAGGCGGCACACGAAAGGCTGGTGGAATTGGTCGCCGAGGGCGACGACAAGCTGATGGAGAAATTCTTTGAAGCAGGAACGCTCGGCGAAGAAGATCTGATTCCTGCGCTGCACAATGCCATTCGCGAGGACAAGATTTTTCCGGTGATCTTTGCTTCGGGCTTGGGAAACGTCGGAGCGGACCGGGTGATGGATTTCATTGTCGATTACACGCCCGCGCCTTCCGAGCACGAGTGGGTACAGGGCGAGGCATCTGCTTCCGGCAACGGAGACGCTCCCAAGCGGCATGAGACCGATGCCGAACCGGTTTCGCTGTATGTTTTCAAAACCATCAACGATGCTTTTGCGGGGCGCATTTCGTATTTCAAAGTTTTTTCCGGAGTGCTGAAAAACGAAGCAACGGTTCAGAATTTTTCGCGCAACTCGGCCGAGAAGCTATCGCACATTTCAGTCATGCAGGGTAAGACAGCCGTTCAGGTGAATGAACTTCATGCGGGCGACATTGGTGCAGTCGCGAAACTGAAAGACACGCTCACCGGCGACACACTGGGCGACAAGTCCGCACCGATTCAGTATCCGCGCGTGAAGCTGCCCGAACCAGCGATCACGTTCGCGATTGAGCCGAAGTCCCGCGCCGATGAAGATAAGCTGGGTCCCGGCATTCACAAGCTGATGGAAGAAGACGCCATGCTGCGATTCTTCCGCGATCCGCAGACGAAAGAATTTCTCATCGCGGGAACCGGCCAGCAGCACATTGAAGTCACGGTTTCAAAGTTAAAGAAGCGCTATCACACCGAAGTTGTTTTGAAAGCGCCGAAGGTCCCGTATCGCGAAACCATCCGCGCCAAAGCTGATGTGCAGGGGCGCCACAAAAAGCAGACCGGTGGCCACGGACAATACGGCGATTGCAAAATCAAAATGGAGCCCCTCGCGCGCGGCGGCCAGTTCGAATTTGTCAACGACATTTTCGGCGGCGCGATCCCGAAGAACTTTATTCCTGCTGTCGAAAAGGGAATTAAGGACGCCGCGGCGCGCGGTTATCTCGCGGGATATCCCGTGGTCGACTTTCGTGTGGTTCTTTACGACGGCTCGTACCACGATGTGGATTCCAACGATCTCTCGTTCCAGATGGCTGGCCGCATTGCCTTCAAGAAGGCAATGGAAGTGGCCAAGCCCACGCTGCTCGAGCCGATCATGAATGTGGAGATCACCGTGCCTGATGATTTCGCCGGCTCGATCATGGGCGACCTCAACAGTCGCCGCGGCCGCATCCAGGGCATGGACAACAAGGGCGGCAACACTATCGTGAAGGCCGAAGTGCCCATGGCCGAGATGCTGACCTACGGCGTGGATCTAACTTCGATGACCCAGGGCCGTGGCTCGTTCAACATGGAGATGCATCACTACGACACCGTACCCGGACAATTGCAGGAGAAGATTATTGAGAAGGCCAAAGCCGAACGAGGTGAGGTGAAGGAAGAGGAAGAGTAGGGATCATCCAAGAGCTTTTGAAATTTGTCACGATCGTGTTATTTCAACCGGTTTCCCAACTCATTGACCAAAAACATGTCCGGCTAAACCTGGTGGGCTTTGCCATGGCGGGAATAGTACACCTCAAATGAGAACGGGGATAGGTGTGGGCTACAAAACGTTCAACCCGTCGCGCCTCCGCCAGGTTCGCCTGCCGCCCATCGAAGGGTCAGAGCCACTCTGCCTTGAGTTCCAACGCATAAGCGACGTGTAACCGGAATTGCAGCGACGAGTCGATCAAGACCGATTCCATTCGCTGAGGCGTGTACTTCGTCACTATTACCTAGGTCATCTTTAGCAAAGTTACGATTCAGTCCATCATAAGCAGAGCTTGGAGGCCGACCGCCTCCCCGGAAAACCTCTGCGATGAATATTGACGATCTGCTGCGCATTGCGACTGAACGCAAAGCCTCCGACTTGCATTTGAAGGTGGGAAACTATCCTCACTTACGCGTTGATGGAGAACTCTCGCCTTTGACCGACCAGCCGCGCGTGAGCGCGGAAGATATGCTGACCATGGCCTTCAGTATGATGTCAGCGCGGCAGAAGCAAAAATTCAAAGAAACGACAGAAATCGATATGGCCTACGGAGTAGCCGGTCTGGGCCGCTTCCGTGTGAATATCTTTCAGCAGCGCGGCAACGTCGGGCTGGTGCTGCGCGTTATTCCCACCAAGATTCGTGCGCTGGATGAATTATTTCTGCCGAAAGTGGTGGAGCAGATTTGCGAAATGCCGCGCGGGTTGGTGCTGGTCACGGGCGTCACCGGCTCCGGTAAGTCGACCACGCTGGCGGCAATGGTCGATCGCGTGAACTCCAGCCGCGCCGAACACATTATTACGATCGAAGACCCCATCGAATTTCTGCATCGCGACAAGAAGGGCTACGTCAACCAACGCGAAATCGGCGTCGATACCCCTTCATTCAGTTCGGCGTTGCGTGCTTCTTTGCGTCAGGATCCCGACGTGATTCTGGTCGGCGAAATGCGCGACCTGGAAACGATTTCGACGGCGCTGCACGCTGCCGAAACCGGTCACATGGTTTTCTCGACCCTGCACACATTGGACGCGGTAGAAACCATCAACCGCGTGATTTCCATCTTTCCTCCGCCAGAGCAAAAGCAGATTCGCCTGCAGCTCGCGGCCGTGCTGCGCGCCATCGTCAGCCAGCGTCTGGTTCGGCGCTGTGACACCGATGGCCGCGTGCCCGCGGTCGAAGTCATGATCAATACCGCGTTCATTCGCGAATGTATCCTCGTTCCGGAAAAAACCCGTTCGATCCGCGATGCCATTGCCGCCGGCACTTCGCAGTACGGCATGCAGACTTTCGATCAATCTTTATGGGATTTGTTTCAGGCCGGTCTCGTCAATTACGAAACGGCCCTTGAGAACGCTTCGAACGCCGACGACTTCAAGCTGCGCATGCAGGGCATTGCGTCGACGGCAGATATTTCGCGCCAGTCGATGCAGTCGGCGGGATTTGGGCGCTAAATCCGGCCGCTATCTCCGACCGGACAAGAGGCAAAGATAGCTATGCAAGCTAGCCATCGCTCTGATCCTGGTGCGCAAGCTTTGCTAGTTCCACTCAATCTTGTCCTGGCGTTCTGCGCCTTCCTTCCGTCTTTAGTGGTGTGGTCGTTACCCTTCATTTTTGCAAGCATGCGGATCTTCGGAGCATTCTCCCTGCTCACAGGGATGATCTTATTGGTCGTACTGCCTCAAATTGCAAAAGCCGGAACCATCCTTTGTGCGCCCGTTCTGATTCTCGCGGCAATTCTTCTCCCGTGGATGCTGCTGTCGCAGAAAATTCCTTTGTGGCTCAGGCTGTTAACTGCCGCGCTGGAGCTGCCAGCTTTCTGGCTCATGTATCACACCCTAGAGAAGCTACACCTGGAATTTCTGCGAGGCGGATTCCACGGGCTGACGTAGCAGCAGCCGCCGACCTTCAGGAGGCGGTCTAAGAATCCATAAGCCTTCCACTTCCCTGAAGGATCGAATCGGGCTATCGTTGCCGCATGGCATTTGGCCGCCGCGCTCAAAACAAATTTTATTCTGAAGATGAACTATACGAATACGCCGTCGGCGCGCTGGCGCGCCGCATGCGGACGGTTGCGGAATTGAAGCGGCTGTTGCGGGCGCGTGTGGAAGCCGAGACGGAATATGGCCAGACGCTGGTTGAGCTGATCATTCGAAGATTGAAAGACAACGGCTATCTCAATGACTCACAGTACGCGGCCTATTTCTCGGCTTTGCGGCGCGACAATCAGAAATTCGGCCGCAGGCGGATAGCAACCGACCTGAAAATCAAAGGTGTGCATGGCGATCTCATCGACAAGGCCGTAAATGCCGCGTTTGAAGGCATCAGCGAAGAGAAGCAGGCCCGCGAATTTCTGCGGCGAAAACGGCTCGCAAAACCGAAAAATCAGAAAGAAACTGCACGCGTCTTTCGCCAATTGGCCCGTGGAGGGTTCAGTACAAAGACAATTTTCTCAATCCTGAAAAAGTGGGACGTTGACGACGGGGTTTTGAGCCAACTGGAAGAGGAAACTAGTCAGAGAGGAGACTGATTAAACTATCCCGCCTTGCGAGGATCGTCCAAAACTTCGTCGAGAGCATTGGCCAGCTTTCGCGCGCGCTTCTGATAATCGATAGAGCCGCTGTCCTGATTCCGCTTCAGCATCTGATACTCGTCAGCAATGTTCAAGGCCGCCAGTACAGCCAGGCGCACGGTGTCGATCGTGTTGGTCGCTTCGGCGACGGCCCGCATCTTGGAGTCGACATACTCTGCCAGCTTCATGATGTATTCCGGATCGGAACCGCGCAGGTTGTAAGCCTGATCGAAGATCTCGACCCGCACGCTGCCGTTCTGTGCGTCTCTCACCAGCGAATTTTTGATAGCCGTTGCCATCTGTGGTTGAAGTTCTGGTTTCATCGTCCGATGCGTTCCGGTGCGCGCATCTAGCTGGCGCGCTGCTCTTCGATCGAATCTATCTGCTCCAGCATACGCTCGACTCGGCTTCGGACTTCCTCGCGCTCTTTCTTCAACTGCACGGACTCGCGTCGCAACGTAATCAGTTGCTCCTCGCGCTCTTCCAGTTGCTCACGCAATCGCTGCGCGTCGCGCTCGGCCGCCGCCTGCGCCTTGCGTGCCGATTTATACAACTCAATAGTGCGATAGATTTTTTCTTCGAGGGCCTGAAACTGATCCACCGGAACCTGTTCCGTTACTTGCTCTGCCGCTTCCAAAGCCATAATTGCGCTCATTTCCCTGAGGAGAATTTCGAACTTTGTCGCAGTATACTCTTCGCCCCATGGGCTTGAGGATGGCCCATTCGTGCACGCAGGTACCTATCGGTGCCGCAGCTTCGCCAACTTCGCGGTGGCCGCATCCAGAGTTTCGAGTTTCTTGCAGAATGCGAAGCGCACCTGCTGCGCGCCATCCTGTGCATCACGATAAAAACTCGAGCCGGGCACCGCGGCCACTCCAATCTCCTTCACTAGGTAATTCACGAACGCGACGTCATCGGCAAAACCGAACTGCGATATATCGGTCATGACGTAATAGGCTCCGCGCGGAAGAAAGCATCTGATGCCGGCGGATTCGAGGGCGGGAAGCAGGTGATCGCGGCGCGTACGGTAACCTTCGGCTAGCTTTGCGTAATATTCCGGGGGCAAACTGAGAGCTGCGGCGCCGGCCTCTTGCAGTGGAGCGGGTGCGCCGACGGTCAGAAAATCGTGCACTTTGCGGATCGCGTTGGTAATCTTCTCCGGCGCAACCGCCCACCCCACGCGCCATCCGGTGACGCTGTAGGTTTTTGACATGCCGTTGATGGTCACCGTGCGCTCGCGCATCCCGTCGAGCGAAGCCATGGAAATATGCTTGGTGCCGTCGTAGAGAATGTGTTCGTAGATTTCATCCGTGATCGCGAGCACATCGAATTCAAGGCAGAGATCGCGAATCATTTCGAGCTCGGCGCGTGTGAAAACCTTGCCAGTGGGATTATTCGGCGTATTGAGAACGATTGCTTTCGTATGCTGGTCGAAGGCGCGCCGCAATTCTTTTTCATCAAATGTCCACTCGCCGCTTCCATTTTCAGGCGGGCGCAATTTCACAAAATGAGGGCGTGCGCCACTCAAGATTGAATCCGGTCCGTAATTTTCATAGAAAGGTTCGAAGACGACTACTTCATCGCCCGCGTTGCAAACCGCCAGCAGAGTCGAAATCATGGCTTCGGTCGAGCCGCAGCAAACCGTCACTTCTTTTTCTGGATCGACCGGGATGCCTTGCCAGACGCCCATCTGCCGCACAATGGCATTGCGTAAACTTTTCGCGCCCCAGGTAATTGCGTACTGATTGAGGTCTTTTTCAATCGCCGCGCGCGCAGCCTGCTTGATTTCCTCGGGAGCGGAAAAATCCGGAAATCCCTGGGCCAAGTTGACCGCGCCATAGAGCATCGCCTGGCGCGTCATCTCGCGAATCACCGATTCGGTAAAGTGCTCCACTTTATCGCTGAGAAAGTGCTTGGGATGCGCCGCGATGCGGCCTGCGTGCTCCGAAGAAATTGCTTTTGCCATAGCGGGAGATTAGCACAGGCTGACGTGGCAGGATCGTCGCTATCCACCTCCTTTCGCGGTCCGCCTCGGCGTCGTCCCGAGCGGAGCCGTTCTCTCCGGGCGGAGCGAGGGATCTCCTTCATAGAGATCCTGCCATCTGAGATCCCTCGGCTCGCTGGTGAAAGCGCGAGCCTTCGGGATGACGCCGGGCTCGAGACGATCATCGACGTAAGCGTTCAGATTGCGAATGCTAAAATCGTGTCTGCGATTGACCATGCTGACCGGCTCCGAAATTCGCCGCAAGTTCCTCGACTTCTTCGTGCAAAAAGGGCACAAGGAGGTACATTCGTCGTCGCTCGTGCCGGCGAACGATCCCACGCTGCTGTTTACGAACGCGGGGATGAACCAGTTCAAGGATGTCTTCCTCGGCCTGGAAAAGCGTGACTACAACCGCGCGACAACTTCGCAAAAGTGCGTGCGTGCTGGCGGTAAGCACAACGATCTCGAAAATGTCGGCTTCACCAATCGCCATCACACGTTTTTCGAGATGCTGGGCAATTTTTCCTTCGGCGACTATTTCAAGAAGGACGCAATCGCCTACGCATGGGAGTTGGTCACGTCGAAAGATTGGTTCGGCATCGACAAGAACAAACTCTACGTGACGGTCTTCAACGGAGAAGGCGGCGTGCCGCGCGATGCTGAGGCCTACGATTTGTGGGCGACGCAGGGCGTGCCGAAGGCCCGAATCTTCGAGATGGGCCTGAAGGATAATTTCTGGCAGATGGGCGATACCGGCCCTTGCGGTCCATGCAGCGAGATTCATTACGACATGGGCCCAAGCGCATCGGAGCACGGCCATGCCGAATGCCATTTTCCTTGCGATTGCGGGCGGTATGTTGAGATCTGGAATCTGGTGTTCATGCAGTTCGACCGCGATGCGAGCGGGAAGCTGAATCCACTGCCAAAGCCTTCGATTGATACTGGCATGGGTTTGGAGCGCGTGACGGCGGTGCTGCAGGGCGTGATTTCGAACTATGAGACGGATTTGTTCACGCCGCTGATCAAGCGGGCGGCAGAGTTGACCGGAGCTTCGCTTAAGAAGGAGTTGGACAAAGAGGCGCATACAAAATCCGCTGCATCGCTGCGCGTGATCGCCGACCACTCGCGCGCAGCAACGTTTCTGATTTCGGATGGAGTGCTGCCGTCGAATGAAGGTCGTGGATATGTGTTGCGCAAAATCATTCGGCGCGCCATTACGCACGGCCGACTGCTGGGGCAAACGAAGCCGTTTCTGCACGAGATGGTGTTCGCGGTACGCGATCTGATGCAGGATGCGTATCCTGAGTTGAGAGAAACATCGGACCGCATCTCGAAAGTAGTGCTATCAGAGGAGTCGCGGTTTGCAAATACGTTGGAGGTTGGTTTAGAGCGCCTGGAGCGGGACCTAGAGATGGTGAAGGTGAACCCGACTTCTCCCTCTTTCAGACGCGGCGGAGTTCTTGTTTATCCCGGGGACGAGGCATTCAGGCTGTATGACACGTACGGCCTGCCCATGGACTTCATGCAGGATTCCGCACGCGATCGCGGAATCGAATTCGATCAAGCCGGTTTCGACCGCGCGATGGAAGAACAGAAATCTCGCGCCCGCGCTTCCTGGAAAGGCGCGGCCAAGCAGACGGCAACCCCTTTTTACGTTGCCCTGATGTTGGCTAACAATCCACAGGCTGGACAAAGCGTGGTCCTTCCGGGGAAAACTACCTTCGGAAAGAATTCGCGATTCGTGGGTTATGGGGTAACAAGAGCAAGTGGTTGCCGTGTCGTCGCCGTCATTCGTAGCGGCGACGCGCTGCCGGAACTCAGAGCTGGAGAATCGGGCGAGGTCATCCTCGATCACACGCCGTTCTACGCTGATTCCGGCGGCCAAGTTGGCGACAAGGGATGGTTCTACTCCGACGACCACAACACCGTCATCGCCGAAGTGACCGGGTGCTATGCGCCGATTCAAGGAGTAAGAGCGCACCAAGTCGTCGCGAAGCAGCCGATTCGCGTCGGTGATCACGTTGATGCCGTCGTCAACGCCGAAATCCGCGAGTCCACCATGCGCAACCATACGGCTACGCATCTTCTCCACGCCGGACTGCGGGAGGTCCTGGGCAAGCATGTGAAGCAGGCGGGGTCGCTGGTTGCGCCTGATCACCTGCGCTTCGACTTTTCGCATTTCACTGCGGTCGAAGACGAAGAGTTGCAGGACATCGAAGACATCATCAACAAGGAAGTTCTGCGCAACCAGATCGTCGAGACCATCACCGATGTGCCGATTGAAGAGGCGATCAATCAATATCATGCGATGGCGCTGTTCGGCGAAAAGTACGGCGACAAGGTGCGCGTGGTACGGATCGGCGATTTCTCGACCGAACTCTGCGGCGGCACGCATACCGGCGCGACGGGCGAGATTGGCCTAATCAAAATTCTGAAAGAAGGCAGCGTGTCTTCGGGAGTGCGGAGGGTGGAAGCGGTTACAGGCACGGGATCGCTTGCGCATTTTCGCAAGGATCACAAGCTCGAAAACTTCGTCGCCAGTGTCACGACAAATGGTGAGTCAGCATCTCCCGCCGATGCGTTAAAGGCCGAGTTCGAAAAGAAAGATTCCGAGATCAAGCGCCTTACGCGCGAACTCGATCAGGCGCGCATGAAGTCGGCGTCTTCGAGCACAGCCAACATCAGCGAAAAAATCAAAGATGTAAAAGGCGTAAAGGTTCTGGCGCATCGCGTCGATAATCTCGAAAGGCCACAGATGCGCACGTTGGTCGATCAACTGCGCGAGAAGATCGGCTCGGGCGTGGTCGTGCTGGGATCCGCGAGCAACGGCAACGTCTCGCTGATTGTTGGCGTAACAAAAGATCTTACGAGTAAAGTTCAGGCGGGCAAAGTGATCGGCCCGGTCGCGCAGAAAGTCGGCGGTAAAGGCGGAGGCCGTCCCGATCTGGCCGAAGCCGGCGGAAAGGACTCCGCTGCGCTGGATTCCGCATTGAACGGGGCTTACGAAGTAGTCGAATCGTTGTTGGGGTGACTTCAAGACTGGCATGAGTTCGAGGCTTCCATGAGTTCGAGCGAGCATTCCATCGACGAGCGCTTGCGCTTTATCAAGCACAAGGGCAAAGCCGTCTATGCCGTGGACTTCAGCAATTGCACTTCGAAGGAATTGTTGCTGTTACTCGATCAGATTCGCGCCAATGTCTCCCATCATCCTCCGAATTCGGTGCTGATTTTTGCCGACTTCGCGGGCGCCCAGGTCGATAAAAAAGTTGCCACTCGCTTGAAAGAAGTGCTTGTGCTCGACCGGCCGTTCGTGAAGCGATCCGCCTGGATCGGAACCGAGAGCGTACCGGAGGTTTATTACGAACACTTCAAGAATTTCTCCCAGCGCGATTTCCCCATCTTCAAGACGCGCGAAGAAGCTCTCGACTGGCTCGTGGCGGATTCGTAATCTGATCGCTGGCCGGTTGCGGTTTCCCCGCATGACGCCGCACCGCGGGTAAAATCGATTCGTGAGAATCCCTCATTGCCTCGCCGCTGCCGCCCGTGTTAGCCTCAACATTCGGAAGGGGATAGACCTTGCCGAGAGTTCCCGCCGGGCTGGATCATAAGGAGAGTGAGATTTACCGGCAGCTTGATCCAGAGCGGCTCCCTCGACACATCGCGGTAATCATGGATGGCAACGGACGCTGGGCTAAACGGCGTCATTTGCCTCGCGTTGCCGGCCACCGCGCCGGAGTCGCAGCCGTGCGCTCGACTGTAGAGACCGCGGCACGGATCGGTATTCATGCCATCACTCTCTACGCATTTTCCGAAGAAAATTGGAAGAAGCGGCCAAAAAGTGAAGTCGATTTTCTCATGCGCCTGCTCGGCCGATATCTCAAGGCTGAACTGCCCACGCTGAACAACAACAACATCCGGCTGGAATATATCGGACGCCGGCGAGAGCTGCCAGAGGATGTGCAGGAGCGCATGGAATGGGCGCGCGAAAGCACGGCAAAAAATACAGGCACGGTGCTCACTCTGGCCTTGAACTACAGCGCGCGCAGCGAACTGGTCGACGCATTCCGCTCGATCGTGAAAGCGGCCTCGCAAAACGGCGGCGTCGAGCACCTGAAAATCGACGAAGACACCATCCGCGAGCACCTTTACACGCGTCACCTGCCCGATCCGGATTTAGTCGTGCGCACGTCAGGTGAAATGCGGCTGAGCAACTTTTTGCTGTGGCAACTGGCGTACGCCGAGATTTATGTCACGCCGACTTTATGGCCGGATTTTCGCGGCGTGCATTTGCTTGAAGCCATCGCGGAATATCAGAAACGGGAGCGTCGATACGGCGGATTGAACGGCGACTCCCACGCGCAACCGCGGCATCCCACGCACGAAAAAGCTGTAAATTAGCAGAACCCTCGCGAGCGGAATCTCCCCGCCAAAGGGAAAATCGCCGACAATCGAACCGTTTTCGTGCCATTGGCTGTGTTCCCGGTATCTCTGTGGTTAAATGGTCATTCGCTTTTTTCAAAGACTCTCTTGCTGAAACGAATCGCGACCGCCGTCGTGCTGATTCCGATAGTTCTGGCTCTGGTGCTCCGCGCGCCAGTGCCGGTAGTCGCATTCGTCGCGGCGGCCGTCGCGCTGGTTACGGTGCAGGAGTTTTTAAAATTGACCGAATCTCTCGGAATACACCCGTTAGACCTGCCTACATATTGCTTTGTAGCCCTGTTTTTTCTCTTTCTCGTACTAGTCAGCGCAAGTCAAGCACCGCAGCTGTCGGCCTTGAAGTTTGTGGTTGGCACGGGATTTGCCTGCGCAATCGCGCCGTTCCTGTTCTTAACGGTTGCCATGCGCGGCACCGATCTGAAAGGGGCCTATCCGTCAGCATCTGCTTCGGCATTTGCGTTCGTCTATATTGCCGTGCCGTTGGCCATGCTGGTGCAGCTTCGCCAACAGATCGCGGGTGCGTTCTGGCTGCTTTATTTATTTTTTGTGGTCTGGGCGGGAGATGTGTTCGCCTATTTCATCGGACGCTCTCTGGGCAGGCATCTGATGTCTCCCCGCATCAGCCCCAAAAAAACCTGGGAAGGCGCGGCCGCTTCGATGATCGCCAGCGTTATAGTCGGGATGGTTCTGTTCGCCTACGCCCTGCCGATCAGTTCATTTCTTCTTCGTATTGGCATGATAGGCCGTCGGGATGGATTATTCGGACTGGAAAAACCCGATCTTTGGCCCATCCTCTTGCTGACCATTCTTCTCAACGTCGCGGCACAACTCGGCGATCTCGTTGAATCGTTGATCAAGCGCGGAGCCGGCGCAAAAGACTCCGGCACGCTTTTGCCCGGCCATGGCGGTATGTTCGACCGCATTGATGCTCTCCTGTTCGCCATTCCGGTGCTTTGGCTCTACTGCTCTGCATTCTTTCCTCCCGCTCGCCCCTGGTAACGCGTAAAATAATGGTTCGCCTCCTGCGTGAGGCGATTCCTTCCTCGAATGAAGCGCATCGCCATACTGGGCTCCACAGGATCGATCGGGCGCAGCACACTCGGCGTTGTCGAATCCTATCCCGATCGCTTTCAGGTCGTGGCTCTGGCGGCTGGAAAAAATGTGAGCGCGGCGTTCGAGCAGGTGGAGCGCTGGCGTCCTCGTGTCGCGGCGATGGCGTCGGAAGCGGATGCCGAGATTCTTCGTTCGCGCCTCAATCGAGCCGGAATTTCCGGAATTGATGTAGTGCATGGCCCGGCTGGGTTAGTGCATCTGGCCACGCACCCGGATGTCGATTTCGTGGTCAGCGCAATCGTCGGCGTTGCGGGCCTAGAGGCGACCTACGAAGCGGTCAAAGCGGGCAAGACGATTGGCGTCGCGAACAAGGAATGCCTGGTGACTGCCGGTGAGTTGATCACTGCCGAAGCGCGGCGCCACGGCAAGCCGCTGCTGCCCATCGATAGCGAACACAACGCGGTTCATCAGTGCCTGCGCGGCGGACGGATGGAAGAAGTCGAGCGCATCTGGCTCACTGCCTCAGGTGGCCCATTTCTTAATACGCCGCAGGCGAAGTTCAGCTCGATTACGGTGGAGCAAGCGCTGAATCATCCCACGTGGAAGATGGGTAAGCGCATCACCATCGACTCGGCGACCTTGATGAACAAAGGCTTCGAGGTGATTGAAGCCTGCCGCTTGTTTAACGTTCTTCCGGCAAAAGTGCAGGTCATGGTGCATCCGCAGTCGACGATTCATTCCATGGTCGAATTTGTCGATGGCAGCATTCTGGCGCAGTTTTCCGTGACCGACATGCGGTTGCCGATCCTCTATGCCTTAACATATCCAGAGCGGATTCACTCCGATCTGCGCTACCCAGTGAGTAACTTGCGTCATCTGGACTTCTCGCCTCCCGACATGAATAAATTTCCTTGTCTTCGTATAGCGTATGAGGCGGCGGAAGCCGGAGGCGCGAGAACGGTCGCGCTGAATGCGGCGGACGAGGTCGCAGTGGCCGCGTTTCTGGAAGGCAGTATCGGCTTCAATGAGATCCCCGAAATCATTGAGGACGCAGTTTCGGCATCAAATCCTGGGAAGCTGGAGTCGATCGCAAAGGTGCTGGAAGCGGATGCTGAGGCGCGCCGATATGCTCAGGAACGGATATCCCGGATTAAAAAAAGCGTTTCACCCCGCGCAACGTCTATGGTGTAGTTGAATCTAAACAAGGGCGGTGCAGTAAGTTTATTTATGTCTGATTTCATTATCTCCGTGGTAGCAGTTGCAGTTGTTCTGGGCTTCATGATTCTGATCCATGAGTTGGGCCACTACGCGGTGGCCAAGCTGCTTGGAGTGCGCGTGGAGCAGTTTGCCATTGGGTTCGGGAAGCGCCTTTTCGGTATTCGCAAAGGCGACACCGATTACCGCATCAATGCTATTCCTCTCGGCGGCTACGTCAAGATGAGCGGCGAAAATCCAATGGATGAGCGCACCGGCGATCCAGCTGAATTCCTGTCGCATCCGCGCTGGCACCGCTTTCTGATTGCCATTGCCGGCCCGGCAATGAATATTCTGCTGGCGATTTTTCTGCTGACCGTGGTTTACATGGTGCATTACGAATACCCGGTCTTTCTCGATAAGCCGGCGGTGATTGAAGGAATCAAGGATGGCTCTCCTGCGGCAAAAGCAGGCGTGCAGCCGGGCGACCGGATTATTCAGGTCGATGGGATCAAGAATCCCACGTGGGAACAACTCCAGCCGCAGGTCTGGCTCAGTCCCAACCAGCCGCTGAACATCACCATCCAGCGCGGCGATCAGATTCTGCAAAAGACCATTGTTCCCCAGCCCGTGACCAGCTCTGACGTTGGTTCGGCCGGGTGGTATCCAACGGAACCGGTGATCGTTGGCCATGTGGAGGCCGATACGCCGGCGGCGAAGATCGGGCTGCAAGAAGACGACCGAATTGTAGCCATGAATGGCAAGCCGCTCATTTCCATCGAGACCATGATCGAGCGTCTGCAACAGACGAAGAGCCAGCCAGTCGATCTCACGGTGATTCGCGGCAATCAGACATTGTCTCTTCACGTAACACCGGTGCTGTCAAAGACCGAAGATCCCGGGCAGGAGCGGTACCGGCTCGGTTTCTTAAACAAGAGCGAGACGAAGGTCACGACATTGCCATTCGCGCAAGCCCTGAGCCTCTCGCTCGATCAGAACAAGAAGTATTCCGTGCTGATACTGCAGCTGGCCAAGAAAATTGTTGAGCGGAAAGTCTCGCTTCGCGCGGTTTCAGGGCCGATTGGCATTGCGCAGGATGCCGGTTACGCCGCGCAGCAAAAAGGCTGGACTCCGCTGATGGAGCTGACTGCAGGAATCAGCCTGAACCTGGGCATCTTCAACCTGCTGCCGATTCCGATTCTCGATGGCGGCGTAATTCTCTTCCTTCTGATCGAAGGCCTGATGCGCCGCGACGTCAGCCTGCGAATCAAAGAGCGCGTTTACCAGGCGGCATTCGTTTTCCTTGTGCTCTTCGCGGTGATGGTCATCTACAACGACCTGATGAAGACGCTGCCGGGATTGATGGACCGGCTGCCGTAAGCTCGGGTGGCCTGGCCCTTTGGAGCCTCGCTTCAGGCTTTGTCAAACTGAGCCGCGGAATGGTCAATCTGGACCGCAATCGCTACCCTCCTGAGATACAATGTATCTCAGGAGGGTTCCATGGCTGCAACCGAGATGGTTCACGTTCGAGTTGAGAAGCGGATTAAGGCGAAGGCGGCCAAAACGCTTGCCGCAATGGGACTGTCCGTCTCCGACGCGGTGCGTGTCCTGCTGACGAGAGTCGCCAAAGAGAAATCCCTGCCCTTTGAGGTCAAGGTGCCGAATGCAGAAACGGCCGCCGCGATGCGGGAAGCTCGGAAAGGCGGTTTGCGATCATTCAACAGCGTCTCGGAACTGATGTCTGATCTAAATGCGGACGATTGAGCGTACTGGCGCTTTCCGACGCGATTTCAAGCGCGAAAAGAAGGGGCAATATCGTCGCGAAATCGATTTTCTTATTTCTGAGCTGGTCGCACTCCTGTCAGAAGACAAGCCGCTTCCCGATCGTAACCGCGATCATGCTCTGTCGGGAGAATGGCACGACCATCGAGAATGTCATCTCAAGCCTGACCTACTCTTGATCTACCGCAAGCCTGACACGTTTATGCTGCAGTTGGTTCGCCTCGGATCGCATAGCGAGATCTTCGGCTAAATCCTCAACAGACACATGACTTGCACCTCTCGCCGTATTAGTCCACCGGTGTTGTTTGAGGTGACGGTCATCTATGACGACCTGATGAGCACTCTGCCGGGGCTAGTGGATCGGCTGCTCCAATCGTTAGGGGCAGTCGGCCTCGGCTGTCCGACGGAGCTATGCACTGCAGCACTAACAAACCTCTAACTTGAGTGTTATCCGGATGTCACGTCAACGACGGATTATGGCAATTACCACTGTGATCGTCGCAAGGGACGATAGGGCAATCGTAAAGAGACGCGCCTCCTTTTGCATCTTTGGCGTGACTCGCGGAAAAACATCGATGGGTCCAAGTTCCGCACTCACCTTCCAAATCCGCCACCACTTAAACAACTCTCCTTTGACGAGTTGCCGAATTGCGAGGATCAGTCCCACACCCCAAGCCGCAAAGAAAACCAACCCCATTAGGACCCAGAGTTCGTCCGAAACGGTATTTAAGAAACGCATCTTTAATGCAGAACCAAGTGAAGCCGCGAAAATACTGTTTCCGAACAAGCAAATCAAAACCCCCAGAATGCGAAGCTGATTCCGCATTATGGTGTCCAGCACCATGCGCTGGTAATAGCTCTTCTGCCACGATAGTAGTGCCAAGTGCATTGGATTCCTCATGACGAAGAACCCAAATGTTCCAACTAGCAGCCCTAGCGATACGCCAAGGATTGCGCCCATCGAAATCCTCACGTGAGAACTGTAAGCGCGGGCCGAATATAGTTCCAGTCAACTGACGAAATCGGGCGGATTACTTTCAAAATCCCATCCAGAATATTCGCTCTAGTTTTTCTGCTCTTCAATCCACTTATTCGTTCTTGCTTCCAGCATGTCCAGCGGAAGGGTGCCGCCGTCGAGCATTTCGTCGTGAAATTTTCGAATATCGAACTTTGGTCCGAGTTCCTTCTTCGCCCGTTCGCGAAGTTCCAGAAACTTAAGCTGGCCGAGCTTATAACTCAACGCTTGCGCCGGCCAGGAGATGTAACGGTCCGTTTCCGACTGAATCGTCGGCTCGTCGACAGCGCCGGATTTGCGCATGAAGTCGACGACCTGATCGCGCGACCATCCCTCGGAATGAATGCCGGTATCGACAACCAGGCGCACCGCGCGAAAAAGTTCCGACGAGAGGCGGCCATAGTCGGAAAATGGGTCCTGATAAAAACCGACTTCCTTGCCAAGTTGCTCGGCATACAAAGCCCAGCCTTCGATATAGGCATTGAAGCCGAGCCCGTGCTGGCGGAACTTGGGCAGTCCCTGAAGTTGCTGCTGAACGGATAGCTGCATGTGATGCCCCGGCACGCCTTCGTGATAGGCAACAGCTTCGTCATCAATCAGCGATCGATGCTCGAAATCGGAGGTTGCAACCACAACGCGGCCCGGCCGTTTCCCATCAGGCGTACCAGTCACGTAGTGAGTCATCGCCGCCGCTTGAAACGCCGGGATCGCTTCTACGGTCACGGGAGACTTCGGCAGCAAGGTGAACAATTGCGGCAGCTTCGGCTCCATTTGCCCGATGTAATGGCGGAAGTCGTCGAGAATCTGATCTGCGGAAGTCGGAATGTACTTCGGGTTTGTTTTGATCGAAGCGCGGAACGACGCGAGGTCGGAAAAACCTTCTTTCTTCGCGATCGCCGTCATCTCGGCTTCGATGCGATCTATCTCGCGCAAGCCCAGTTGGTGAATCTCATCGGGCGTCATGTGCGTGGTAGTGCGGCCGTAAATGTCATTCTGGTAGCGCTTTTCGCCGCCGGCAAGCGAGGTGATTGCCAGTGTGGTGCGGCCGTTTGGCGCGTAGTCGGTGCGAATGAAGGCTGCGAAATTCTTGTAAGCCGGCATCACATCGGTGTTAACCGCCTCGGTGATCTGCTCGGTCAGGCGCTTCTGATCCTCCGGCGAGATATCGGCCGGATATTTCTTCGTCGGCCGAAGAAATGGGTCGGACTCAACGATGCCGTCGCACTGCGCAGGAATCTTTTCAGCTAAGAAGCGCACCATTACCAGCTTGTCCTTCACGCCGGCGCGCAAAACCTCTTCGCTCTGGCTGAGCACCCGCGGAATCTGATGCAAGCGCGCAATGTAGTCTTCGTAATGCTTGACCGAATCGAACGGAACGGAGAGCGGCAGGTCGGCGAGACTAGTATGAACGCCTCCCTGGGTGTTGATCGGCATTTCGTATTCTTTGAGATCGAAGTCGGA
>JASHNX010000143.1 GCA_030041415.1 Candidatus Sulfotelmatobacter sp.
AGGTTCGCGTTGAGCTGATTGAAGGCATTGAAGTCCGAAAGACCGCGCAACGAAAGCGGATCCCATGAATTGATGACAATGCCGCCGCCGTTCAGATCATTCCCGGTTCCACCGGTGCCTTCATAGGGGCCAATGCGTTCCGCGGCCGACGCTTCATCGAGCGATTTGGAAAATGTGTAGTTGAATTGTCCTTGCAGATTCGCTCCCCAGCGCGCGTTGTAAGTCACCTGAAGAGCGTTGTAGTCGGAAGTGCCAATGTTGCGCCATGCATAAAGCGACGCGAACTGATCATGGTAGAAAGTGTAGGGTCCGTACTTGCTGTTAGGGAGCGCCGGGCTCAATCCGGTAATAGAAGCCGGCAAATCCATAAGGAAGAGAGAGAAGGTTTCATTGTGCGGGAAACAATTCCAGAGCTCATAGATGTTTTGCGTCGCCGTCGGGTTGGCCGGCAACGCGCCGGGGGCGCAATTGTCACCTGCGGGATTCGACGCGCTCTGTCCATTCAGGCCCAGATTAGTTTGCGTGCCGACACCAGCCCAGGCAGGAAAGAAATGTTCGAAAAATGGGACCGGCTGAACTTGACTCACCGGGGTTCCCGCAGCGGCCGCCTTCGAAAGAATCGTGGCTGAGGGGAAATAGCTCGTCTTGCTTGCGGGATCGGTGGGATCGGCGGGCATGGCGAGATCGACCTGCAATGGCAGACGCCGCCCAACGCTTCCCACATATGCTATTTGCAGTGACGACTTCGAGGTGAGTTGCCGAGAAACCGAGAAATTGAACATATGCGCGTAAGGCGTTTTCACGTTCTGGTCCAGTCCCCAGTTAATGGCGAAAGCGGTGTTGCTTGGCGTGACCGGGAAGGTGCCTGATGGCGTAGGTCCGAAGAGGCAACCTGGATCATTCAGACTTGGACATGGTTTCGGCAAACACGATTGACCGGAAGCGCCGGGAACAAGACAGGTAAAGCGCGGCGCATTCGCAGGGGTCACCACTCCGGCTGGATTTCCGAGATCGGTGGAGAGGCCGAATGAGCCATGCTGATCGAAGCTATTTACGATCGGAATGCCGAAGTGATCGTAGACGATGTTGTAACCGCCGCGAACTGAGAACTGATCCTTCTTGCCCAAAATCTTGGAAACCCATCCGTCACCGGTATCCGGCGCCCACGCGAAGGCTACGCGTGGTGAAAAATCCTTGTGATCCCAGTTCCAGAGACCGGGGCCATGGTTTACAGGTCCTCCAAGGACAAAAGAAATCTCGCCGGCATCATTGGCCGGCATGCCCTGCGCAGCTAATTGTGCAGTGTGATTGAACCAGTCGGCGACATTTTGATTCGTGCAACCTCCGCCCGGTGCTTCTACGCAAGGCGCAACCTGCAATCCGTTGGTTTCGTACGGAGGAGCTTCGAGCACCCAGCGCAGTCCGTAAGTCAGCGTGAACCGTGGCGTGATCCGCCACGCGTCCTGCCCATAGAATTCATAATCGTCGATTGCGTATCGCCGGTTGATGGCGGTGCCCTGCGCCAGCGCACCGCCATTCCTGGAGAAATTGTAGATGCCGTCACCCTCGGCGAAAATTCCCAACAGAATCGTAGTTGCGCTGTCGTAGTTGGGTCCGAAGTTCGAATCGACGGCAGGGTAGCCGTTGTTTGCGGGATCCAGCGGGCTGGGTGTGTTGGCAATCCCGCCCGTGTTCAAATACACGGCATTGGTTTGCACATCGGAGAACGAATTCGCGTAGCTGCTGCGGTTGTTGCGAATGATGAATAAGTCCGTCCCGAACTCGAACGTGTGATTTCTTCGCGTCCAGTTCAAGTTGTCGCTGAACTGGTTGACTGGCACAAAAAACGTTGTGGAGCGAGTAAACGGAATGAGGTTGTCGAGACCGTTAAGTAAAACCGCAGGATTCTGAGAAGTCCCCGCAGTTTCTCCACCCTGGCGGATGTAGCCCCAGTGAAAATCGTTGACCAGCGTCGAAGAAATCAGTGAAGTCAACCCGACCGTTGATCCCTTGCTGTCGTCCAGAACAGTTGTCGACGCACCCTGCCCCGGGAACTGCTGCAACCCAGGCTCTTTGAAATTCTGCGTCTCTCCCCGCCAGAACAAGGTCTCTGAGCCGCTGGTGTTGATGTGCCAATCGCCTTTCAGAATGTAAGTGTTGTATTCAGAGTCGGCGTTCGATGCAAAGCGATAGCCGAGAATATTCACTCCGTCACCCGCATTCTCGTTTTCGGCGGGGTATGCATTCAGAATTTTCTCGACTGCCGTATTCGGACCGAGATGTAGCGGATCCATGGCTGTGATCTGAGTGGGATTTAGGGCGTAGTAGCCCGGCTGGACGCCGCTGACGCCGTTGACTGTCCCGCCAGGACACTGAGAAGGAGTCGCGCAGAGATATACCAGATCGCCAGCCCGCAAAGTTGCGCTGGGTACGTCGCGCAGTACGCTGGTTCCTTGAGCATCGCGGCGGCCCTCATAATTGGTGAAGAAAAAAAGCCGGTTCTTCTTGATTGGTCCGCCCAGGGTGGCTCCGAACACATTGCGCAGAAGCTTCGGCGCTATGTTGGGCTCACCGCTGCTCAATTGCGACTCTTTCAGGAACGGATCATTGGCACTGAAGATGGTGTTGCGGTTGTACTCGTAGGCCGACCCATGAAACGTGTTCGTGCCGCTCTTAGTCACGAGTGCGACCTGCGCCCCGCTCGAATATCCCGAGTCTGCATTGGCATTGGCCGTAGTCACCCGGAACTCCTCCACCGAATCAGGCGGCACATTCAAGACGCTGGTAAATGCGTAACCATTATTCTGGTCGTTCACCCCGATGCCATCGAGCATCACGTTCGATTGGTCGCTGCGCAGTCCATTCACGGCGCCGCTGCGAGTATCTGTGTCTTGCAGTGACTGACTCTGATTTCCGAGGTATGCCACACCCGGCTGCAGGCTCAGCAACTGAACCACATTGCGATCAGCAATCGGCAACTCAGCGATTTGATCTTGCTCCACTACGTTGCCGAGCGATGCGTCGGTGCGGTTGATCAGAGGCGCTTGTCCTTCCACCGTCACCGATTCCGCCACGCCTGCAATTTGAAGCTGAATGTGGACTGTCGATGGCGTCTTGACGACCAGAGTGACCTTGGACGCGACATAAGGCGCGAAGCCGGTTGCCTTTGCTTCAAGGCGATAGTCACCGGGAGGGACATCGAGAAATTGGTACAGGCCTGCGGTGTTGCTGGTGGTCGTCCGCTGTAAGCCCGTTGCAGTATCCGTGAGCGTAATCTTGGCGGAAGCAACAGTCGCCCCCGAGGGATCGGTTACACTGCCGTTGAGTTGGCTGGTCGATTGTCCTGTCGCGAACCCGGCTAAGAAGATAAGCATCGCGAACGTACGCATCGCGTACTTCGTAACGAGTCGAGATCGAACCCGAAGGTCGGAACTGCGTCCATCCTCTTCCTTGCTCGCCCACTGATCCATTCCTGCCATTGTTGGCTCCCGAAAGGCAAGCTGGATGCGAATACACACACGCGCCCGAGGTTTAATTACTCACCCCACTTGCCTATGTTTTCTTGATTCCTCTGTGCTTTGTTTAAAGGCAAACAGATTTGGCCAGCCCAGAGTCGCGGAATTATACCCGAAGATGGAAACAAATGAGCATCAAGAAAAGCGATCAACTGCCTGACTTTTTTAGCGCCGATCTCTCACTTGGCTGGCACACGCCTGGCAGTCGCGATCGAGCCAGCGGGCGATCGCGAGGTGACTGACACCCTTTGCTTCATTCGTTCGTCCATTCTTATTAATATGAAGAAAATAGCAAAATCTCGGGGAAAGCGTTAGAAACAGCTAAAAACACAGCGTCTTAGCAATTGAGGAATCAGTGGGGTAGAAAAAGAATGGCTCCTCAGGTAGGACTCGAACGTTGCCTTGAGTTTCTGACCGCCGAGACAATCCTACTCAGATTTCTCAATAATACAAGGAAAACCAGCACTGACGCGGGTTCTAGCTGCCTAAGTCGTCTTCGGTTAGATACGCAGAAAACCTCGCAAATCGTCGTTTGGCGGTACAAAAAGCAGTACAAATTTTCTTGTGTGAATCGAGATCGCAAGCGTGCGCT
>JASHNX010000144.1 GCA_030041415.1 Candidatus Sulfotelmatobacter sp.
CGATGGGCAAGAGCCTTCTGCACATTCCCGGGTTTGCCGCGGAGCGTGGTCTCATAAATCTCGCGCACTTCCGGCGATGCCGAGCTGGGTTCAACCAAGCTGATGCGGGCCATACGTTCTCCAGGAAAACTAAACTCTTACCCATCATAGAGGATTCCAGAACCAACCGCCGCAGAGAGCTGCACTACGGAAAACACTCCGAAATGCCGATGACTCCAGGGAACTCACAATCATGAAAGCTTGCAGCATCGCGGTCGCTTTTTTTGGTATTGGACTAGCGTTTATGGCCGCGCAAAGTACCGCCGATTCGAATGCGATCGCCACGGTTCTTGCCCTGGAACATGCGTGGAATCAGGCGGAGGAGCGAAAGGATTCGCGAGCGCTGAACGCGATCTTCGACGATTCGCTGGTGTACGTCGACTACGATGGAAGTTATCGAACGAAAAGTGAATTCCTGGCCCGGGTGAAATCGGCAAATGTACGGCCGGAGCAGGAAGTGACCGAAGCGATGACCGGTCGGGCATTCGGCGGCACCGTGGTGGTTACAGGATTGTATGCCACGAAGGGAACAGAGAATGGCAAACCCTATGCGCGGCGTGGGCGCTTCGTGGATACGTGGACGCTTAGAGATGGAAAGTGGTTGTGCGTAGCCAGCCAGGCGACACCGACAGTGCGTTAAAGAAAATCTCGCTTGCAATTCGAGAGGGCGAGCATGACCAAGTTGATTGTTGGAATAGTGCTTTCCGCCGCGGTTTTGGTGGCGCAAGGCGGGGATCAAACCGAACGCGAGCACAATCGCATCGTGGCGCTGGAAAATGCGTGGAATGAAGCCGTAGCGCTTAAGGATTCCGCCGCTCTCGATATGCTGCTCGCGCCGGAACTGGTGTATGTGGAGTATGACGGCTCGCTGATGGACAAGCCGCAATATCTGGCGGCCGTGCGGTCTCCGCTCGCTCGTCCCGCGCGGGTTGTAAGCGAATCGGTAATCGTGCATTTCTATAGCAACATTGCCGTGGCAAGCGGGGTCTACCGCGAGAACGGACTTAAGAACGGCAACCCGTACACATTGCGCGAGCGCTTCACTGACACGTGGATTCACCGCAATGGAGCCTGGGTGTGCGTGGCCAGCCAGTCGACATTGATTTCGCACTGAAGCAGTTGCAATTGACCAGTTGGATTTGAGCTTTCTTGAGTCTGCCGCGTTGTTCGCTTCTCGACCTTTTGTGCCTCAGGTTTCCGACTGATGTATTCTTCCTCCTAATGCTTCTGATTCGCCCCGCCAATGTTCAAGACGCGCCGCTGATCTATCGAATGCTCCGCGAACTGGCAGACTTCGAGCGCGAATCGCATCTTTGCGTCATCGCAGAGGCAGATCTCGTCAGAGATGGATTCGGCGATAAGCCGAAATTCACTGCGCTGATCGCAGAATGGGACGGAGCACCGGCTGGATATGCCGTTTTCTTCGATTGCTATTCGACGTGGGTAGGTCCGGAGCTCTATTTGGAAGATCTTTACGTACGGCCGGAGTTTCGAAGAAAGGGCATCGGGATGTCTCTGCTTTCGCAAGTGGCGCGCGTCGCTTTGCAGCGCGGCCGGTCGATGCGGTGGGAAGTTCTCGATTGGAATCGGGGTGCGATTGCGCTCTACAAGTCGTTGGGCGCCGAGTTTCGAGATCAATGGAAATCGGTGGCGATGGGCGAAGATGCAATCCGGCGGCTGGCGGAGAGGAATTCGTGAGCGTGGGAGTTCGCATTATCGGAGCAGGACTGGCAGGGTCGGAGGCAGCATGGCAGTGCGCGCGGCGAGGCATTGCAGTGGAATTGTTCGAGATGCGGCCGATGCGCTCGACGCCGGCTCATCAAACAGCGGATTTTGCAGAGCTAGTTTGCTCGAATTCACTGAAATCCGATAGCGAGGACACTGCGCCTTGGCTGCTGAAAGAAGAAATGAGACGCGCAGATTCGCTGCTGCTCCGTATTGCGCGGCAGTGCGCCGTTCCTGCGGGACATGCGCTAGCAGTCGATCGCGTGAATTTTGCCGCGAAGGTAACCGAGGCCATTTTGCAGGAGCCGCAGATTACGATAAAGCGGGAAGAGGTTAGATCGATCGAAGAAGATGATCGAAATATCACGATTATCGCGACCGGGCCACTAACGTCCGATGCTTTGGCAAGAGAAATCGCACGGCTGAGCAAATACCGAGATGCGACACCAGGGCACGATGATCCGCATTTGTATTTCTATGACTCGATCAGCCCGATTGTGGAAGCGGATTCGATTGATATGTCGCGTGTCTATATGGCAGCCAGGTATGACAAAGGCTCGGCGGATTACATCAATTGTCCGATGACACGGGAAGAATACGACCGTTTCTACGAGGCGCTGTTGGCAGCTCAATCGACGGAAGAACGGGACTGGGAGAAGTTGAATTATTTCGAAAGCTGCCTGCCGATCGAAGAAATTGCACGACGCGGCCGCGATACGCTGCGCTTCGGGCCGATGAAGCCTGTAGGTTTGAACGATCCCCGCACCGGAAAAATGCCCTATGCGGTGGTGCAGTTGCGCCAGGAAAATCTGCGGGCAGACTCCTACAACCTGGTGGGATTTCAGAATCACCTGAAATTCGGCGAGCAGGGGAGGGTGCTGCGCATGATTCCGGGACTGGAGAATGCGCGCTTTCTGCGTTACGGACAAATTCACCGGAACACTTATATCAATAGCCCTGCGATCCTTGGCGAGGCACTGCAAATGAAGGAGCATCCGAGAGTTTTATTCGCCGGACAAATTTGCGGAGTCGAGGGCTACGTGGAGTCGATTGCAACCGGGCTGATGGCGGGAGTTTACGCGTCGGCGATGGTGCACGGCAAAGATGCGAACCCCGCGCCACGGGAATCGGCTTTCGGGTCGCTGGTGCATTACATAACTCATGCCGATCCGAAAAACTTTCAGCCGGCGAACATCACATTCGATCTGCTGCCGGCTCTGGAAAAGAAAGTGCGCGATCGGAAGGAGCGGCATCGACTGCAGTGTGCGCGGGCGTTGAAGGCGTTCGATGAGTGGATGGAACGGGTTGATGATCGCATTGGCGACCGGATCGATTCCAAAGCGAGCCTAGAGCGAAGAACCGGCGCAGAAGCGGTTGGGTGAGCCGAAGGAGTCTAAGTCGGATGCCGGAACAGATTGAGATTCGACGCGCCGCCGTGGAGGATGCAAAGACGATTGCCAGAGTTCTGTACGAGTCGTTTATCGAATTCAAGGCTTTGTACACAAATGGCGGATTTGCAGCGACTGCTCTGGGCTCAGAGCAAGCGTCGGAGAGAATCTCGGAGGGGCCGGTTTGGATCGCGTCACGCTCGGCGATCGTAGTGGGCACGGTTGCGGCGATGGTGAAAGGTGATTCTGTTTATGTTCGCGGCATGGCAGTCTTGCCGGCGGCGAGGGGATCAGGCGCAGGGACCGCTTTGATGGGTGAGGTGGAAACCTGGGCTGCGCGGGAAAATATCGCCCATCTCTTTCTTAGCACGACGCCTTTTCTGCATTCTGCGATCCGGCTATACGAACAACTTGGCTTTCGGCGAAAACCTGGCACTCGCGATCTCTTTGGCACTCCGCTATTTACCATGGAAAAGAACATCGCCCTGTCGGTTCGCCAAATAGGCTAAATCCAAAAAACTCTCCTTAGCGCTGCCCCATTGCAACAAACGCGAGTCAGCCTGCGTATCTATGTAAGCGGGCGAAATCGGCCGCATGAAGGCTTACGTTCCGAGCCTGCCTACGTCCAAACTAGAGTTGCCATGACTCTGCGAGACCTGTTTCTCGATGTGCTGCGGACCTTGTGGGCGCACAAGATGCGCGCGTTCCTGACCATGTTTGGAATTGCGTGGGGGATCGTTTCCATCGTGCTGATGGTGGCGGCGGGCGAAGGACTGGAGAAAGGACAGGAGGCACAGGCAAAAACTCTGGGCAAAGACATCATGATCGTTTTTCACGGGCGCACGAGCCTGCAGGCTGGCGGAACCCATGCCGGACGCTTGATTCATTGGGTCGACGGAGATCTTCCAGTAGTGCAGTCGGAGACGCCGGACTGCCAATATGCCATTCCAGAACTTGAACAGGACACGGTCCGCGCTCACAGCAATTTCAACAACGCAGCATTCACGGTGACGGGATCGTATCCGCAATTTGCTAACATTCGCACCTTGGAGCTTGGCCAGGGACGCTTCTACGACTGGGATGACATGCGCGAAGCGCGACGCGTCGCGTTTCTGGGATCGGATGCGGCAAAGCAGCTATTTCCGGGGCGGAATCCGGTAGGAGACAACGTTTATCTGGACGATTTTCCTTTCGTCGTGATCGGCGTGATGCAGACGAAGAAGCAGGACTCGAGTTACGACGGATGGGACGTCAACAAGATCTTTATTCCGTTTTCTGCGATGCGGCGAGATTTTCCCGATAAGCCTCCGGGAACACCGACGACCTTCGATCAATTGCTGGTGACACCGAAATCAGTGGAACAGCATGAAGCCTGCAAGCATGAAGTGCGGGTGTCGCTGGCGCGAATGCATCGCTATGATCCGACCGACAAGGAAGCCTGCCCTATCTGGGATACGGTGCAGGAAGCGCAAGCCTTCAAGACGATGACCGACGGGATG
Organism: Candidatus Sulfotelmatobacter sp.; assembly: GCA_030041415.1. GTDB lineage: Bacteria > Acidobacteriota > Terriglobia > Terriglobales > Acidobacteriaceae > Sulfotelmatobacter. The sequence continues at coordinate 4,652 of JASHNX010000144.1, forward strand.
AAGTATTTTTTGGGCGCGGTGGGGATTGTGACGTTGTTGCTCGGAGGCCTGGGCGTGATGAACGTGATGCTGGTTGCGGTGCGCGAGCGAACCCGCGAAATCGGAGTGCGCAAAGCCATCGGAGCGCCGGCCGGGACGATCCTGCGGCAGTTCTTCGCAGAAGCGCTGATCATCGCGCTGCTGAGTGGAGCGATCGGGCTGGCTGTGGCATTCGGGTTCTGCTGGCTGGTGAATCTGCTGCCCATGCCGGATTTCTTTGCCGGCCTGCTTCCCGATTGGACTTCAGCGCTGGTTGCTACCGCATTGTTGGGCACAGTTGCAATCGGGGCGGCACTATATCCGGCGCGTCGAGCGGCCTCGATTGATCCGATCGAGGCGCTGCGATATGAGGCAGGAGGGTGAGGCGTTACCAAATTTCTAACTTTCCGCCATGTTGACCGAAATCATCATCGAAGCGTGGATCGCGTTGAAGCGCAACGTAACGCGGAGCCTGCTGACCATGCTGGGTGTTGTGTGGGGAATCGCGACCGTCACTTTGCTCATTGCCTACGGCAATAGTTTTCGGAGCATCCTGGTGCACGGCTTCGATGCGTTCGGGAAGAGCGTGGTCATCTGCTGGCCGCAGCAGACGAGCGAGCAGCCGGGCGGAGAGCGCGCGGGCAAGAAAGTGGTCTTCGAGCAGGCCGATGTCGATATGGTGAAGGCCACTGCGCCGCTGGTGAAATATGTTTGCCGCGAAAGTGTGAGACGCCCGGAGATTGCTTATGACGATCGAATTGTGGGAACGGATCCGGTGCGCGGCGTCTGCCCGGAATATGGCGAAATGAGAAATGAGGTGCCGGCGCAGGGACGGTGGCTGGACGCGACAGACGAACTGGAACGGCGGCGTGTGATTTTTCTGGGCGGACGGCTGAAGGAGCAACTGTTCAGCGGCAGGCCGGCGGTTGGAGAAACCATCACGGTCGGCGGCGTGCGGTTTACGGTGATTGGCGTGATGGCGCGCAAGATTCAGCTGAGCAATTATTTTTCTAGCGATGACGAGTCCGCGTGGATTCCATTTTCGACCGCCGGAGAGCTATGGAACACGCGTTATGCCCAAGTTCTCATCTTTGAGCCGGTGGCTCCGCAGTTTGAGAAGAGAGCGATGGCGCAGGTCCTGGCAGCAGTAGCAGTGCGACAGGGATTTTCGCCCACCGATCCAAAGGCAATTCAGATGTTCGGGCGCGACGAGTTCCGGCCGATCATCGATGCGCTGACTATTGGTTTGCAGGTTCTGCTGGCGTTTATCGGGACGTTGACTTTAGGGATTGGCGGCGTGGGCGTGATGAATATCATGCTGGTGACCGTAGACGAAAGAATCCGTGAGATCGGGTTGCGGCGGGCACTGGGCGCGAAGAAATGGCATATTAAGATGCAATTCCTAGCGGAGACACTACTGATCATGCTGCTGGGCGGAACAATTGGCGTGGGGCTTTCGTACCTGATTGCGTGGGCGGTGGGAACCCTGCCGATGATGGGACCACTGTTTGAAGACGACTCCGGTCAGGGTGATATCCACTTGCGCATTTCACTGATGACGGTTTTCCTTTCCACCATGGTGCTCCTCTTGGTGGGCGCAATCAGCGGGCTGGTTCCCGCGATGCGGGCGTCGAAGCTGGATCCAGTGGAAGCGCTCCGCTACGAATGAAAGCGGACAGGGAACATCCTCTCGGCAAAATCTTGCGCGAATAGCGACCCTCAGGACCAGCCTTGCGAATTGGGTTGATCGGGTGCTCGATTCTTAGTAACTTGCTGCTGAAACGTTTGGTGCGAGGTGCAGATTGGCAATCAGCGCGGGAGATTCGATCACGCTCGCCATAGAGCACACGAAGCAGCAACTGTTCCAGCCGTTCCGCATCGTCCAATGGACGAAACTGGCTTTCGTCGGGCTGCTGGCCGGAGAACTCGGGGCTAACGGGTGCAACCGCAGCAACTTCAATGTGCCGCGGCACACGGCAGCCACACCGCACATCCCGTGGCCGGGATCGATGGGGATTAATCCCGAGTTGCTGGCTGTGCTGATCGGAGCAGCGCTAGTTGCTGCGTTTGCCATCGGAATCATTCTGATGTTCATTGGCAGCGTAATGCGCTTCGTTTTGTTCGACAGCATCGTCACCCGAGAGTGCCACATCCGCCAGGGATGGAATCACAGGTTGGGGCCGGGATCGCGGTATTTCGTGTGGAAGTTCCTTTACATCCTGTTGACAGGAGTTTTGCTTCTCGGATTAGTTGGCGTCCCGCTGGCATTCGCTTTTAGCGCGGGCTTATTCCGCGAACCGAAGGAGCATTTGCCCGCACTCGCGTTAGTTGCAGTTTTTTCGTTCGTGGTGTTGTTTGCTTTTTTGATCGCCACGGCAGTGGTTCTGCTGCTGACCAAGGATTTTGTCATTCCGCAGATGGCCATTGAGGACCTCGGTGTGATGGAGGGATGGCGCCGGCTGTGGGCGCTGATGAAGGCCGACAAGGGAGCGTATGCTGGCTACGTCGGCATGAAAATTGTGCTCGCGATTGTTGCAGCGGGACTGATTGGGATTGCTACAGTTCTGCTGGGATTGATCCTCGTGGTGCCCAGCGTGGCATTCGGCATTCTAGCAGTGCTCACGGGTAAGGCGGCGGGGCTCACCTGGACTCCAGGTACGATTGCACTGGCAGTAACCATTGGCTTGACGCTGCTCGCTGTTTTCTTGTATCTGGTGTCGTTGTTAGCTGTGCCATTTATTGTTTTCTTCCCTGCGTACTCCATTTATTTCTTCGCGTCGCGCTATCCTCAGCTGAACGCGATGCTCTATGCCGCACGCCCGGCGCCAAGTTTTCCGCCGGGTGCAGCGGTACCACTCTGAGGGATATTCAGACAGGCAGTCTTATTGCGCCGGATTTCTCAGTTTTGTATCGCTTCTCTGCGGCCAGGAGAAGCGGCGGCCAATGATGCACTTCACGATCAGATGATCGGTCGATCGAGTCGAGCCCACGCCGACCCCGAAGTTGAACTCCCACTGCGGTCCGAAATCGACGTCGACTGCCGGGAAGAATTGCTGCTGTTGATACTTTGGCGGGAGAAAATCGGTAGCCGGGCCGAAAGCACCGTAATACTCCAAGCCGCCCGCGATTTTCTTTGTGATGTCATAACTGAATTTTGCGTCCGGCGAGAAAGTCACTCCCTGGCGCACGCTCAGGCCGTGCCAGGAGCGGTCAAAAACGGGATTCAGAGCCCAATACCAGCGCCCGACTTTCTGATCGACGATGGGCCGGATTTCCCAGGTCCAGGTATCCGTGGAAAAAGCGGCGCGCTGGTAGCCAATCTCGTTCGACAAACTGAGGCCGACTGGCAAATGCCAGGATTCAGGTGCGCGAGCGCGGGGACGGATGTGGTCTCCGACCCACTGCCAACCGCCATCCGACTGGATGCTGCTGAAGAGGTAAAACCCGACCTCAGCCCAGTCGTTGATTCCCTGCGTGATCTCCAGCGTTTCGTGCTCGGCATGATTCGTTGGAAGAACGCCGTCGACGACAGTTTTGCTGCCCTCTACCGTGTAATTGGAGTGAATTTCGAACATCGTGGTACGCGGAGCGACAGTCTCGGAGCCGTAGACCTGGATTTCGTAATTGTCTTGGGCGCGAGCTGAGTGAAAAACACCGCCGAGAGTCAAGGAAGTCAGGATTGCGTGGATTACGAGACGAGATGGATCGTAATGGGTCAGTTTGCTCTCACAGCTTGAATGATGAATCTATCATGTAGGTAATCATTGGAATGTGCAAGCGAAGAGTCGGGACATCCTATGCGTTGAGCGTGTAAATTCCGGCCTATGGGCGGTGGGTGAGGTAAGAAACCTTAGATAGGCTTGCCGCGGAAAATCCAGATCAGTTCGATGATCAGAATCACGACGACCATGAGCTCGAGAACGAAGGCGCGGCTCTGATTGAACTCATCGACCATGAAGCGGTACAGCTCTTCGGCGGTCTGCAGCTTCTGCTGCACGAGATCCTTGTAATCAAGCACACCGACTCTAGAGGCGGCCAGCTTGTAAAGGCGGGCAGAAAACATATCGCTGAGGAATTTAATTGCGTTATCGGCGCGCTCGGTGAGTTCGCTCACATCCAGCAGAACCGTGTGCAGCTTTGAGGCGGCGCGCGCAGTTCGCCAGCGCGACCAGAGGCCGTGACCGCCTCGGTCGAGAAAGTCATACACATCTTCGAGTTGATGGGTCAGCAACTCGTCGTAGTGGCGGAACTCGAGCAGCTGCGAGTTGGCGTATTGCAGCAACTGGATGCCAGTTTCGGCGCCGGCAGGGGTGTCATAAATGAAGGCGGCATTCCATCCGATCACGGCCAGATCGTTGGGGTAATAGGAGATCCGCGACTGCAGAATCTCCTGCCGTTCGCCATCGGAAAGCGGCTGGGATTCGCCGCGAACAACCTGGGAGATGCGGTCGCCCTGTGAGACGAGAAGATCGTTGGCCGAGGGAGAACCAGCAATC
>JASHNX010000014.1 GCA_030041415.1 Candidatus Sulfotelmatobacter sp.
GACCTCGATCATTTCAAGGCGGTGAACGATACGTATGGGCACTTGATCGGGAGCAAGCTGCTGGCGGAGATTGGATATCTGGTGAAGGCGCAGCTGCGGCTGATCGACTTCGCGTTTCGTTATGGCGGAGACGAGTTCGTTGTTTTGCTGCCGCAGACGGGAAAGGATCAGGCGCTGGTGGTTGCAAAGCGCTTGCGCGACGGGTTGCGCGCAAGCAAGTTTTGCCACGATGAGGGATTGAATCTGAATGTGAGGGCCTCGATCGGGCTCGCGACTTATCCGCACGATGCTCGCGATGCACATGACGTCATCCGGCAGGCTGACGAGATGATGTACCTGGTGAAGAACACGACGCGCGACAATATCGGGATTGCGCAGCGCGGAGTGATGAAGTAAGGCAGTGGTGAGTGGCTGGTGGTCAGTCGGGTCTTACAGAGTACCTATTGTCCCGGCTTAGATCTTTCCGGATTCATTCCTCGAAACTTCCAGTAAAACGCCCCACAGTTAAAATCCACTCCAATCAGAACTTCACGGCCACGGGTTCGCGGTCGGTGGCAGCGGCTTCGAAGAACTGGCGCGGCTGGAATCCGAACATGCCGGCCAGAATATTTGTGGGGAATACCTGGAGCTTGGTATCGAAATCGCGGACCACGGCATTGTAGTAGCGGCGCGAATTCTGAATGGCATCTTCGGTTTGGCTCAGCTGTCCCTGCAATTGAGTAAATTCTTCTGACGCTTTCAGCTCAGGATAACTCTCAGCAACGGCGAATAAACTCTTCAACGCTCCAGTGAGCTGGTTTTCTGCGACGGCTTTCGCCTCCGGAGTGGTTGCCTGCATGGCCTGCGAGCGAAACTTGGCAACGTTTTCGAATGATCCCTTTTCGTGCGCCGCATAGCCCTTGACGGTTTCGACGAGGTTGGGGATGAGATCGTGGCGGCGCTTGAGTTGCACGTCGATATCGGACCAGGCGGAATCGCAACGCACGCGGAGCTGGACCAAGCCGTTGTACATCCCGATGAGGACGACGACGGCGAGCACCACGATCACGAGAAGAATAATGCCGACCATGAGCCTCTCCTATCTGTATGCCGAAGCCGAGAGTGGAATTAATGGGACGTTAGCACAGTAGGAAGGCGGGCGCAAACGGAGCCGAATGCTCAGGCGACATTGCTTTGTGAATTATGACAAGCCTTTTGCAAAGTGCTAACGACAAAATGACCCGCGCTTGACGCGCCGGTGACAAACACTCAGAACGCTTCGCATAAGCTCGGCCTACGTCGAGCAAGTCACCCCTGCGAACTGAATAAGCGAACCGGCCGCGAAAAGCAGCGGCTACGCCGAGGCAGAGTCCTGCTTGCTCGAACCCAATTGAAAGGAAACCCAGGAGAAGAATTATGAGCAAAACGATTGTTAATTTGGCAGTCCTGCTGACCCTGAGCACACTGAGCGCAAGCGCGTTTCTCACTCATACCAGCGACGCTCACGCCAGTAACCGCATGAACTTCACCAACAACTCTGAAATCCGTTTCGCAGAAGACGGAGCGTTCCGCGATGGTCTGTATCTCGGCAAGCTAGCCGCGCAAGGCCGGCGGGCACAACGCCCGGCAATCGGACGGTGGTCGAGCGATCGGGACCGAGAACGTTTCGTAGCGGGCTACCGGCTCGGGTACGAGGAAAACAAGCTGGCGGATACGGACTCGGTTGCGATCCAGTGAGCCGAATGGGGTTGGGAATCTACGAAGCTGGACAGTGGTTAATTGAACAGTCTTTGAATTGAAAGTTTCTCGCGGGAAATAAATCTTCCGACTGAGGTGAGTTGTCATGCATTCGAAGAAGTTGCTTTTCGTCTTTGCTCTTGCTTTTGCAGCGTGGGGAGGGATTCCAGATACCGTCAGAGCGGGCGGCCCTGCACCCGCTGCCAGCGCAATCGGCGCAGCCAGCGTGAAGGGGGTGGTCAAGTTCGAAGGTACAGCACCGAAGCCAAAGGCCATTAACATGTCAGCCGATCCCATCTGCGCGCGGCAACATTCCGGGTCTGCATTCGCTCAGGAAGTTATGACGGACGGGAAAGGCGATCTGCAGAATGTGATTGTCTACGTTGCCGACGGTCTCGGCGACCGAAAATTCGATCTACCGGCCCAGCCGGTTACGGTTGAACAAAAGGGCTGCATGTACCTGCCACACGTGCTAGCGGTGCGCGCGAACCAGCCTCTGCATGTGGTAAATGAGGATGCGACTTCGCACAACATCCATCCCACGCCGGCGAACAATCGCGAGTGGAACAAAGCGGAGCCGCCGGGAACGAGCGTGGATGAGGCGTTTGCACGCGAGGAGATCGCGATCCCAGTCAAGTGCAACCTGCATCCGTGGATGCACGGTTATATTGCGGTGTTCAAGCATCCGTTTTTCGCGGTTACGGGCAAAGACGGCAGCTTCGATCTCGGCGGCTTGCCGCCGGGGACTTACACCATCAAAGCGTGGCACGAGAAGTTTGGGACCTCGGCGCAAACGATTACGGTTGGTGGAAGTGAAACAAAGGAGGTCGATTTCGTTTTCAAAGCGATGTGATTTCGATTGGCGCCGAACGAGCCATGCTGTGGTGTTGGAACGGCAATTCAAAGTGAGCGTCGGTAGCTCCTGCTAGACTGAAACTCAGGAGGGTTTCGGTTTTGCAGGCGGCCTACATTCTTTCGGCAGTACGGACGCCGATCGGAAAGTTCGGCGGATCGCTGGCTTCGATGACGGCGGCGGATATGGGAGTGGTCGCGGCGAAGGCGGCGATGGAGCGCGCGGGAGTTCAGCCGGAACAGGTGGAAGAAACGATTTTCGGCAACGCGCGGCAGGCGGGCGGAGGACCAAATCCGGCGCGGCAGATTTCCGTCCGCAGCGGCGTGCCGCAGGAAGTGCCCGCATTCACGGTGAACAAGGCTTGCGCTTCCGGGATGAAAGCGATTGCGCTGGCCTACCAGGCGATTTTGCTGGGCGACGCGAGTTGCATTCTGGCGGGTGGAGCGGAATCGATGTCGCGGTTGCCATATTACCTTGAGGCACGGTGGGGATTCCGGTTGGGCAATCAGGAACTGGTGGACGGAATGTACCGTGATGGATTTTTCTGTCCCTTGGCGAAAATGGTGATGGGAGAAACGGCCGAAGTTCTGGCGGACGAATACAAGATTTCGCGCGAGGAGCAGGATGAATACGCGTTGACGTCGCAAACCCGCGCTGCGCGGGCAATTACGGCGGGAAGATTCAACGACGAGATCGTTCCGGTGACGATCGAAGGGAAAAAGGGGGCGACGGTTTTCAGCAAAGACGAACATCCATTTGCTGATGCGAACATGGAGAAGTTAAGCAAGCTGGCTCCAGTATTTTCGAGAAGCGGAACAATTACGGCGGGAAATTCTTCTGGAATTACAGACGGTGCAGCGGCGGTAGTGGTGGCAAGCGAGCATTTCGTGAAGAAAAATAGTCTGAAGCCGCTGGCGAGGATTGTGGCGCTGAGCGCGGTGGGAGTCGATCCGCGGATCATGGGAATTGGGCCGGTTCCGGCGCTGCGCAAGCTGGATGAAAAATACAATCTCCGGCTGGAAGATTTTGGACTGATCGAATTGAACGAAGCTTTTGCGGCGCAGGTGCTAGCCTGCGATCGGGAGCTGAACTTTAATCGCGAGAAGCTTAACGTGAACGGAGGGGCGATTGCGCTGGGGCATCCGATCGGGTGCACGGGGACGCGAATTGTGGTTACGCTACTGCACGAGATGATGAAGCGCAATACCAAGCGCGGCGTAGCGACGCTGTGCGTGAGCGGGGGTATGGGAATGGCACTGGCGCTGGAGAACGCGGTGTGACGGGCGAACCGTCGTTTCGGCTGGCAGAAGAGTCAGACGCCGATGTTCTGCTGGGCTTCATGGAGCGCTACTACGCACATGATGGCCATGTGTTTGATCGCAACAAGGCGCGCAGTGCGCTGATCGGGCTGCTGAGAGATTCCAGTCTCAGCCGCGCGTGGCTGATTCTCGATGGCGAAATCGCAGCCGGATACATTGTTATATGTTTCGGGTATAGCCTGGAATGGCTGGGGCGCGATGCGTTTGTCGATGAGTTTTTTCTGGCCGAGGAATATCGGGGCCGCGGGTGGGGACGCAGAAGCATGGAGTTCGCAGAGAACGCCGCGCGGAAGATGGGTGTCACTACGCTGCATTTGGAAGTTGTCCACACGAACGCAACGGCGCTGGGGATTTATTCCAAGCTGGGTTTCAAAGTACATAATAGCGCGTTAATGTCGAAATGGATCGCTCGGGACCTCTCTAAACCCCGTTAAGCACACTCCGCGTTGACGCTCGAAAAACGCCGCCACTATACTTTATTCAACCTTGACTTTAATCAACGTTCCGACACGGAGCCCGAATGCCTCTTTCCGCGGTAATCGTTGACGACGAGCAACTCGCCCGAGATGAGCTTGCCTACCTGTTGAAGAATGCCGGCGACATTAATGTTGTGGCGCAGGGGAAAAACGGCCTGGAAGCGGTAAATCTGGTGAAAGAGCACAATCCGGACCTAGTCTTTCTCGACGTCCAGATGCCGGGGCTGGACGGGTTCGGTGTGATCAAGCGGCTTCTCGACAAGAAGGTAAGACTGCCGAAAATTGTGTTTGCGACGGCATTTGATCAGTATGCCGTGAAGGCGTTTGAGGTGAACGCAGTTGATTATCTGCTGAAGCCGTTTGACAAGAAGCGAGTGTCGCAGGCGTTGCAGAAGGCGCGTTCGCAGCAGGAAGCGAATGAGTTGCCGGCGGAGAAGATCGACAACCTGGTGCGCATGCTGCAGACGCCGAAGACACAGACCTCGAAGATTCTGCTGAAAGCCGTGGGGCGAATGTTTCTGGTGGATCAGAAAGATATTTGCTACGCCTCGATTGAAGATGGAGTGATCACGGTGGTGACGGCTGGTGGGACGGGGATGGAAGGACACTCGAACTGCCGGACGCTGGAGGAGTTGCTCGAGAGTCTCGATGCGGGGATCTTCTGGCGGGCACACCGGTCGTATGTCGTGAACATCAATCACATTCGCGAAGTTGTGCCGTGGTTCAAAAGCTCGTATCAGCTACGCATGGATGACAAGAAGCAGGCGGAGATTCCGGTGAGCCGGGCGCAGACGAAGCGGTTGCGAGAGTTGTTCCGGCTGTGAGTTTGGCGGCTTTCTGGATCCTTGAATTGTGAGGGACGGAGCCGATGCGCGCCAGATCCCTCCGCCCGCTGGCGAAAACGCGGGCGTTCGGGATGACGCTTTCGATGCTGGTTTCTTAAAGTCTTGCTACGTTACTTCCTTGTGCACTTCCTGTGTATTTTCTGTGCTTGCCCGATGGCTGCCTGCGGGCGAAACTGTCAGTAGATAAGGCCCATGCCCACAGCTGCCAAACTTCCTGACGAATCTGAACTGTCTGCTTCGGCGGCGAAACTGCGCTTACTCAAACGCTTGCGCTGCACGCTGCGCTACGAGAAAAAAGCGTGGGAAGCGGGCGCGGTGTTGGTCGCCGGTGTGGATGAAGTTGGGCGGGGATCCTTATTCGGGCCGGTGGTGGCGGCGGCGGTGATTCTTGACCGCGGCTACCGGATTCGCGGGCTGAGGGATTCGAAGCTGCTGTTGCGGGAGCGGCGTGAGTTGCTGGCGCCAAGAATCCGAGAGCACGCGATTGCGTGGGCGGTGGCGGCGGTGGATGCGGCGCGAATCGACCAGATCAATATTTATCATGCGTCGCGGCTGGCGATGCGGGAGGCGGTGGTGCGGCTCGCGCCGGCGGCGGATCATTTGCTGGTCGATGCGGTGAAGCTGGATTGCGAGTTGCCGCAGCGGGCGATTATTCACGGAGACGCGCTTTCGGCCTCGATTGCGGCGGCATCGATTCTGGCGAAGGTGGAGCGGGACCGCATCATGTGCGAATGGGATGCGGTATTTCCGGAGTACGGACTCGCCTCGCACAAGGGCTACAGCACTCCGCAGCACATTGCGGCCTTGCAGCAGTATGGGCCGACGCCGCTGCACCGGCAGTCGTTCGCGCCGGTGTGGAATAGTCCGGTGCAGCAGGTGATCGAGTTTGATTGAGTGGGGCCGCAGACCTGGCAGACGCTCCAGCCCGAGCGAGATCGCTCGCTCTGCCTGAAAAACGGCTTCGCTCGGGATGAGCCATCCGGTCAATCTTCGGTAATGCAACTTGATTGTTTCCGAATCCGCGGCTCCCATTTACAATGCAACCTGCCGCGTAAACCCCGGCACCTTATTTGGGGCCGGAACATCAAATAGGTTAAACAGGGAAGCGGATGGCGACGACAAAAACCGACCCCAAGCTGACGATTCCGGGCAGCAAGAAATCGCGCAATTACGAAGGCCTTACGCGCGAGCAACTGATCGAAGCCTACCGCATCATGTACACCTCCCGGCGGATCGATGACCGGGAGATCCTCCTCAAGCGGCAACAAAAAATCTTCTTCCAGATGTCGGGAGCCGGGCACGAAGCGATTGGCGCAGCGGCCGGCATGATGCTAAAGCCTGGCTATGACTGGTTCTATCCGTACTATCGCGACCGGTCGTTGTGCCTCGCCTTGGGCGTAAAGCCGCTGGAGATGTTTTTGCAGGCGGTGGGAGCGGCGGATGATCCCAGCTCGGGTGGACGGCAGATGCCTTCGCACTGGGGATATAAGCGGCTGAATATTGTGACGCAATCTTCGCCGACGGGATCGCAGATTCTGCAGGCGGTGGGATGCGCGGAAGCGGGAAGATATTTTGCGCAGCATCCGAAAGCGGCGGAGGTTCCGGAATCGCCGCTTCCCGCAAAAGATGCGAGAGCCTTCGACTCCGCTCAGGGCAAGAATGGGGCACCCAAGGCTGATTTTGATTACCGGCAGTTCAAAGACGTCAGCTTTCATGGCGATGAGGTGAGTTACGTTTCTCTGGGAGACGGAACGTCGAGCGAAGGCGAATTCTGGGAAGCGCTGAACGCCGCCGCGCTGAACAAGCTGCCGGTGATTTTCTGCGTGCAGGATAACGGCTACGCGATCTCGGTGCCAGTGGAAGTGCAGACTGCCGGCGGAAGCATTTCGCGGCTGGTTTCCGGGTTTCCTAATTTTCATTTCGAAGAGGTGGACGGCACCGATCCGGTGGCGAGCTGCGCGGCGTTTCAGAGGGCGGCGCGATATTGCCGCGAAGGGCATGGGCCGGCGTTTGTGCACGCGCATGTGATCCGCCCGTATTCGCATTCACTATCGGATGACGAGAAGTTGTATCGGCCGGATTCAGAACGGGAACGGGATTCGGCGCGCGATCCGGTATCGCGGACGCAATTATTTTTGCTGCGTGAAGGCATTCTCGACGCGAAGGGCATTAACGAACTGGAAAAGAAGGTCGACGAGGACTTACAGGCTGCAGTCGATCAGGCGCTGGCAGCGCTGCCGCCGGCGCCGGAGAGCGTGATGCAGTTTGTGTATTCGCCGGATCTGGATCCAACGTCGGCGATGTTTGACGTGCCGGCAGCGAGCGAGTCGGGAGATGGAAAGAAATCTACGGCGCGGACGATGGCGGATTTAATTAATTTAACGCTGCGCGACGAAATGAAGCGCGACGAGCGCATCGTGATTTTCGGCGAGGATGTGGCCGACTGCAGCCGAGAAGAATACCTGAAGCAAAAGCTAGTCAAAGGCAAGGGCGGAGTATTCAAACTTACGTTTGGATTGCAGTGCGAGTTCGGGCCGGAACGGGTATTTAATTCGCCGCTTGCCGAGGCCGCGATCGTTGGACGGGCAACCGGAATGGCTACGCGCGGTTTAAAGCCGGTGGTTGAAATCCAGTTCTTCGATTACATATGGCCGGCGATGATGCAGATTCGCGATGAGCTCGCGGTGATCCGCTGGCGGTCGAACAACGCGTTTTCATGCCCGGTGGTGATTCGCGTGGCGATCGGCGGATATTTGACCGGCGGAGCGATTTATCACTCGCAGTGCGGGGAGAGCGTCTTTACGCATATACCGGGGCTGCGCGTGGTGTTTCCCTCCAATGCGGCGGATGCGGCTGGGCTGCTGCGGACAGCAATCCGCTGCGACGACCCGGTGTTGTTTTTGGAACATAAGCGGTTGTACCGCGAGACCTACGGGCGGGCTGCGTATCCCGGGCCGGACTTCATGATTCCGTTCGGCAAGGCGAACATTGTGCAGCCGGGCGAGGACTTGACGGTGATCACTTACGGCGCCGTGGTGCCGCGGGCGCTGCAAGCAGCGCAGAGGCTGGAGCGGGAGCACGACGTTAAAGTCGAATTGATCGATCTGCGCAGCCTGAGTCCGTTTGACTGGGAGACGATTGCTGCCTCGGTCGAGAAAACTAATCGCGTGCTTGTTGCTTACGAAGATTCATTGAGCTGGGGTTATGGAGCGGAGATCGCCGCTCGCATTGCCGATCAACTGTTCGACCGGCTCGACGCTCCGGTGCGGCGGGTAGCGGCGACGGATACGTTTGTCGCGTACCAGCCAATTCTCGAAGACGCCATCCTGCCACAACCGAACGATCTATTCCGGGCGATGAAAGAATTGGCCGAATACTGATATCGGTTCGCCTGCCTCGGCAGGGTTTTGCTTCGGCGATCTTTGCGCCGACCACCTAAGGTTACGAACGCTTTCCGGCGAGCGTGGTTTCGTTGCTCCAGCCTGCGCGCGGTGCTAGTCTGCGAAGAGTGGCCGGTCTCTACACCAATTCCCTGAATGTGACGGAAAGCCGCGGTGTGTCTGCGTGGCTGCGCTCCGCCTCGGCGGAAGTGTGGATCAGGTTCCTGCTCGCCCTGCTTGGATTGGGACTGGCGTTTGGAGCCGCGCTGCTTTCGACGGTTTCGGGCGAAGCCGGGAATGTATGGGCTTCGGTGGTTCTGGCGTCGCTGGCGCTGCTGATGGCGGCATTCGTCGGGCTGGTGACAGTTCCTTATCTGGCGCGGCGAGTGGCGATCGAGCGACTGCGCGAAAGCCTGCGGTATGAAGTCACAAAGGCGGGCGTGGTTTATGTACTGGCGACGCTAGTGATCGGGATCGCCGCGCTGAACACCGGGAACAATCTGCTCTACATCGTGGTGGCGGCGATGCTGGCGGCAATCCTGGTGTCGGGTGTGATTTCGGCGATGGTGCTGCGCGGGCTTGAACTCGATGTTCGAACTCCAGAGCATGTTTTCGCCGAACGGCCGGTGATGGCGAGGGTGGTGGTGAGAAATGGGCGACGATTGCTGCCCGCATTCTCGATTCGGGTGGTGCCGGCGAGTAAGGAGAAGAAAGGCAGCACGCGCAAGGTTTGGAAGTGGGAGCGGACGACATTTGCGTTTCCGATGAATCGCCCGGCAGAGCGGCAGTGGGTACGCATGCGGGACTGGAAAGTGAAGCGAGTGGCGCCGACCGCTCCAGCGCCGGGCATCTTCGAAGGGATGGTGTATTTTCCGTATTTGCCGGCCAAATCCGAGTTGCAGGCTGATGTGCAGTTGCGCTTTGCGCACCGCGGGAGATACTGCGAATCAAGTTTCGGGCTGGCGACGCAGTTTCCGTTTGCTTTCCTCACCAAGACGCGGGACGTGGAACTGCAGAGGCAGATCATTGTTTACCCGCCGGTGCAAACAACGGGAGAAGCAGTCGAAATCCTGCCGGCGCTGCGAGGCGAATGGGAGAGCTTTGTGCGGGGACGCGGTGCGGACTTGTACCGCATCCGCGAGTATATGCCGGAGGATTCAGCGCGGCACGTGGATTGGAAGGCCACGGCGAAGTCGGGGTCGCTTAAGGTGCGGGAGTTTGCGCGCGAGGATGAGCGCAAGCTATGCATTGTTTTCGATAATCCCGTGGCAGCAGGGATTTCGGAGGCGACATATGAGCGGACGGTGAACCTGGCAGCGTCGCTGGCGTGGGAATTTAGCGCGCAGAATGCCGAGATTTCGTTTCTGGTTGCCGGGCGCGAGCGCACCAACGATGTGCATGAATTCCTGACACAGCTCGCAGTGATTCAACCGGAGCGGGAGCTGCGTGATCCGGTGAAGGATTTAAGTCTCATGCCGCCGGAACAATACAACGTTGTGATTACCGCGCAGCCGCGGGACCGGTTCGACAGCGGGTTAGGCTCTTCTTATTATTTCGTATTTGTCGGCGATTAGAACCGGGCGAATAGGATGTGGCGGGTTCTGCGGCCCGGCGCTGGGTTTCCCAGATTGATGCCTTTCCAGCGATTTTTCTTGCTGACAACCTTTTATCTCTTCCCATGCATCCCGGTTTCGGACTATACTCGCGCCCCTGTTAGTTTGGCGGGTTAGGGAGGGCCAGATGCGAATTTGCGACTTGATCAAATCTCAGGAAACTTTCGATGCCGAAATGGGACAGACCGTTCTGGAGACGGTGCGGGTGATGGTCGAGCAGAATATTGGGGCCGTGCCGGTGCTGCACAAGGGAAAGCTGGTGGGGATTTTTTCGGAACGCGATCTGATGAAACGTGTGGTCGGGGAGGGCCGCGATCCGCGCAGCACGTGCCTGGCGGAGGTTATGACGCCCGATCCGCTGACCATCGGAATGAATGAGGATCTGGCGCAGTGCACGGCGCTGATGCGCTTGCACGGATTCCGCCATTTACCAGTGTGCCACGAGGGACTGCTGATCGGGATTGTGTCGCTGCGCGACATCCTGTTGCACGACCTGAACGAAAAGGACGATGAAGTCCGCATGATGCGGGCTTACATGTACTCGACGCCGGACGCGTAATGGGTGCCGCGAAAATGCAGCCGGATCATGCTGATGCAGGGCCGAAGAAATCTGGTGGGTGACCGGCATATGGCCCGAAAGTAACGTTACTTTAGGTTACCGGGGTACATTGAACAGTTGGGCAAAAGGATTTAGTTTTTCTAAAATTGCTCTGCTTAAAGCATTGTGCGGAATTGACTTGAGACAGGCGAACGAAGAATGCTGATGATGGGCGAGAAATCTCGAATCCTTTATTACCTTCTCTGGTGCCTGCATCCGGTTTTTCTAACGGCGATTGCAGCGGTGATGCTGCGCCGTAAACAATTCCGGCAATTCAAGTTTTTCTTCGCCTATGTCATCGCGCAAATCTTGACTTTTGCCGTGGTGTTTCCGGCCACCTTCCATAGCTATCGCACAGCTTTTTACGCTTCATGGGCCAGCACGGCGGTGAGCGCCGCGTTGGGATTTCTAGTCATTTATGAGGCGTTTCAGGACGTTTTTCAGCCGTTTCACACGCTGAGGGATCTGGGCACGGTGTTGTTTAAATGGGCCGGCCTGGTCATGCTACTGGTAGCCGGCGTGGTTTCGGTCTCAACCAGTTCGACGGACACAGCGCCGTGGATGCAGGCGATTACGACCTCGCAACGCTGCGTGCGGATTATCCAGGTGGGGATGGTTCTGTTCCTGATGTTCTTTGCGCGCTACCTGGGCGTGACGCGGCGGCAACGGAGTTTTGGGATCGCGCTTGGGTTTGGAGCCTTCGCATTTGTGGAACTGATTCTGGTGGCCGGTTACATGGGAGACCACCTGGGAACTCTGCTTGTGAGCCTGCTCAACATGAGTGCCTACGACGCCGCATTGATAATTTGGCTGGGCTACGCGTTGGTGAAGAGCCCGGCGCGCGATGCCGGGTCGATCCTGCTGCGGCCGCAGAGATGGGAGCAAAGTATCTCCGATATTCAGCATCCGGTGACCTCCGATTCGCTGATTCCGATGTTCGAAGGAATGGTCGACCGGGCATTATCGCGAACCCATGTGGTGCAGGCCGCTTCCGAGGAGCCGCGGATGGCTCCGCCATCAGCTGCAGTTCCGATGCGTGGGTAGGCCAGCGTTCGATCTCGAACTGACGGGCGAAGGCGAGTTTACGTTGACGGCTGTTCTTTCAGGGTCGACTTCTCTCGATCGCTTTTCTCTATAGCCGTTTCCCGTTTTGACATTTCTCGCAACAGGAACTGTGGGAATTCCGGATTTCGTAAAATCCTGCTTCTGGCGCCCTCACGCGTCCGCCCGCAAGAGCCCGAGATGAATCGTTTTATAAGCTATTGATTACATGTAATTTAGCTTGAATCTCCGGCTAAGGGCCAACTCCCGGTTTCTTCGCATATTCGGACACAATTTGGCGAATGGACGAGGAGGCTTGACTCGTCCCTTATAATGCTCGTCCGCGAACAATCCCCTTTTTGGGAATTCCCAGTCGCGGTAGGAGAAAAACCCATGAAGCAGGCAATCAGGATTTCGATCCTGATGTTAGGACTCGTGGGCACGTACGTCGCAGCCGCCGTTCCGCAGGTCCCCACCCCGGACGGAGGCCCGATTTTCTTGTGCCCACCTCAACAAGCCGGTAACTGCATCGCAGCAGTTCCTGGACGCTGAGGAAGGATTTAAGCCTCTTTAACCGGTGACCGCAAGGTCACTAAAGTAACATGCGGTAATTTTGGGCCGAACCTTTGGGCTCGCAATATTCGGGCTGACGGAACTTCATACAAACCGTCGGCCTTATTTTTTGTCTGGAATCAGGGCGGAAGGCTTCCATGCGGACAGCAGTGCGTCACCAAGCTCGCGGGGTGATGTGATGGGAGGCTGGCAGGTTGATCCTGAACAAAGCACGGCGAAGGACTTGCCGGAATGCAGGAGTGGAAGTTGGGGGAGCGTAAGAGCGAGCGCGGGAGGAAGATTCTCAGCTACAACCCGACTGGCCGAAAGGCGCAAGACGCTCTTGTTAACAACGAACGAAGAGTTCGACGCGGCAGAGAGCTCACGAGCTTCGTTTGGAGCTTCCTGGTCTTGAGACTGTTCGCCAGCGATGACCACCACCTGCACGGGAGGGCTCATAAAGTGCGCGACTGCGATGCCGTAGGTCGCGGCAAAAATTCCCAATTGCCCGGCGACGCCAGCGAAAGTCTCCAGGGTTTGCTCGGCTTTCTCACGATATCTTGCGTCATCAGTGTAGTGATGGAGGCGAAGCAGGGCGATGGCCGCCATGGGATTCCCCGCCGGCGTGGGGGAATCCTGGAGCGGCTTGCGGCGCGTGGAAAGCACGCCGAGAGTGCTGGCTGAAGACGGCGGCGTGTCGAAAAAGCCTCCAGACACCGGATCAAAGAATAAGGCGATCATGGCATTGGCGATGGATTGTGCGAATTTGAAATAGCTGAGGTCGGCGGTAGCTTCGTAGGCATCGAGACAGGCGATGGCAGTTGCAGCGTAATCATCGAGCATGCCGGGAACGGCGCGGTGCTGGGCCTGCGGATCGGAATAAGCGACGACATGCAATAGCGTGCCACGCGGACTTGCATCTCCCTGTTCGGCAGTTTGAGGTTTCCAGGCTTCGGCCAAGATGCGATCGAGCGAGCGGAGAGCGAAGCGGCGTGCGTCTTCCAACTCAAGAACGTTCGCGGCTTCGAGATAGGCAGAGACGCACATGCTGTTCCACGCGACATAGACGGTTTTGTCGATATAGGGCGTGGGCCGCTTTAAACGGGCGGCATACATTTTCTTCTTAGCGGATTCGAGAAGATCTCTTACCTGTTGCCCGCTTACCTGTTGCCCGCTTGCGCTTAGCCGTCGCGCGATTTCCTCGATCGAGGCGCGCACGAAGAGCACGTTCTTCGCGGGGTTGTGATGCATCTCGCCGATTTCGTTGATGTCGTAATAAAGCGCGGCGACCTGAGCTTCTTCTTCGGTCAGCACGGCGCGAGCTTCTTCGAGCGTCCAGGTGAAATAGTCGCCGTCGTCATCCATGTTGATGTCAGCGTCTTGGGACGCATAGAAACCGCCGCGCTGGCGATCGCTGAGCCATTCATCCATCCAGCGGATGATGTCGCGCGCCACATCGGCGAAAAATTCCGAGCCGGTTGCCTGAAAGGCGTGCACGTAGTTCTTTAACAGTTCCGAATTGTCGTAGGACATCTTCTCGAAATGCGGGACGATCCATCGCTCGTCGACCGAGTAGCGATGAAAGCCTCCGGCAAGCTGGTCGTAGACGCCCCCGTTGGCCATATGTTCGAGCGTGGTGACGATCACATTGAGCAGGCGGTGGTCTTTGGTGCGCGAATATTGCGCGATCAATAGATCGAGCACAGAGGGATGAGGAAACTTCGGAGCATTGCCGAAGCCTCCGTTGCGCGCGTCGAACATGCTGAAGGCGGAGTTCACGATGGCGTCGATGATCGCAGGAGAGATTTTTCCGTCGGTTTTTCCGCCGCGGCCGGTGAAGGATTCAGCCTGAGCGATGGCGCTCTCGACCAGTTTGGCTTGCTCGACGACGTCGCCATGCTTTTCCTTGTAGGCGGCAGCGATGCTGGTGAGCACGCGCTTGAAGCTGGGACGACCGTAGCCATCGGTGGGAGGGAAATAGGTGCCGCCGTAGAACGGTTTGCCTTCTGGAGTGAGAAATGCGGTCAGGGGCCAACCACCCTGTCCGCTGACCGCGCTGATGGCGGCCTGATAGCGGCTGTCGATATCGGGGCGTTCGTCGCGATCGACCTTTACTGCGACGAAATGCTCGTTCACGATGGCGGCGACTTCGGGATCGTCGTAGGACTCGCGATCCATGACATGACACCAATGGCACCAGACGGCGCCGATATCGAGCAGCATGGGCTTGTTCTCGCGCTGGGCAGCTGCGAAGGCCTCATCGCCCCACTCGTGCCAGTGAATCGGCTGATGCATAGCGGAGCGCAGGTATGCGGAAGAGGCACGAGCGAGGGAGTTGAGGGTGGAGGTGGTCATTGATTAAGTGTACTGCCACACGGCCTTACGCCGGGTTCTTAGCCTCGTAAATCGCGTACTGATGCGTGCCGCCGATTTGTTTCCATGCTCCACCTTCACTCAGGACCTGCTCGAGCAGAGGATTGTGGTAAATCACATACACCTTGCGCGAATGTGAGCGCAGGCTTTGCTCTAGGTTCACAATGACTCGCCGGAGGCCGGCTTCGGGAAGCGGATTGAAGAGATAGAGAACGATTGGATCGGCAGGGAAGTCGAAGTCAGTCGCATCGGCGCAGATCGATTGCAGCATAAAGCATTTCTGCGACTCACTTTTGTATTTACTCAAATTCTCCAGCGCGATGCGATGCAATTCCGGCAGAAGTTCCACGCCGATGACGCGGCGAAAAGGGTAATCGGAAGCTATCAAGAGCACGCGGCCTTTGCCAGAGCCGAGATCGATGAAAACGAAATCGCGGAAGTCGCAGCCGGTTTGCTCACGCAGAGCAGAAAGCATTTCGTGAAAAAGAGCGGCCTCGGTCGGCTGATAGGGAGAATGAAAAATTCCCCACAGGCGATCGCGCCAGGTGACGGTGCCACTGGTGGTATCGACGCGATGATGCCAGTCGAAATCGGCGTCACCGTAGCGCAGCCGTCGGCGTTCGGGAGTGGAGTCGCGAATAAATTCCCACAGCTCGGCTACGAAACGACGGGCAGCGACACGATGACCGTGGCTTGAGGCAACGTCGTGCCACCATTGCCGCGCGGAGCGAAACAGGCTGGGGGAAGACTCCAAGGAGGGATCGTTGCCGTCTTCATCCATGCCTCGCCATGATAAGCGATGATCGAAAGGGAAAATTCGCGCTAATGATAGTCGCGGAGCGCGGGCCTGGAAGTATAACCGGGAGGCAGGCCCATGGTGGCGAAGGGAAAATCGTCTGGAGCTCGAACTTCGACGCGGCCCTCAGGGGTCAACTTGTAGGGATGACCGTCGGGATCGAGGGGAATGCCGGGCAGGTGCTCGGCGGCGGCAAGCTCGGCTGTGTTCTCCGGCAAGCGCCCAGTACGCTCGCCGAAGCGGGTGACGGCCTGCTGCAGGTGTTGGACATCTTCATCCACACGCAGGGCACGCAGATGTTCGATGGCGTTTTCCTTGATTTGCTTATCTTCCGTGTTTTCGTACGTGGCCGACCACAACATGCGGGCGGTATCGTATTCGCCGGCATGCTGCGCCATCTGCGCGGCAAGAATCTTGAGGAAGGGATGAGCGTGCGGCAGTTGGGAACCGTGCTGAAAGATCTCTGCCGCTTTTTTGTAGTCGCGTAAATCCATGTAGTAAACGAAGCCGAGATCGTAGTAGAGGCGCCAGTTATCGGGATTCTGCTGGATGCCATATTGCATGAGCTCGACGGCGCGTTGGGGCTCTCCGGCTCCCTGAGGAGGTTGGGGCGACAAAAAGCTGGCGCCGAACTCATAAGCGATGATGAGATGCGGATCAAGACGGGTCGTGATCTCGAGAAGCGGAGCCAGCAGGTTATAGCTGGCCGCATGGTAGTGATGGCGATAGCCAAAATATTGCACGGCGCGAGTCCAGTAGATGCAAGCCATCAAGCCGTCATAGCCAAGGCTCGCGCGCTTGATCACGGCCGGCGAACTGAGAAACAGAACTTCATCGAGGGTCGCTTGCGGACGAAGCTGATCGACGCGATGGAGCAGGAACGAGCTGGCCGCGAGCGAGAGGAGCAGGGTAGTGGCGGCGATGACGGTAATTTTGCGGCGGTGGTTCATTTCAAATCGCGATACTCGAAGATGAGCACCGCTCCACTGAGCGCCATGGCGGCGTAGAACAAGGCGTAAAGAGTGTTCTGCAAAATCAACTGGCCGGCGACCGGCTGTTCATGGGCGATCGAGGTGATCACATTAAAGGCGGAAAAATTGGGCACGAGATAGGCGGCGCCGGTGGCGAGCCAGCGCGACACTCCGTGGGCCATAGCCGCGAAGTTGCGGAGATCCGCAGAGAAGCTACCGATCACGAAGAGCGAAAACGCGAACACGGCCGATAGCAGAGGCGAAGAAAATGAAGAGAAGAGCAGCGACAGAGAGCAAACGATCAGGAATTCGAGAATGATGAAGTACAACGCGACGAAAATGAGGGCGTCGGCACGCACAAACCGGTGAGAAACGTAGAACAGCGCGGCAAAAACGCCGATCGCCATGAAAAAGGTATTTACGGTCAAAGTGCCGGCCAGGCCAAAGAATTTTCCGACGATGAATTCCCAGCGGCGAACGGGACGAGAAAGAACGGTGTAAAGTGTACGTTTTTCGATTTCCTTCGAAACCAGACCAATGCCGATAAAAATGGCGATGACGACGCCGAATAAGGAAACCGCCGTGAGGCCGAGATTGATAACGACTAGTTTTTCGATCTCGATGGAAATCTGGCCGACGAGAATGGCGGCCCCAGAAAGCAGCAAGGCGAAGGCGATCAGGTTGTAGAGGACGCGGTCGCGAACGGCTTCGCGGAATGTGTTAGACGCGATGTGGGGAATGCTGGATTTCATCTCACACGCCTCCTGCCATGGAACCAGCGGTGGTTTCGGCGTGGCGCAGTTTTTCGACGAAATAGGTTTCGAGTGAAGTGCGTACGGGAGTAACCGAGACCAGGCGGAGCCGCTCGCGGCGCAGAGCGTCGATGACTGCATCCTGATGCTTTTCATCGAGAATAGCGCGAACCTTGTCGGCGGTGACATGGCATTCCGCACCGAGCGCCTTGATCGAAGCTGGAATCTGGGCGCCCTGCCAGATGACTTCCACTTTGCCGCGAACACTCGACGTCAGATCATCAACGGCGCCGGCGCGCAAAACTTCTCCCTTGTGAATGATGGCAACGCGGTCACAGAGGGCTTCGGCATCGGACAGGATATGCGTGGAGAAGAATACGGTTTTGCCTTCTCGCTTGAGTTGCTCCATAAGATCGCGGACTTCGCGGCGTCCCATGGGATCGAGGCCGGACATGGGCTCATCGAAGAAGACGAGCTTGGGATCGTGGAGAATCGCCTGGGCGATGCCGACGCGTTGCAGCATGCCTTTCGAGAACTTGCGCAAGTGCACGCCCTGCACATCGCGCAAGCCCACCTGGTGTAAAACCTGCTCGATCCGGTGCCTGCGGTGCTTGCCGGGCACGCCAGAAAGCTGGCCGTAGTATTCGAGCAATTCGTGCGCGGTGAGGTAATCGTAGAAGTAGGGTTGCTCGGGAAGGAAGCCGATCTGGGCCTTGACCGCTGGGTCGGTCCATTCGCGGCCGAGGATGCGGGCGGAGCCTGAGGTGGGGAAAATCAGTCCCATGAGCAGTTTCAGGGTTGTGGTTTTTCCGGCTCCGTTAGGTCCGAGAAAGCCGAAAATCTCCCCATCTTCCACCTGGAGATGAAGCGGGCGGAGGGCCTGCTTCGGCCTCTTGCGCCAAAAGCCCACCTGATAGGTTTTTTCCAGTCCCAAAATCTCGATGGAAGGCATAGCAGGTTCAGGAGACAAGGCTTTCCCAAGTTCTGAAAAAATTATATGCGAAAGAAATTCAGAGTAAAACGAAGGGTGCAGGCGGGGAGATTACGAAAGTAAAAAGGATGGTGGTCAAGATAGTTGATGTTATTGTGCGGTGCGTCGCAGAGCTCTGCTTAGCGATCACGGCTGAGTGGATGGCGGCTGCCAGTTATAGAGCTTATCCAGCAACCCGAGCTGTTGGCGGATGAGAGCTTCATTTTCGTTGCGCAACTGCGTCGTAAGCCGATTGTGGGCGCCGGTAGGATCGTCGTTGAGGTCGTAGTAATAATTCTTGGAGTTGACTGCGTCGACGATAAAAAGCGATTGAGCTTTGCCGCCAAGAATGGCGTAAACCGGCGCGTAGCTGCAAACCAGAAGGTAATAGGGCCGGAGATATGCGGACTGTTCCTGCAATGATTGGGTGAAAAGCGCGCGGCCGAACAATTCCTTGTTAAGAATGGGCCGATGGCCGAGAAGGTAATAGAGCGTGGGGGTGATGTCGGTCGAAAGGGCGACCTGGTTGGCATCCCAGACTAACTTGTCGCGCATCTTCGGCGGCAGATGGATGATCAGCGGGATGCGGATTACCTGCGGAAAAAGGAAATCGGCGTGTCCCCAGCGGCCGAACTCGCCGTAGCAGTCTCCGTGATCGGCGGTGAGAATGATGACGCTGTTGTCGTAAAGGCCGCGCTGCTGCAAGAACCGGACAAACTCTCCGAAGGCGGAATCCATTCTGCGCAATTCGTAGAGGACGGCTCCGTGACGGCCGCCCTTGATCTTGGAACGTTCGAGAGTGAGAGTGTGAACGTTTTGCGGCTGAGTGTAGGCAAAAATTGGTTTCTGTGGGTCGGTGCGCGAATCGATCTTGTTCTCAAGTTCTTTCAGAGTGGGAACGAAATCGAGATCGCCCCAAGCCTTGTTATCGGTATCCAATGGCGTTACGGACGGAGAAGGTTGCGAGATGGCATACACGATCGGATCGAGGCTCAGGTACCTGTGATAGCCATCGGTCTCCAGAAGTTTCTGGAGATTGTTCATCGGATAAAACGGTTGGATGTATTGCTTGTGGAGCTGCATGGCTCCAACCCAAATTGCCGGCTCGGAAAGCGCTGTTCCGCCGTAACGGGTGAAAGCATTTTTCAGCACGATGCTGTCGTGGGCAAAACGGCCAATCTCGGGGGTGTAATCGACCGAGGGGTTGTAAGGCGAGATGTAGTCTTGCCGCAGGCTATCGATAACGAAGACGAAGATATTTGGCTTCGGTCCGGGGGTTGGCCGTAGATCGGAGACGATGGGAAGATCGACCGGTTGAGCGGGAGCGTCGGCGGCTAAATTCGTGTGTTGCTTAAGGAATTCGTAGAAATGGCCGTAAGCTTCATCGTGAACCGACCAGGCGAGCACGTCGTAAGCGGTTTTGAATGAAATGTCTGCTCCAGCGTAAGTGTCCAGGAAATCGCGCGAGGCCGACGAGACCGCGGGATTGTAGAGGGCCGATTTTCCATAGCGGGCAAACCCGGCCACGGATGCGGCAATGACGAGCAGGAGCGCGATCGATTGTGCTTTTCGCCGGATGCGGAAGCCGGTCCAGGAAACGATTTGAAGAACACACAGCCACACCGCAAGAGCCGCCATTCTTTGCAGGACAAAATCCCAATCGGTGGGACCGAGCAGTGCAGGAATTGCGTAAGCGGAAGCGAATAGAACGGCCGCGGCGAGTGAATAAAAGGGAGTGGACAGTGCGGTCCGCGTATGTCGCGGGAAGCCGGCCATGAGCAGTCGCCAGTTGGCAGAGATCGCGAAGGCAGCGAGCAGAATGGAGATGGAAACGACCGCAGCGAAGATATCGGCCTGAATTCCCTGAAAAGAGATGGTGGGAAGAACTATGCTGCGCAACAGTCCTATGAAAAGAAACCAGGCCACAACGCGGGCGAGGATCGAATCGAGCAACTCGGGGGATGATGCACGGCTAACTGCGAAACTGATCAGGAGCAAAATCAAACCGACTGCAACGAAGATCGTCACATGAAAGCAGAGGCTCGCACCCAGACCGCGCAGCGCTAAAGCGGCGGGGATGCCGTTTCCGGTGAGCATTCCGCGGAGGGCAGCGCTCAGCGCGAACAGAAGGGATGCAATGACGGCTGCAAGGGCAACCTGCGCCAGGTTCCGGGGCTGCCGGGCCCTCAGCCATAGAGCTTCGCTTTCGGCGGCTCGAGACAGATCGAACACGGCCAGCCAAAGAACCGGGAACAAAGAAAACAGACTCCACAAATAGCTGGTGAAATCCGGTTCCAGGTTGGCTAACGACGAACGGCTCCACAGGTAAACAAAAATCCCCGCATTCAAAACAAGGAAACTGGCGGCCGCAGTGCGTGTTTTTTTTCGCTGCAAATCGGGGATGAAAGTAAGGGCGACGGGGACCAGTAGAATTCCGTAGATCAAACCATGAAACCGCACGAAGGGCGGCAGCCAACTGAGCAGCGCGTTATGAATGAAGCCGAAGTAAGCAAAGGGAACACACATCAGGAGGCAGTAGATCGAGGTGACAAGCAGGAATCCGCCGAAGGCAAGGCGGCTGGCGCAGAAGAAAAGAGCACTTGCACAAGTGAGGGATGGATTCTCGTGCTCAAAGCCTTGGGAGGTCGCGCCAATCAGAGGCTCGCGAGCAGTTTCGATTTGCGGGAAAGTGATGCCCACGCCAGTGTGATCCGTCAGGAACGCCCGAAATTCCAATCTAGCGGGGATACCCCAGAGATCACAAGTGACCCAAGTGCCGGACGTTGCTGCGCGGATCGAAGCAAAGCTAGTTGGACATTGCCGTTAGCGCCTGGCAGGCCGAATAGCCGCCGACCAGCGTAATGGTACCGGCTGGTTGAAGCCGAATCACCATGTCATCGGTCGAGCAGTACGCGCGGGTACCAGTCATGTTGCTGTTCGGCGTGGCGGTCGCGTAGAACTGATTGTTGACGACGCTGCCGGAGCTGGCTGAGCCAGTGGCAGCAAAAGAATAACCGCTTTTGCCGATACCCCCGCCGTTGGTAGCCAGGTTGTTATCGATGAGGCAGGCTGTGGCCGAGCTTGGAGTGCAAGGGCTGGCGCCGCCCAGCGGCAAAAGGTTTGTCGCGAATCCGATGGTAGCTTCGTAGGTCCCGAAATAGCCAACTTCTGCAGCATCGATAGCATGCATCGAGCCGGCCGCAGACGAATCGTTGGCGGCCATGCGGGCCCTCACCAAGTTCGGAATGGCGATGGCGGCGATGACCAGGATTATGGCGACAACGATTAACAGCTCGATCAGCGAAAAGCCGCGATGTTTGCGCATAAGTAGATCCCAGACTTTTCCCTTGGCCGAGTGATGGGCTCGGGAATCTTTACAAACACTCGCACTTACGAGACCAAAACGGCAGGGCTGGAGGGTTTCGGTGGTAACCCATTACTCGCATCGAATTGATCTGAAAGGGGAAATGCCCGATTCGGTAGCGATTTGGGCGGGAATTCGTTGCAGCCGTTACCGCATTTCGGCTATTGCGCGTGTGCGATTGACCGCAATGAGCATTAGCAGGAAGCGAGGCTAGCGAAGAAAGCCGATTCCGAATGACAAAAATTGCCAATCGGCGACGGATTCTGGCAAGAATCAAGACTGGAAGCCGTGAAGAGATCAGCAGATTGGCGGCGCTGAGTTTCTTGGGGAAGGCGGGTTATCCAACAAAAAAGAAGCGGCGGATTCGCATCCGCCGCTTCCTGTGTTAGACCAGATACTGACCGCCCAGCAACTAGTTCTGGATCGGGGTCAGAGCCTGGCACGCGGTATAGCCGCCGACCAGAGTGATCGTACCCTGGGGCTGCGTGCGGAGCACGCCGTCGTCAACCGCGCAATACGCCTTGGTACCGGTCACGTTCGACTGCGGAGTGGCTGTGGTGTAGTAGTTCCAGCCAGTCGTTGCCGCGCCGCCCGGGGTCGAAGCAAAGTTGTAACCGCTCTTGCCGCCGCCGCCAGGACCGTTGGTGGCCAGGTTGTTGTCGATCAAGCAGCCAGTCGCCGTTCCCGGGACGCAGGGCGAAGCTCCACCCAACTGCGCCAGAGTGGCATAACCGGTAGCCGGATACGCGCCATAATAACCAACTTCGCCGACGATGATGGTGTGCTCAGAACCGGCTGCCGAAGAATCGTTAGCCGCCATACGCGCACGCATCAAGTTTGGAATAGCAATAGCTGCAATGATCAGGATGATGGCAACCACGATCAGCAGCTCGATCAGTGAGAAACCCTTCTGTTGCTTCCGCATCTCTATTTTCCCCTCGTCTTTGGCTTTTAGTTTCGTGCTGGTCATGGAATGACTCAGTCGGCCTTGATGTTCGCACTTGCCAGACCAAACCCGCCAGTTACTTTGGTTCCCACCGCCCTCGTCGGAATCCCGTTATTTTCAATGGCTTCTTAAACTTTCAGTCTATTGTACCGCGCAAAAAGAGGCTCCTGGCTGACAAATTCTGTCATGAAAACTGACTGTTCGTGGCAGTTGGTTCGAGGCTCCAAACGATCTTAGAACGATGAGTAGAAGGAGGCTTGCGGCAAAAATTCCTAATTCATACAAAGGTAATGCGATTCCGCAAAATGGCGCCGCCGGCTGCAAAAGCGATGCATATAATCGTTCCAACATTATTAAGGTTAGGGAAATCCATTTTGCCTACAGCCGGCATCGCACCCGCTCCGGGATCTTCGTCCGTTGTTAGCGCTCCGGATAACCACGAAACGCGCCGCTCAAAACAGAAAGTGATCTTGTGTCTGGCGCTGGTATTGGCGACGCTGGCCATTTACAACCCTGTGGTTCATAACGGATTTACGAACCTCGATGATGATTTGTATATCGTGAACAACCCGCATGTGCGGGCTGGGCTGAGCTGGAATACGGTGAAGTGGGCCTTCACGAGCGTAGAGGCGGCGAATTGGCACCCGCTCACGTGGATATCGCACGCGCTGGATTATCAAATTTTCAAGTTAAATCCTGTCGGACCGCATTATGTGAACGTCCTGTTTCACGCGGCAAATGCAGTGTTGCTGTTCATTCTTCTGGAGGGCGCAACAGGACTGATCTGGCCGAGCATTACGGTTGCGGCACTATTTGCTCTGCATCCCATTAATGTTGAGTCTGTGGCCTGGGCCGCGGAGCGCAAGAACGTCTTAAGCATGCTGTTTTTTCTGATCGCCCTCCTCGCCTATCAGCGCTATGTGCGGCGACCGGATATTGCGCGCTATGCGCTGGTCGCGACTATTTTTGCTCTCGGACTGATGGCGAAACCAGAAATCATTACTTTACCTTTCGTTCTGTTGCTCTGGGACTACTGGCCTTTGCATCGAGTCCAGGGGATGTCGGCAACGACGCGTGCACTTCCTGGAATCCCGCCGCGATCATTCAAGTACCTTTTTCTCGAAAAAGTTCCTTTGCTGCTGCTCTCGGCGGGCAGCGGCGTGATCACCATTGTTGCGCAGAGCGGCGGACATGCAGTGCGGCCTGCACCTATATGGGTGCGATGCGGAAATGCGATCGTCGCGTATGTGCGGTATCTGGGAAAGGCATTTTGGCCATCGCGGCTGGCTGTGCTCTACCCACATCCCGGACGACTGCTTCCGACGTGGCAGATCATTGCTTCGGCGACGCTGTTGCTGGCTTTGACTGTGACCATCGTTCGGTCGCGACGAGATTACGCGATTATGGGCTGGTTCTGGTTTCTGGGGACGCTCGTGCCGGTCATCGGACTGGTTCAAGTTGGCTCGCAAGCGATGGCTGATCGATACGCATACATTTCTTTCATAGGCTTGTTCATCCTTCTGATTTGGGCCATGGCGGAGTTCGCGCGGGTGAAGAGAATCGCGCCAGAGTGGCTGGCGGCACCAATGCTTGCAGTTCTTTTAATTTTTGGATTTCTGACTTATCGCCAGATCGGGTTCTGGCAAAATAGCGAGACATTGTGGAGGCACGCGCTCAGCGTCACGGAAAACAATTACACGGCTCATGATTTCCTGGCCCGCGATCTGACTCAGCAAGGGCGAATCGATGAAGCCATAGCGGAGCATAACGCAGCGGAGGAACTGCACGCGTATTCTTCCGAGCAACTAATCTCTATCGCCCTTTTTGAAGAATCCCATGGTCGAATGCAGGCGGCGACGGCTCAACTGGGCCGCGCAGCTGACGCCGCCACAGATGCGAACTCGCGCGCGACCGCACTCGCGTTTCTCGGGTTGGCGTTCATGCATTCGGGCGAGCTGGATCGAGCTGGGCAGAGTTATGTCAGCGCGCTGCAGCAGAACCCCGACAACGGAGTGGCGCTGATTGGCAGCGGATTGCTGGCCGAGCGCGATGGCAATTTCAATCTCGCGGCGCAGCAGATCGACCACGCCATGCGCGCTGAGCCTACGGATGTTGGCTATGTGTTGCTGGCGGACGCGTGGCAGCGCGCCGGACAAACCGCGGCCGCTGCACAGGCCATAGAGCAGGCGCAGAAGATTTCGCTCAACATTGAAGCCGCAAAGAAATCAGCCGCAGAGGTGCTTCGAGCATCCGGACTTTCGCCTGAAATCGACTCTCCGGCGACTTCCGAACCTACGAACAGCAGTCGTTAGAGATTTCTTTGTCCGCTTCGGATCCTCCCGACATTTCTCCGGCGAGCTGTAACTTCTGGGAATCTCGGCATAAAATGCTGTTGCTCCTCATGCCGAACAAATCCGCACATTTTGAATTTGAAATCGAAAAAGCCATTGCGCGGGCCTGGACGCTTCCCGCAAGCGCCTACTTCGATCCGGAGATATATTCGGAAGAGAAAGAGAGGATTTTCGCGCGTACCTGGCAGGTGGTTGGGCATCACGATCAGGTGAAAAACGCGGGCGATTATTTCACGACGGAATTGACTGGCGAGCCGCTGCTGGTGGTGCGAGGCGTGGATGACAAGCTACGGGCTTTTTACAACGTCTGCCGGCATCGCGCCGGTCCGGCCGCAGAAGGTTGCGGATCGAGGAAGCTATTTCGTTGCGGTTATCACGGATGGACCTACGATCTCGATGGATCGCTGATCAGCGCGACGGAGATTGAGGGTGTGGAAGGATTTCGGGCGGAAGATTTTGCGCTGGCGCCAGTGCGCGTGGAGGAGTGGTTCAACTTCGTATTGGTAAATCTGGATCGGGGAGCACGGGTTTTGGGCGAGAGCCTCAGCGACTTGACCGGGCAGGTGGAGAAATTTCCTTTCAAGGGGATGAATTTGTTTGAGCGGCGAACCTACGACATGAAGTGCAACTGGAAGACGTACGTCGACAATTATCTGGAAGGCTACCACCTGCCGAGCGTGCACCCGGGATTAAATCGGGAACTCGATTACAACGCGTATACCGTCGAGCCGCATGCAGGATATGTTCGGCAGTTCAGCCCGATCCGGGGCGCGCAACCGGGAGACGCGACGCCGCGACGTTATCAGGAGGCGCGCGAGGATCTAACGACGGATTATTTCTGGATTTTCCCCAACTGGATGCTGAATTGTTATCCGGATAATATTTCGCTGAATATCGTGCTGCCGGTTTCAGCGGAGCGTTCGCTCGCCATTTTCGAATGGTACTTGCCAGAGAAAGATCACGGCAGCGCAGCGGCGAAAGCCTCAGTGGAGTTCAGCCATCAGATTCAGATTGAAGATGTGGCGATCTGCGAGACCGTGCAGAAGAACCTGCATTCGCGCAGTTATTCGCGGGGAAGATTCAGCGTGAAGCAGGAACAGGGAGTGCATGCGTTTCACAGAATGTATGCCGAGGCGATGCGGGAGGAGTTGGCTGGGCGGGGCGCCAAGTAGTTGGGGGAAACGATGTTCACCGCAGAAATCGTCAGGCCCGCGGATCGCTCGCCGGTCTTAAATTTTACAATCCTTTGATACTGATTTGATGTAACATCAGTCTCCCTCCCCAACCCCGCGCGAGTGTTCCGCGGGAATTTGCCCGAGGAGGATCCCCGAATGCCTCGCATCTTAGCGACAATCATCTTTTCGGCAGCGCTGTTCTTGACATTTGTTGGCAGCGCGATGGCCGGCCAGTACAAAGTCATCTACACATTCCAGAGCACAAGCGACGCCTACACACCGCAAACCCAAATGATCGCCGATGCCGCCGGCAATCTGTATGGCACAACCCAGTTTGGGGGCGCTCATGGCCTCGGCACCGTCTTCGAACTCTCGCCCAGTGGCGACGGAACCTGGACCGAAAGCATTCTTTACAGTTTTGCCGAAGGCACCGACGGTGGACAGCCTTGGACCGGAGTGGTGATGGACAAGAAGGGCAACCTCTACGGAACCACCTCCGCTGGCGGCAATGCATCCTGCGGGCCGATTCATGGTTTTTGCGGAACCGTTTACGAACTGTCGCCGAATGGTAACGGAACCTGGACCGAGACTGTCCTCGTGGACTTTACTTACGATAATGGCCTCACTCCCTACGGCAGCCTGATCCTGGACAACGCCGGAAATCTCTACGGTACAACCGAGGCCGGTGGCGCCGATGGATGGGGCACTGTGTTTGAGCTTTCTCCCGACGGGGATGGTACCTGGACGCAAACCATCCTCCACAGCTTCGGCATAGACAATAACGGAGCCAAACCATCCTCTAATCTGCTCTTTGATGCGCAGGGAAATCTCTGGGGCACGACGTCGTTGGGTGGATTGCTTCACGACTGCCTTGAGAATTATGGCTGCGGGACAATCTTCGAGATGAGCCCGGAGTCCGGCGGAAGCTGGAGCGAAAAGCCGGTGCTTGCCTTCAACAGCAAGAACGGTTCTCCGCCCAATGGATTGATCCTCGACGCATCCGGCGATCTATTTGGCGTTACGCCCTACGGAGGCCTCGGAACTTGCGATGGATTTATTGTCGACGGATGCGGCGAGATTTTTGAGTTGGTATCGAGTTCCAGCGGTTTTCAGCCGCGGATTATCCGCCAGTTCACGAACGACCCGGTCGCCGTGCCGAACGGCATTGCTATGGATTCACAAGGCAACATTTATGGAACGTCATTTGAGGGCGGGGCGAAGACCTGTGGCATCAATCAGCCGTGCGGGACAATTTATAAAGCCGCCCTCCAGGGGGATGGAAGCTACCAGTTTTCTGTTCTTTATGAATTTCCCGGAGAGGGTGCGCAAGGCTTCTGGCCTTACGCGCCGCTTACGATCGATGGCGCGGGGAATATTTACGGCTCAACTGGAAATGGCGGCAATTTGAGTTGCGGCATTGCGGGTGGATGCGGAGTGGTATTTCAGGTCATTCCGTAACCGAAGTTAAGTCAATCCAGTTGCGTACGGCGAGACGCGATGATCGGATAATCGGGAGATCGAGCATCTCGCGGATTTTCTTTGCGTCGCCTTTCGACAACTCAAGCGTCGGCTTTGATCAGCAGGCAGGTTACATCGTCGTGCTGCGGAGTTGAGCCGACGAAGAGATCGAGGCTGGCCATGAGGCGGTCGAGCATTTCTTTTGGCGTTGCTGACGCGTTTGCACCGAGCAGTGCGATGACACGCGATTCTTCGTACTCTTCCTGACGCGCGTTTTCCGCTTCTACCAGACCATCCGTAAAAATAATCAGCCAATCGCCGGGCGCGAGAGTGACGCTTGCGGAATCGTATTTGGCCGAGGCCAGAATGCCGAGCGGCAAGCCGCCAACGTCGAGACGCTCGATCGCCCCGGATGCGCGACGGACGATCGGATTGTTGTGGCCGGCATTGATGTAAGTGAAGACGCGGCGGGCCGTGTCGTACTCGGCGAGAAACGCGGTGGTGAAGCGCACTCCGCCCTGACTGTTTGTGCAGGAGTATTTGTTCATGTTGGCGACGAGTTCGGGCAGGGCGACGTCGGCGCTGGAAAGGGTTTTGAGACTGGCCTGAAGGGTTGCCATGAGCATGGCGGCAGGAATGCTTTTGCCGGCCACGTCGGCGACGGCGAAGACGACGCGGTTTTCATCGCTGGTTTTGCCGGGGCGCGGGAAGACGTCGTAGTAGTCCCCGGCAACGGTGTTGGCGGGGCGAGTGGCGTAAGCGATCGAGATGCCGGGAATCTGCGGAGGAGCTCCGGGCAGCAGCCAGGTTTGAATCTCACGCGCAATCTGCAGATCGCGCTTCATGACTACGCGATCGGCGATCTCCAGCATGAGAAGAAGAAAGAGGAGCAGACCACCCCAGAAATGAAAATCGAATTCGATGACGTGAGCGTGCTCGCCCGAGCCGTAGCTGAACCCTCCGCTGGGAAGCACCAGCAAAACCAGCGCTGCCAGCAAAATGACGCGGCGGGCGGGCGAAAGTTTTTCAATCACCGCCCAGAAGAACTCTTTGACAAGATGCAGGCCTCGTCCGCGGCGGGTAAGGCCTTCGGGAGTTTTGGCGACGACCTCCCGCGAATAGAGGCGATAACTGGCACGGGCTTCGGTTTCAAACTGCGACCAGAGTTGCGTGAGCTCCATGCCTTCGGTGACTCTGCGCCAGAAAATCTGCCAGCGTACGCGCCAGGGAAGATGCTGTGGAACGGCAGGCAGAGATGGAGGAGTTGTCGCCATGCGATTGACAGAGATTATAAAAGAACCGATGGCGGCGGTTGGAACGCCGCAGTGGCAAACGCCGGTCAGCGAGGCAAAGTTCGGTTTGCAAGCTGCAATGAAATTCGGCGATTCTTAGAAAAGAGTTAACTGTTCCTGAGACAACATCGCCGTCCATTTTTCGGCAAATTCTTCGCGGCGTGGACCGGTGCGCTTCATCCCGTATTTCTGGCGGAAGCGGGAAACCAGCTCTGCGATACGCTTGCCATACGAAGGCGGCAAGAATGAGCGGTCGTGGTAACGCTGGCGGTAACTCTCGACGAGGTGCGGAAAGTTTTGCTCGAGAAAGGGAAGAAAAATCGCGGCCGAGCAAGGCTTGAGAAACAAAGGTCCGGCGAAAATGTGGGCTGCGCCAGCCGCAGCCGCGGCGCGCACGACCGATTCCAGGTTCGCGGGAGAATCGGTAATTCCCGGCAGAACCGGCGAGCAGCTTACGCCTACGGTGAGTCCCGCCTGACTGAGTTGCTGGACGGCGTCAATGCGCAGGTCGGGACGCGGAGCGCGAGGTTCGAGAATGCGAGCCAGATCGGTATCGAGCGTGGTGACGGTAATGTGCACGGATAGAGAGTTGTTCCGCGCTACCTGACGCAACAAGTCCAGATCGCGAATGATCAAGTTGGACTTGGTTACGATTCCCAACTCGAAGCCGCGATGGCGCGAGAATTCTTCAAGAATGCCGCGCGTAACTTCATAGCGGCGCTCGGCCGGTTGGTAGGGATCGGTGGCTGTGCCGAGCGCGATCGACTCACCCGGTTTTACTCGCCGCAGATCGCGGCGCAGCAGGTCCCCGGCTTGCTGCTTGACGTAGATTTTCTGCTCGAACTCGAGGCCATCGCGCATTTCCATAAATTCGTGGGTATAGCGTGCGTAACAGTAACGGCAGGCAAACTCGCAGCCACGATAGGGATTGATCGTCCAGGTGAAAGGGAGATTGCGATTGCTGACGCAGCGGTTCAGCAGGGAACGGGAGGGTAAAGTGAAATACTCGACGTTGTGGCCTTCGCGAATGGATTCACCTTCGGCCGCGAGGCGAGCGATGCCTACGAGTTTGGGCTGGGGAGACGCAGGGAACAGAGGCAGGGAAGACATGGTAATTCGCCTTTTGTTCGCCTATGGTATGACAAGTTGAGGGCGGGGTCAAGGGTTACTTGCTGGTCGAGTGTGTTCCAGCGGAAGGTCTCAGCAGCAGCGGCAAGCTCATAGAGATTGCGACTATCCACACCAGCGTGGCCGCAACCAAGAAGAGAATTGCCCGGAAATATCGAGCGGGCATAATCATCACGAGGGCGACCGGTAACAGGAAAACTCCGAGAGCATTGAAGCGACAGATCGCCCGGGCCCAGGGTTCTCCCCTGCGAAAAGAGTCGGCGGAATAGACAGTGCTCAGGCCAATGGGAACCAGGAGTATGCCTACAACAATGAAACTCAGCAGGAAGGGTGGCCCGATTTGCACAAAGGCCTCTGGAGTTGATTGGCTTGAGACAAAGCGAAGAGCAAAGGGAGTGGCGGCGAAGTGAATTAGCGCTACGACCAAGAGCAGCACCCCATCTGTTTTCAGAATTCTGGCAGCTAGCGCGGATCGATCCATAAATGCACCTCTTAACACGAAATCGATTCGTACCACGAAGGTACGTTAGTCTCTCCAGTTCTGGTCGAGTTCAGTTTGATTCCGTTAACGCCCAGGCTGACTTTGTTTGCGGAAAACCAGCCGTGCGTATCCAAGGGTAAGGCCCACTGAGCCGTATACGGCCGCATTCATGGGAGCAAGCAAGAAAAAAGTCATCGGCAACGAGGGATCGAAAGTCATCCTCACGAAGTACATGGGACACACCGAAAACATTAGCTGGGGATTGAGATTCCAGGTATGCGGCGCGAGGTAGGCAACAAGCGCCACGAGGTATGAAATTACGGCGAAGGTGCCAAGCCATTTGAGGAGTAGTAAAAACAACTGTTCGTCGTCCCGATCTTTCCCGCACGGTTTTGCGATCAACGAACGCGGCAGCACCGCAAGTGTCACGCTGACCAGGCCAACCAGACCGAGTGCGGCTACGAATATGATCCATTCACTCTGAACGGGCAGCTCGGCTCCGCGCATCATCAAAAAAGGAACGGCGGTGAAAAGCGAAGTCGCCCCACAAAGAAAAAACGCGATGCGAGATAGAGATCTGATCGCACGTCCGGGCATGGCGCGGATTCTAACAGCATATGGATTGCGTGAGGTCCCGATTTCACTCAAAATCCGTTAATCCGCACTAAGGCTGTTGGCGAATTAGGGTTTCCTTGACTACTGGACCTTTTCCTCGGTTTCAATGGTGAAGAATTGGAAGTCGGAATATTTGTGAGTGAGGATGGTTCGATGGACATCGTAGTCCCAGTAGGTAGATATGTTTTCCGGCAGCCAAAAGCCGTGGTTCCCAGATGGATCCTGTACGAGCCCATAATCGACGACAATCCCCAATCCCTGTAACCCAATATCGGGCATGCCGTTCAAGAGATTCGCCTCCAGGCGGACGACCTGAAAGTTCTGCGCGGAGATCCAGGCTCGGCCCTCGAACATGCCCGGAAGTGCTTTCCCGTTCGCCCAAATCTTTGCGGTGCTGGGCCTTTCCTTGCGCTGCCGGAAATGGACTACCCAATCTGCTTGCCCGTTTCTCTCGTCTGCGCCCTCGCATTTCATTTCATAATCGGCTTGCAGATCAGGTAGAAACATCAACGCTACCGCGGCGCCGCCCACATTTTGTCCTGCGGCGGGAAACTCGTGACTGCCTCTTACGGGTGTGCGGTATTCCCGGCTGGCGCTGCCGCCACCCTGCTGCTCAATCGCGTACACGTACTGAAACGAACCCGAATCGTACTCCTCCACCATCCCTGAGCGGTCCATCATGACGTAATCGATGTGTTCATGCGCGGTGAACTTTTGCAGATTCGTGGCCAGCGCTAGTGCGCTCGTCCCCGTGTTCTTGAGCACGCCGGTCAGATCACAGGGCGGATTTGCCGCGATCGACTTCAGTGGTTCGCCCACCTTGGGCGGCGACCAGCGTACATTTTGGAAGCTTCCGTTTCTCGATCGATCTATAGGCGGCTTACCAGGAATTGCCGTGATCAGGCTCCGAGCCGTCAGCTGTGCCTCCTCCGAATCTCGAACCACGCTGCGAACGCGGTAGCTTCCCGGTTTCACCGTAAACACCATCTTGAAGGTGAGTCCGGTTTGCTTCATCTTCTCTAGAGTGGAATCCTGCAGCCTCAGCGCAATCTCCTTCATCTCCCCGTTTACCAGCTGGCCGTTCGCATCGAACACTCCGGTAGCGAGAACCAGGTCGTCGCAACTTCTTTCATTCACCTTCCGCAGTCGCATACTCCCGATGTCGAGATGCGTTAGGACCGCGAGCTCCGACGAGGCCGCATCGGTTTTGAGAAGCTCAGTCTGCACTTGCGCCGGCAGCCCCGCAATCTCGTCCCGCGAGTAGAGGGCTTCTCTTACCTCCTGTTTTGCCGCCTCTTCCGGATCACTGGGCTTCTTCGATGCGTAATATCCATCCGTTGCCTCGACCTGATATTTCTTGCTGTTCGCGACCTTTACCTTGAGTCTGTGGAATTTCCCGTCGGGAATGGATTCCTGCGGCCGGAATGCCAACAGATAGCTGAGTTCCGGCGCCTCCAGCGCGCGACTTACCGCCACGTCGAGATCATTTCGATTGTGAAAATATCTTCCGCCCGTGCCGGCTGCTATTCCCGCCAGCACTTGCCCCGACTCGAACTGCGACTGGACCCGGTAGATGGATTCCATTCGCTGGTAGTCGATTCCCCCGCTCTTGTAAGGTTCTTGCTGCGGAGTCGCATCAATATCCGGCAGCGACTCCGCCGCATATAAACCCCTAGCGTCAATGGTATTGACGACCACGCCTGACCGGACGGCTTGCTCGATCCATTCCGAGTTGTTCTGCATCACGCCGTCAGTCAGAAGGAATCCCGGCGAGATGTACACGAGCACGCGCTGCCCAGGCATATCTGCCAAACGCTTCACAATCTCTCTCAACCATTCGTAACTATTGCGCGTCACCGCATCTGCCTGCTCCAGAATGGCCTGCGCCCTGACTTCGTAGTCGGTCCCGGTCTCGCAACCGTTTTCCATCGCATCGACGGCAGCAGTTTTTATCGCAATCACATCATGCTTATTCACCATCAGGTCTGCCTGGTAGTAACTGATGTTCGGGCAAGTAAGCTGTCCCTCGCCCTTGGCAGGGTGCGGAGTGATTGCGGCCAACGTCTTGCGCAGGATCTCTGCGTCTGCCGTATAGTCCTGCTGGACGCTCCCTTGAGTCGAATAAATTGCTACACGATCGCTGGGCGTCAAACTCGCAAATAGCTTTTTCGTGGCGTCGTGTACGGCCATAGCGTCAGCAGACTTCAAGTGGGAATCGTCGAGAACGAGCGCCAGGAACCGCTGCGGCATTACCGGCGGATTCGGAGCAGCAGGTCCTGCCTCACTTCCCGTTTTCCCGCCGGGTTCTATAGTTTCCGGGTTTTCCGCCTTCGGTAGCGTCTCCTCCGTCTCCACGTTGAACGCCGCGATCTTTTGTTTTTTGCCGTTATCGAATACCTGAAAATCATCCTGTTTCAGATCTGGAACGATCTTTCCGGCTCCGTCCCTTACCACCACCCTAACGAGCACGAGATTCACCTGCACTTTGATTGCGGCGTCGGTGTGCAGCGATATCTCGCTCTCTGCCTGGTCAGTCGTCGCGGGCTTACCTGGCCGTCCCTGCTGTTGTGCCAGGGCGCCATTTACCAACACAGCCGATAGAATCGCCTGCACTGCGATCCAACGACGCCGCATCACGGTCCTCCATTCAACGAGCAGCGCAGTTCCGCGTACCCCGCATCGGTAAGCGGGTTCCTACCGCCATTATCAAACTAGTCCTCATCGAATGAAAGCAACAGCACGGGAGTCAGATGCTCCCGGGTTTAAGGCAATATCCCCGTTAGACCTATTTCTTCTGCAAGGCGATTGGATACGCGCTCCCCAGCCAGGCCGTGACTTGAGTGGAGAGCGCGTGCGATGACGGTTTCTCTCTGGTTGAATCCGGTTTAGGCGACGGATTCCCGAGAAACAGCGGAGGCCGAACCCCGAGCGGCTTGTTCGATGAGAGACGCGACTGCGGCCGGCTGAGAGACGTACACCGCGTGACTTCCCTTGACCTCCACGGCCTTTGCGCCAGCCCGTTTTGACATGGCGCGCTGGGCATCGGGAGGAATCATGCGGTCTTCTGTGGATACCAAGTACCAACTCGGTTTCGATTTCCACGCCGGCTGGGTGACTGCACCGGCGAGCGCCTGAGTGCCCCACGGCACCTGAGAATCAGCCATGAACGCCGCCAAGTCGGAGTCTACATCTCCGGCGAAAGAAGCCCGGAACTTCGAGCGGTCCAGGAACAAAAATCCATCCTGAGGCGGAAGGATTGGAGGCACCGGCGCACCGGGCGGAGGATTCTTGATCAAGCTATCGACGGATTCACCGCGGTCGGGTGCGAACGCCGCAATATAGGCGAGGCCTGCCACCTTCGGGTCGTTGCCTGCTTCGGTGATCACTACGCCGCCGTAGGAATGCCCGACGAGAATCACCGGGCCGTCCTGGGCGGCAATGGCGCGCTTCGTCACCGCAACGTCATCGGCGAGCGTGATGGTTGGGTTTTGGACAATCGTGACGTTGTATCCCTTCGCCTTCAGAGCGTTGTAGACGCCATTCCAGCCGGATCCATCCACAAAACCTCCGTGGACGAGAACGATATTTTTTACGTCGTGTGCCATAAGATTAATCTCCTTTTTCGAATTGAATCCCCAAACAATTGATTGATCTATGTACGTTTTAGATGGCCACACTCTCAAAGAGAAGTTCCGAATCATCATCAATTATTGATAAACTCTCAGTAATGGAGTTTACCTCGCGTCAGCTGCGCGCATTTCACCTGGTTGCACAGCACCGAAGCTTCGCTCGTGCGGCAGAAGCTCTTTTTATCACACCTTCGGGGCTGAGTGTGTTGATCCGTGAACTGGAACGCCAACTCGGATTCCGCTTGTTCGATCGCACGACGCGGCAGGTGGGATTGACGGTTCAGGGAAGCGAACTTCTTGCAGTCACCCAGCCAGGGCTGAGGACGCTGGATGCCGCCATGCTCCGCATCGAGCATGCCGCCAGCGGAAGGAACAAATCTATTTCGATCGGAACGACACCCTGGATAGCCGCGAATGTTTTGCCGGAAGCAATCAGGCAGTTTCGCGAGCACCGGCCCGATCTGCAGGTCCGGTTATTTGATGGAGGGCTGGACGGGATATTGCGTAGAGTGGAAGCCGGGAAACTGGATTTCGGGTTGGGTATTTTTAAGCGAGTTCCCGGGATCCGGCGCGTGCCCTTCTTTCGTTTTTCCCTGATGGTGATTCGGCCGAATAGGGGTGGGGCGCCGAACGTCCCGGCAACGCGATGGTCCGCACTGGGAGGTCAAACCCTGATTTCGCTTACCAAGAATTATCCGCATCAGCAATTGATCGATCGTCAATTGAACAGGATGAGGTTGGCATGCAAGCGCGGTCAAACGGTGAATTTGCTGGACACGCAGATTAGCCTTGTGGAGGCCGACCAGGGAATTGCCATCATTCCGTCGTTTGGCATGTTTGCATGCCGCAATCGAAAAGTGACGGTCAGCGAACTGATTGAACCTCTGGTGAACCTGGAGCTTTACCAGGTGAGCAATCGCGGCAAGAAGCTTCCGACGGAAGCGAAGGAGTTCAGCACATTTCTGAAAATGTACGTCGCAAGCTGGGTGGGGAGCGCAGGGGTTTTATAAAGAGTACGAGGGCAGGGCGCTCTTATCGGACGGCGTCACGCATCGCGGCTCGCTAGAAATCAGAATCACACCCACTGCCCCTGGTTCGAACGGGCGGGGGTTGAAGTCAACACCGGACAAGCGAACTCTCACTTCTTTTTCGGCTGCGACGTTGCGAACAAAGATGAGCCAATCAAGAAATGACCTTCCGCTTCATCCGACAATTCGAGATGCATTCGCTGATAGCTGAAGTTCAGACGCAGGTAGTACGTTTTTCCGGCCTCGGCGGTCAAGTGCATCGCTTCCCCAACGCGCTCGGACGACTTCTTGAAGGTTCCTGACTGCCATTCTGTGCAAATGTTGTGCTCCCCCGGGCCAACCTGGAAAAAGAAGTACGACTTCCCATCATTCGCTCCCACCCAATTTCCGTCTACTCCGACACGCATGGTAGGCGCGTTGACAAAGTCGACAAAAAAGTACACCAAAGCCTTGTCTGGTTCCTGTTGGCCAACAGGATGTTTCAGGTCCGTCGTCTGCAC
Source organism: Candidatus Sulfotelmatobacter sp. (assembly GCA_030041415.1). Lineage (GTDB taxonomy): Bacteria > Acidobacteriota > Terriglobia > Terriglobales > Acidobacteriaceae > Sulfotelmatobacter. The sequence goes on from JASHNX010000014.1 coordinate 36,223, forward strand.
GTTGAACATCTGTCCGCTGGGGCCGCATCCTGCCCCTGTTCGGGCCGCAGCCGCGTCATCCTGCGGTACAGCCGGATCAGCCAGAACTAGCGACGCCCCGAGAAAAATGATCGAGCATAGAACGCGCCAGCGCGCTCTCATCGTATGACTTCCTGTAACGCCTATTTGAGCTTTACGAACAGTAGAACGAAGATAGCCCATACTCCGACGGTGACGGGAAACTGCACCACTGCCGCATCGCGCATGCCAGCGCCCCTAGGCAGCGCGTAGGTGAGCAACATCATGGCCAGGGCTGTGAGCACGCCGAGAATCAGTTTGCTTTTCCACTGCATCGGGTTAACCTCGCTTTCCCTTTTTGCCCAGAAATACTCTATTGGCCGCGCAGTATACGCCGGGACGGCAGCTTGAACAAGTCGCCAGGAGGCAGGCTTGGCGCGGGTGAAATTGCGGCAGAGATATTTACGCGATCGTGCTTCCACGACACGCATTTGTTTGCAGGTGAATGGCTTGGAAGAGGTTACTTCTACTGGTTACCCGAGGTTACTTCTGTGTGATTACGGATGAGGCGGTGAATTCTCGACCTTTTGCAAGCATGTGAAAAACAGTTTCATCGCGCTCGATCTGCGTACAACTTAAGTCAAAGATTCGACTACACCGTCGTTTGGCTGCAGGACTGCACTTATAAAGAAGAGCGAGCGAAACGCCGGCCTCACGAAGCAGCGCCGGGAACCGCGCCGAATGTGGGGTCTGGCCCCGGCGAGGTTACCTAAACCGCGAGAGAAACCGGGTTTCGGAGCGCAACAGATTTATCCATTCGGCGGAGGCGTGAACAAGCAATGCGTCGACTTCGTTTTGCTGTGAATTTAATCGTATTTCTCGCGGTCATGGCTTTGGGCACGGGTACAGCCCTGGCCAATTCGACGGTTAGTGTGAAGCTGACCGGAGTGGGCGGCAACAACGCCGGAGGCGTTTATACCTATCCGTACTATTTGTCGATCAACGGCGCGGCACCGGTCGCCGTCATTTGCGACACGTATGACAACGAGGTCATGGTTGGCGAGACCTGGAAGGCTTACAAGACCAGCCTGTTGAGCGGCTTGGGCATGTTCGGAAACGAATTGACCGATTACAAAGCCGCGGGGCTGATTTTTAAGAGCATTCTGAGTGGAGGCTTGAGCGCGAACGCCGGCAACTTTGCAATCTGGGGATTGTTCTCGAGCAATGCGCAGCACAGTTCGTACTTCCAGAGCAGCGGAGCGGCGGCGATCGAAACAGAATATCTGGCGCTGGCGAAAACGGCGCCGAATAGCGCGTTTGCGGGACTGTTTCTTTACACTCCGATTCCGGGGACGCAGAGCTGCGGCGGCACGGCGCAGGAATACATTGGATACTCTCCTGTGCCGGAGCCGGGATCGCTGGTTCTGTTCGGCACGGGCCTGATTTCTCTGGCGGGAGTGGTGCGCCGGAAAATTCTGAAAGCGTAAGAGTTCGCAAGCACGGCGAATGCCGCCGCGGTGGATTGTCCATCGCGGCGGTTTATATTTTGCTTCTGCTTCAGAATTCGGATTTTGCGACTATTACTTCGCGACTGCCGGCGGCGGAGGGATGGTGATGTCGATTTCTTTCACTGTTCCCAACGACGATAGAGGCTGATCGAATTCCTTGGTGTTGCCGACGACCAGCACCGCGAGCTGATCGCGGTGAACATATTTTTCCGCGACGCGCTTGACATCAGCGGTTGTAACTTTCTGAATCTCGGCGGGAAGCTTGTCGAGCCAGTCGGCGGGATATCCATAAAACTCGTAGGTCATGCGCTCGCCCAGAACTTTATCGGGGGAATCGAGGCGAAAGATAAAGGCGTTCAGAATGGCGTCTTTGGCCTGTTTGATTTCCTGCTCAGTAATTGGCTGATTCTTCAAATTGTCGATATCTTCGTCGAGCGCCTTGATTGATTCCACGGTGCTCTGACTTTTTGTCGCAGCGGCGAATTCGAGAATGCCGGGATGGCCGAAGTTGGTGCCGATGCCGCCGCCAACGCTGTAGGCGAGGCCACGCTTGGTGCGAATGTCATTGAAGAGGCGCGAAGAAAAACCTCCGCCGAAGGCCTGGTTGAACACGGAGATGGCATAGTAATCCGGGTTGTTGCGAGTTGTGCCGAGCGCGACCATCTGAATGCTGGTCTGGTTCACATCTTCTTTTGCGATCTGGTAATAGCCGGGCTTGGCGGGAGTGTAGCTGACTTCCGTGTCGGACAAGTCGCTGCCGCGAGGCCATGATTCGAATGCAGCGCGCAGCTTGGCTTCCATGGCAGTGGAATCGAAATCGCCGACTATACCTAAAATCATGTGATTCGGCTGGACGTATTTCCCGTGCCAATCGAGTAAATCCTGGCGCGTAATAGCGGCGATGGTCGAGTACTCGGGCTGACGAGCGTAAGGGTTCTCGGCGCCGTAGGCGAGTTTTGTGGATTCGCGCCCGGCGATGTCATCGATTTCGTCATTCCGGCGGGAGATCGCGTCGTAAGCCTGTTTTTGCGCGAGGTCGAGCTTGTCGGCGCGGAACTCAGGGTTGCGGAGGAGATCGACGAAGACCTGGAAGACGTCATCGAAGTCGCCTTTCAAGCACGACAAGCTCATGGAAGTGGAATCGGGACCACCGCTGGCTTCGACTTTGGCGGCGCGCACTTCGAGAAAGTCATCGAGCTGATCTCCGGTTTGGTTTTTTGTGCCGCCGGTTCGCCAGACCCTGCCGAAAATGTTGGCAAGGCCGACCTTAGCGGCAGGTTCATCATGCGAGCCGCCGCGGATGCGGGCGAAGCCGTCGATGAGAGGCAGTTCGTGATCTTCCTGCAGAAAAATCACCATGCCATTGGAGAGCTCGATGCGCTTCGGCTGCGCAGGATGAAAAGCGGGCAGCGGAGGCGTGGGAATCTGTTGCCAACTCTTCGCCTGGGCGAAGGAGTTGGGAGCGGTGAGCGCGGTAAGCAAAACGGCGAGGATAACGGGTAGAGCGGGCCGGTATAGGTTCATTGTGCGCGTCTTCATTGCGTGCGTTTTCATTGGGCACCTCCACGAGGCGCAGAAGCTTGTGGCGGGGCGGTTTCAATCACGCCGATGGTGCGGTTCGTGTCATTGAAAGTTGCATTGGCGACGCGGCGAATATCGGCTTTGGTGACATTCTCGATGCGATCGACGGAGCGAAACAGTTCCCGCCAGTCGCCGTAGCGAGTCTGATAGGTGGCGAGGTTGGTGGCTAATCCTTCGTTGTCGGCCAGGCCGCGAATGAGATTCGCCTTGGCGCGGGTCTTGATCATCTTCAATTCGGCGTCGCTGATGTCTTCAGTTTTGAGCCGCTGGATCTCGGCGTGAATCGCGTCGGCGACTTCCTGCGTGCTGTGCCCAGGGAGCGGGAAGGCGTAAAACGCGAAGAGGTGCGGATATTTGATCCCCGGCAGGCCGGTGAACCCGGCGGAGTAAGCGGCGATTTTTTTGTCGCGCACCAGGGCGCGATAAAGGCGAGAGGTGCGTCCATCTGACATGAGGTCGGTGATGGCGTCGTAGACGGCGTCATCTTTCGATAAGTAGCCGGGTCGGTGGTAACCCTCGAGATAGAGCGGCTGGGTTTGCTCTTTCAATTCGACTCTGCGCTCGGAATTTTGCGGAGGTTCGACGGTTGTGGTTTCATCTGGCTTGGACCGCGCGGGAAGACGGGCAAAATATTTTTCCAGGATCGGCATGGCAGTGGAGGCGTTCACATCTCCGGCGACGGCTACGACCATGTTCGAGGGCACGTAATACTCATGGAAGAAATGCTCGGCATCTGTCGCAGAAAAGGAATTCAGATCGGACATCCAGCCCACTGTGGGGCGATGGTAGGGATGGGCTTCGAACGCGGCGGCGTTGAATTGCTCGAGCAGTCGGCCGATCGGGTAGCTGTCAGTTCGCATGCGGCGTTCTTCGATGACGACGTTGCGCTCTTTATAGAATTCGCGCAGCACGGGATGAAGAAAGCGGTCGGATTCGAGATAAGCCCAGAGTTCGAGCCGGTTCGCCGGCAAGGAATAGTGGTAGGCGGTTTCGTCGTAATCGGTGAACGCGTTCAGGTCGCGACCGCCATTCTGCTCGATGATTTTTCCGAACTGGTTGGGGACGACATATTTCTGCGCGGCGGCGATATCGTCTTGCCAGGTTTTTTCTAACTGCTTTAATTTGGCTTCGTCGCGGCCGACGGGCTTGTCCCGCTCGGCAATGTACGCGGCGTAGGACAGCTCGACTTTTTGCAAAGCGAGTTTCTCGGCGGGATAGTTGGTGGTACCGATGGTGTCGGTGCCTTTGAAAGCCATGTGCTCGAACATGTGGGCAAGTCCGGTTTTGCCCATCGGGTCTTGCGCGGAGCCGGCATCGACGAGAGTAAAGAAGGAAAATACGGGCGCCTCGCGGCGTTCGCAGAGGATGATGGTCAGGCCATTCGGAAGCTTTTTTACGGTGACACGCTTCTCGAAGGAGGCGACGTCTTGTGCGGCGGCGAGTGCGGCGAGAAACAAGACAGAGGCAATCAGTTTGAGCGAGCGGCGTTTCATTCGGGACTCCGAAAAATGGGCAAAATTCAGTTGCCGGCCAAAACTACTTAACAACGGCCTTATTTAGACGGACAGGTTCGGCGGAAGTTTGAAATTACGTGGGCTGGAGCAGGGTTGTCAAACGGCGGATCTGGAAACCGGCGCGGGAGCCAATGGGATTGCTAAATAGACTGCGGCATTTCGCGTTCCGCCGGATTTCAGGCACAATGCCTGCTGGAGCAAGGGCGAATGGATTCGACCATCGAGATCCAGGGCAGGCAACTCAAGCTATCGAATCTGGAAAAAATTCTCTATCCAGCCGCCGGTCTTACCAAGCAACAGATCATCGACTACTACGTGCGGATCGCTCCTGCGATGCTGCCGCATCTGAAGGACCGACCGCTGACCCGCAAGCGCTATCCCAACGGCGTGGATGAGGATTTTTTTTACGAGAAGAATGCTCCGCTGCACCGGCCCGATTGGGTGAAGACGGTGCCGATCTGGAGCGAGGGAAACCGGCGAACCGTGCACTACATTCTGGCGAATGATTTGGCGACGCTGGTTTGGCTGGCGAATCTGGCGGCAATCGAATTGCATCCGTCGCTTTCGCTGGCGAAGGATGTGAGCACGCCGACCATGATGGTGTTCGATCTCGATCCTGGGTCTCCGGCGAATATTGTGCAGTGCTGCCGGGTGGGAATCTGGCTGCGGGAAATTTTCTCGCATTTTGAGTTGCAAAGTTTTCCCAAGACTTCCGGATCGAAAGGACTGCAGATTTATGTTCCGTTGAATACGCCGACGAATTATCACGAGACCAAGACTTTTTCTCACGCTCTCGCGCAGTTGCTGGAGCACGAACATCCCGACGCGGTTGTCTCTGACATGAAAAAACAGGTTCGCACGGGAAAAGTGCTTGTCGATTGGAGCCAGAACGACGAGCACAAAACTACAGTCGCGGTGTACTCGTTGCGGGCGAGAGAGCGGCCGACGGTTTCGACTCCGGTGAAGTGGGAGGAAGTTGAACAGGCGCTGAAAAAGAAAGATGCCACGATGCTGGTGTTTGAAGCGCCGCAGACGATCAAGCGGTTCGAAAAAATGGGCGACCTCTTTGCGCCGTTGCTTACGCTCAAGCAGCGGCTGCCCGATTTGAAAAAGATCATGCAGGATGCAAATGCAAAGGCGGCAGAGCCGGCTTTGGTTGCGGAAGGGCAGGAATCGAGTAGGGGCGTATGGTCGTTGAAGAAGCCGACGAGCGAGGTCGTGAAGACGCGCGGGCGAACAAAACGGAAGGTATAATCGCTTCGCGTAATCAATTTCAGCTCTCATTTAGCAAGCGAAATTTGCCATGCCGCAACTCTTCGCCGGAACTTCTGGATGGGCTTATCCAAGCTGGAAGCCGGAGTTCTATCCGGCGAAGCTCCCGCAGAAAAAATTCCTCAGCTACTATGCTACGCAACTGAATACAGTCGAGGTGAATTTCACTTTCCGGCAACTGGTTAAAGAAAACACCGTGCTGAACTGGATTCAGGAGACGCCCGCCGGATTTCGATTAGGCGTGAAGGCCCACCAGGTTATTACCCACATAAAGCGGTTGAAAGGGACGGAAGATTTTGTACCGCGATTTCTGGCAACTATTGCTCCGCTGGCCAGCGCGGGGAAGCTGGGGCCGGTGCTGTTTCAGTTGCCGCCGAATCTGAAGGCAGATGCGGCGCTGCTCAAAGATTTTCTTGCGCTTCTGCCGAAAACTTTGCCGGCGGCGTTTGAGTTTCGGCATGAGTCGTGGTTTGCGGAGCCTACGTGGGAAACCCTGCGTGCTGGCGGCGCAGCTTTATGCGTGGCGGAAACGGAAGAGCGAAATACTCCCGATGTGGTGACGGGATCGTTTGCCTATTATCGATTTCGCAAGCCGACATACACGCCAGAGGAGCGGCAAGCGATGGTCGCGCGAATCGGAGAGCACCTGGCGGCGGGGCGCGATGTGTTTGCCTACTTCAAGCATGAAGAAACTCCTCAGGGAGCGCTGTATGCGGTAGATGTGCTGCGGGAAGTAAGCAAGAACTAGCGCGGCGCCTCGCGCTTCGAATCGGCACCGGGGTTGGCACTTCTCTCTGCGTCCGATAACGCGCATACTCGATTCTTCCCATGCAGGCTTCCGAAGCGAATGCGCGCGTGGTCTCTGGCTTTCTCGATTATCTACGAATCGAGAAGGGATTAGCCCCTCTTTCGGTGAGCGCCTACCAAACCGACATTTTGCAGTTTTCTGAATTCCTCGAAAAGCGAAAACGATTGTTGCTTACAGCTAAGCAGGCAGACGTGCGCGATTTTTTGCAACAACTTTTTTCTCATCGCGTCGAGGGCCGCAGCGTGGGACGGAAGCTTTCGGCGTTGCGGCATTTGTATCGGTATCTGCTGCTGGATGAAAAAATCGAGCGGGATCCGACTTTGAATATCGAATCGCCGAAGCAATGGAAAGTTTTGCCAAAGGCGCTGGCGCGCGATGAGATGGAGGCGACGCTGACGGCTCCACTGACAAGGCGGAACGCCGATGCGGGCGATCGGCACGATGCAACTGCGCTCGCCGCACGCGATGCTGCGATGCTGGAAGTGTTCTATGCCGGAGCGTTGCGGGTCTCGGAGATCATCAACGCGAAACTGGAAGACCTGAAGCTGGATGCCGGATACATGCTGGTGCGCGGCAAAGGAGACAAAGAACGGGTGGTGCCGCTGGGAAAATCGGCGCAGGATGCGCTGACGAAATATCTGGATCAATCGCGTGGGGCGCTGATTGCGGGAAAACATGCAGTGGAACCGGGGAAAACAGAAACGCGCAATCGGCCTCTGCTGTTTGTTGCTCGCGGCGGGCACAAGCTGACGCGGCAGCGGGTCTGGCAAATGGTGCGGGCGGCGTCCGCAGCTTCGGGGCGAAAGGCTTCTCCGCACATGCTGCGTCATTCCTGCGCGACTCACATGGTAGAAAATGGCGCGGATCTGCGCACCGTGCAGACAATTCTCGGACACGCAGATATTTCGACCACGCAGGTCTATACACACCTCGCGTTAGATCGGCTGCGCACGGTTTATCAAAAGCATCATCCGCGAGCGAGGGCAAGATGAAATCGGATACCGTGGTGGCAAAAGCGGTGAAAGATTTCCTGCGCCACCTGGGCGAGCGCAACGCTTCGCCGCACACGATCAAAGCGTATAAGGGGGATCTCGCGCTGTTTGCCGGTTACGCGGGTTCGCGCGGGTGGAAGCAGATTGATCACATCGTTGTGCGCGGATTTTTGTCACAGCTTTATGAGAAAGGTTTGAGCAAAACTTCTGTGGCGAGAGCGCTGGCGGCGGTGCGATCGCTGTATCGGTGGCTGGCGCGGGAGGGAGTTGTGGAGCAGAATCCGGCGAAGCTGGTGGCGACGCCGAAGCTGCCAAAGAAATTGCCGCGTGTGCCCACGATTGAAGAAATGAATTCTGTGATTGATGGAGGAATGCCGGAGATTGCGGCATTTCCCGAGCGAGACCGATTGATGTTTGAACTGCTCTACGGATGCGGGATACGCAATTCGGAGCTGACGGGAATTAATCTTGACGACATCCGCTTAAGCGCCGAAGCGATTCTGATTCGCGGCAAGGGAAAAAAAGAACGCTACGTGCCGTTTGGCGAGTCAGTGAAGTCGGCGCTGGCGGCGTATCTTCCGGAGCGGCAGAAAGTTTTGGGTGTGAAGGGAAAAAGTTCGGCATCGCTGCTCATCAACCGGCGCGGAGGAAGGCTGACCACCCGCAGCGTGGGGCGAATTGTGAAGCGGATTGCGGTTGCCAAAGGATTGTCTCCGGATGTGCATCCGCATACGCTGCGGCATGCGTTTGGAACGCATATGCTCGAGGAAGGGGCCGATTTGCGCGCGATTCAAGAGTTGCTCGGGCACGAGCGGCTGGCGACCACGCAACGTTACACGCAGCTCTCGATGAAGCATGTGTTACAGGTTTACGACCAGACGCACCCGCGCGCGAAATAAGCTTAGTGCGAGCCTCGGTCTGCATTTTGAGCGTCTTCCATCTCGGAAGCATCAGTTCGCAGTGCTTGCCACATCGCGACCACGCGCCTCTTTAGTTCCGCCGTTAGTTTTTCGTAAGCCGATTCCGATGCTTCACTTTGAGGAGGGGGAATGACCGGATCACCGAACACGATCTTCAATGGCTTGAACCCCTGAAACGATTTGTTGCGCGGCCATGCTTCGTAGAATCCTTCAATCGCGATCGGAACAATTGGAACCTGCATGTTTATGGACAGGATGGCCGCGCCTTTTTTGAAAATCTTCGGCGTGCCATCAATCGAGCGTTCGCCTTCCGGATAAAGAATGAGCGGGCGGCCCTGGCGCAAACCGAACGCGGAGGCGCGCATGGCGGGCACGAGATTCGAGTCGGGATCGACGACGACCAAACGCAGGCTGCCGGCCAGACCACGCATGAATCCTTCGCCGAAAATCTCGCTCGTGCCGACGGCAAAAACCTTTTTGAAGACGGGCGGAGGGAGACTGCTGGCGAGCACAATGGGATCGAGATAGCTCTGATGATTGGAGCAGAGAATGTAGGCACCGGTTTGGGGCAGCTTCTCGACGCCGAAGATGCGCAGATGGAAGCGATCGAGTGCAATGAGTTGAACGATGCGCGAGACCACGTACCAGAATGTGCCGTAAACCGGATGCGGCCGAGCGAGCGGAGCGACATCGGCGGGGTCGGCGGGTTCGGCGAAAACTGTTTTCCACCCAGCGAAAGCGGCGGTTGTGGCGGGAGTTGCTCCGGCCGAGGCGCTTTGCAGAATGGCATCGACCAAGTCGCGAACAGTGTAGATTTCGGCGAGTTGCGATTCAGAGACATTGCCACCGAGTTGTTGCTCAATCTGGCTGAGCAGTTCGATGCGCTGCATGGAGTCGAGACCGAGATCGAGTTCGAGATTGTGAGACGGGTGCAAGGATGACGGCGGCTTGCCTGTTTCTGCGCCAAGAAGGCTGAGCGCTCGTTGCACATCGGGATGATCGAGCCAGGACTGTTCATCAGCGGTCAGCGGACTTTCGCTGGGCAACTCGGAATCGTCAGCCGCATCATGCGCCGAATTGGTTTTGACGCGTTTCTCGACTTCGAAGCGTTTGATTTTTCGCGTAGTGGTGCGAGGCAAATCTTCCTGCCAGATCTCATAACTGCCGATGCGTTTGGTCGACGCGATCTGCTGCGAAAGGCTTTCGATATCGAAGCGGATAACTTCCTTCGCGTTTACGATCTTCTTTTGGCGGAGCACATCGAAGTTGGGCACGATCACCGCGTGCAAGCGATCGCCTTCTCCGGACTTGCCTTCGAGGCCGACGACGGCGAGTTCTTTGATGTAGGGGGATTTCAGATAGTGAGCTTCCACTTCTTCGGGATAGATGTTTTTTCCGTTGCTGAGAACGATGACTTCTTTCTTGCGCCCGGTCAGGAAAAGATTGCCGTCAGAGTCGAAGTATCCGAGATCGCCGGTATGGAACCAACCGTCGCGAAGAACTGCAGCGGTTGCATCGGGACGGTTCCAGTAACCTTTCATGACCACGCCGCCACGCAAGGCGATTTCGCCAGAGGCCGGAGAGTTTTCTTCGGACTCTAGGTCGAGTGTGGCCGCGTCGACAATTTTCGCCTCGACGCCTTTCATCGCTTTGCCGACCGAACCGATGACGTTACTCGACGGTGAGTTCGCAAAAACTGCTGCAGTGGTTTCGGTGAGGCCATACGCCTGCAGGACATCGATGCCCATAGCATATAAATCGGTAGCGATGGCGGGATCGAAACGTGAGCCTCCAGTGACGAGATAACGCATTTTCTTGCCGAAGATACCGTGGACTTTGCCAAATAAGATCGGGCCGGCATTCACACCAAACTTTCGCAATCCGCGGTTCAAGTTCATGAGCACGCGCAGCAGGGTTTGCGCGACCGCACCTCGCTTGGCCACTTCCTCAAAGATGCGCTGATGAATCAGATAAAAAAACTGCGGCACTACAGCGAACGCGGTGATGTTGCGCTCCTGCAAGGCGCGAAGCAGTTGCGTGGTATTGAGAGTTTCGAGATAGCAGACGCGCGCGCCTTTCACCAGAGGCAACATCAGATTGGCCATGAGCGCGAGAACGTGAAACATGGGCAGCACGCCAAGCAGGGCATCGGCAGGACCGAGGTCGACCCAATTGAAAACGGCTTCCACTTCGGCGAGAAGGTTGGCGTGGGTGAGCATGACACCCTTAGGATCGGCCGTGGTGCCGGAGGTGTAGAGCAAAGCGGCGAGGTCACTGGACTCGACGGGGACACGCTGAAGATCTTGCGGCCCGCGTTCGAAGATTGTTGCGAGAGTTGCGAGCCAATTTGATTGCGCGGCGGGTGAATGCATGTGCTCGGAATCCATGAGCACGAGACCCACATTTGATCCTGCGACCGCCTTTCGCGAGACCTCGGCGTGGCGCGAATCGCAGAATAGAACGGAAGCACCGCTATCGTTCAGCAGACGTGCCAGCTGATCTGCATGAAGCGCAGTGTCGAGGGGAACGGCGGCGCATCCGGCCGCGATGATGCCGAGAAACGTGGCGACCCATCGCGGATCGTTGTCGGCGAGAATGGCAAGGCGCGATCCCCGAGGAAATCCCTTTTCGCCGATCCAGCGGGCAACTGCTTCGGCCATCCTGCGTAATTCGGCATACGTGCAGCAGTCTTGTGCATCGCCGGTGGGACTCTTGCGGTCGTGGCGAGAGTTGGGCTCATGGCCGCGGTCCTGACGCTGAATTTCGAGGGCGATGTTGTTGGGCCAGCGCTCCGCGCACTCGATAAAACGGGCATAAAATGTGGGCATGGTTCGTGGCGAATATACACTAAACGCAGATGGTGTTACTTCCAGTCCTCCTTTACTTCCGCTGCATCTAATTATGCTAGGCTAACTAAGAATAGGCTGCGCAGACCGCTCTTCTGCAAAGGATTTCACGGATTGATTAACACTTTCTTCGGCAAAATTTTCGGGACCAAAAACGAGCGCTACGTTAAGAACAAGATGCCGACGGTCGCGGCGATCAATGCGCTCGAACCCGAGATGCAGAAACTCACCGATGCCGAGCTGCGCGCGAAAACGGACGAATTCCGGCAGCGAATTCAGGAGCACATGAGCCGTGTCAAAGGAGCCGAGCCGGACACCGAAGCGGGCGAAGAAGACGATTTCGACCGGGTTAAGGCGTTCGAAAAGGACCAATACGACTCGTTGCAGGAAGTGCTGGAAGACATTCTGGTTGAGGCCTTCGCCGTAGTGCGCGAGGCCGGGCGGCGCGTGCTCAATATGCGCCACTTCGATGTGCAGCTGATCGGCGGGATGGTGCTGCACTCGGGCAAGATCGCCGAAATGAAAACCGGCGAAGGAAAAACGCTGGTGGCCACGCTGCCGGTTTATCTGAATGCCTTGAGCGGACGCGGCGTGCACGTGGTGACAGTCAACGACTATCTGGCGAAACGCGACTCCGAATGGATGGGCAAGCTCTACCGCTTTCTCGGATTGACGGTGGGAGTCATCGTTCACGATCTGGACGACGACCAGCGCCGCGCGGCTTACGCCGCGGACGTGACGTACGGAACGAATAATGAATTCGGTTTCGACTACCTGCGCGACAACATGAAGTTCGACTTGCGTGATTGCGTACAGCGCGGCCACAACTACGCGATCGTCGACGAAGTCGATTCCATCCTGATCGACGAAGCGCGCACGCCGCTGATTATTTCTGGCGCAAGCGAAGAATCGACCGACAAGTATTACCGCGTCAACCGGATCATACCGAAACTGGAAAAAGGCGAAGAGCTGTCGCCGCAAGAAGTGCGTCAACTGCTAGAGAATGAGAAAGTCTCCCCGGAAAAGCGGGAAGCGTTGATCGAGGAATTGAACCGAGTCGGCGATGACCCGACACGGAGAATTCTCACCGGCGATTACGCGATTGATGAGAAGCACCGCAACATCACCGTCACCGACGAAGGATGGGAAAAAGTCGAGCAGTTGCTGGGCATCGGAAACATCGCCGATCCGGAGAACTGGCCGCTTAAGCATCACGTGGAGACGGCGGTAAAAGCGCATGCTCTGTACCGCAAAGATGTGGAATACGTCATAAAAGATGGCGAGGTCGTCATCGTCGACGAGTTTACTGGGCGCATGATGCCCGGGCGGCGCTGGTCGGATGGATTGCATCAGGCGATCGAAGCCAAGGAAAACGTCAAGATCGAGCGCGAGAACCAGACGCTGGCGACGATCACTTTTCAGAATTATTTCCGCATGTTCAAGAAGCTCGCGGGCATGACGGGAACGGCGGAAACGGAAGCCACGGAATTCGACAACATTTATAAGCTCGACGTAATGGTGATTCCCACCAATAAGAAAATGCTGCGGCTGGAGAATCCCGACATCGTTTATCGCACCGAGAAAGAGAAGTACTTCGCGGTAGCGGATGAGATTCAGAAGCTGGCGGAAAAGGGCCAGCCAGTGCTGGTGGGCACCACGTCAGTTGAGAAATCCGAGCGAATCGATCAATTGCTGAAGAAAAAAGGGATCCGGAATCACGTGGTGTTGAACGCCAAGTTTCACGAGCGCGAAGCGGAGATTGTTGCCCAGGCCGGACGCAAAAGCGCCATCACGATCGCCACTAACATGGCTGGCCGCGGCACCGATATCCTGCTGGGCGGCAATCCCGAGTTCATGGCGAAGCAGGAATTGGTGAAAAAGGGAATTGCGCAGCAACTGCGCGTGGCGCAGGGCAAGATTGAAGGGCCGCAGGAAGACGGCACAACGTCAATTTTTTACTACAACGGGAATGAATACACCGTTCCAACCGACAAATGGACCGAAGCGTTCAGCCGACACAAGACGCAGACCGATAAAGAGCACGACGAAGTGATTGAAGTCGGCGGCCTGCACATTCTGGGCACGGAGCGGCACGAGTCGCGGCGCATCGATAACCAGCTTCGCGGACGCGCCGGCCGGCAGGGCGATCCGGGCTCATCGCGGTTTTATCTGGCGCTGGAAGATGACCTGATGCGCATCTTCGCGAAAGAGTGGGTTTCGAAGCTGCTGGAGCGGCTGGGCATGGAGGAAGGGATTCCGATCGAATCGAAGATGATCAGCCGCCGCATTGAAACCGCGCAGAAAGCTGTGGAAGGGCAGCACTTCGAATCGCGCAAACATCTGTTGGAATACGACGACGTGATGAACAAGCAGCGCGAGGCGGTTTACGGATTGCGCCGCCGCTTGCTTGAGGGCACCGATCAGAAGGATTTAATTCTGGAAGATTACGTTTCGGCGATTCTGGGCGATCTGATGGACGAGTACTGTCCACCCAAGGCGCACGCCGCTGATTGGAATATCAAAGGCCTGAAAGATGCGGTCTTCACGCGCTTCGGCGTGGATTTTCTGGCGGAGGGCGTTAAGCCAGAAGCCTTAAACCGGCAGGAACTGGGCGATGCGATCTTCGACAAGCTGAAAGAACGTTACGAAGCGAAAGAGAAACTGATTGGCCCGGAGGCGATGCGGCATCACGAACGCATGATCATGCTGAGCGTGCTCGATTCGCAGTGGAAGGATCACCTGCTCAGTATGGATCACCTGAAAGAAGGCATCGGCCTGCGCGGGTACGGCCAGCATGACCCGCTGGTTGAGTACAAAAAGGAATCGTTTGAGATTTTCGAAGCGATGATGCAGCGCTTCCAGGAAGACACTGTCCGGTATTTGTATCTGATGCAGATTCTGGAGCGGCCGGCACAGGTAACGGTGGCGGCTCAGGCACCGGCAGTGGGAGAAGAAGCTGATGTTGCTGCCACTCGCGGCGGCGATGGCAACGGGAAGCGCCCGCGCATGGTGGCGACTTCGGCGGATGACATTGAAGAAGCCTTCATTCGCCGCAAGCGCCGCGAACTGGAACAGGCGCGCATGGCGGGCGGAGGTCCGGCTACACCCGTGCAGCAGGTGGTTCGGGGACAGGAAAAAGTTGGCCGCAACGATCCGTGTCCATGTGGATCGGGGAAGAAGTATAAGAAGTGCCACGGGGCGTAGGAGCAACTTGCTCCATCATCCTAGGCGTAGGGAAGATTCTCCACATTTGAGTGCATGCAAATACATAGATCCTTCGCTACACTCGGGATGACAGAGTTGCTTTAAACGTCATCTCTTGAGCCGTGCTTCCCGTCTTCCGCTTCCACTCCGCAAATAGCGTTGCGTAATTTTTCATGATGTATTCATCAGGGCTTACGCCTAACTTCTTTGCGGTTCCGTCAATCCATCGCGGCGAGCCTTCAATCTCGCAAAAATTGCCGATGGGAGTTTCGTCAACGACGACGAGGCCTTCGCGGTGGTGTTTTTTTTCGTCAACCCATTCGGCACGAAATTTTTCGTAGCGAAACGAGGGAGAGTAACCGAGTGCGCGCAGAATTGCGTCCATCTGTTCGCCGCTCTTAAGTTCGGTTTGCAGTTCCTGCCGGCTGCTGTGGCGGCCAACTTTGCCCTTACTTTTGTGCGTCAGCGTGTATTCGGAGCCGTATTTTCGAATTCGCAGCAACTCTTTGCGCTGGCGCAGGAGTTCGCCGGGCAGATCGTACAGAGTGTTCATTTCATGCGTGCGCCGTGTCATGACGCGGAACCCGGCTGCTCGCAGATGGCGCGCGAGGGCGCGAACGGAAGCAACACGAAATTTGATTTCGATTTCGCGGGGCATACAGGCAGTCTAAGCCCATTCTCGTTTGTTAGCGAAAAGCGGGATCTAGGCTGGATCGTCTTTCCATTGCAAGGTTTGTAGTGGGCCGACCACGACCAGCCAGCTGAAAGCACCTGCCACGCTCACAAGTGCAGCCAGGTAGAACGCCGAGTGGAAGTTGCCGGTGCGCTGCAGCAGGAAGCCGGTAGCTGCGGGGGCGGCTGCGCCGGAAAGATTGCCCATGCACTGCTGCAGGCCAGTCCATCGCCCCGCCATGCGCGGGCCGGCGAGGGTCTGGGCAGCTGAGTACAAGCAGGTTCCGGTAAAGCCCATTGACGCGCCGACCAGGACCAGCATCCAGGCGTAGAGATTTGCGGGGGCCAACACCGCCGCGACGAGAAATAAACCTACGAGGATGCTGCCGACAACCGCCAGAGTTTTTCGAATTAGTGTCACGGAGCTGCCAGTTGCGATCCAGCGATCGGCGAGCTTTCCCACGACTGCGGAAGATGTGGCATGCGTCAGGAAGACCGCGGCCGCTATCCGCGCCGTCTGATTCAGCGACAGGCCGCGGGCGCGATTCAGGTAAAAAGGCAGCCAGGTGAGCAGGAAATACAACGGATAAGCCAGCGCAAAATGGCAGATCCACATCCCCCACGCCGATCGGCGCCGGACGATAGCAAACATACCGGAAAAAGGCGAAGGCGCCTCTGCCAGCGCTGCGTCGCGCCCGGGCATCCAAGAGGCCCACGGCAGCAACCAAAGCAGTCCTGCCACCCCTACCACGATAAAGAACGGCCGCCAACCGAATCGGCTGACCACGCTTCCTCCAACCATGAACCCTGCAGCCGGTCCCAGTGCCAATCCGGAAACGATCACAGCATTGGCGAAGCCACGGTGCTCTTCGTCGAAGTAAGTGCATATGATTTTTCCGTACGAGGGAAATGAGACGGCCTCGCCCAGACCGAGGACGATGCGCGCGGCCAGCAGCGCGGCAAATCCGTGCAGCAAGCCGGTGATCGCCGTGGTTCCGGACCATGCCAGGAATCCAAGGCCGAATACCCACTTCACATCGAAGTGGTCCACCAGCCAGCCGGAAACAAGATGCATGACGGAATAGGTCCAGAAGAATGCAGAGAGGAGAGTTCCAAGCTGTGCAGCGGTAATGCCAATTTCATCCTTGATTAAAGGCGCGGCGATAGAAAGGTTGCTGCGGTCAATGTAGTTGATGACCACAGAGAGCCCGAGCAAAAGGAGCACCCGGTTGGTACCCGCATCCATGGGCCGATCGTATGTGGAAGTGGCTTCCATCCCGGAAAAGCGATGATTGTACACCGGTGGTGGGAGGGAAGCTCGGACGATGTTTGGGGCAGCGTGCAGTTTGATAAGGAAGCGAGCCAAGCGCGCGAGTAATGCGGCGCAAAGGGCGCGCCGCAAGGCGCGGCTCGCCCAGGTCCTTCGCTGCGCAAAATAGGCTTGCTCAGGATGACAAGCAAGCTGAACCACTACGGGCGCGTCCGGAGTGATTAACTGAACGTTGGCAGCTTGACCAGATCGTTTTCGGGGACGGGTTCGACCGGTTCCCCGGCTTTGCGCCAGGCGGTCAAGCCGCCGACGATCACGAACGTGTTAAATCCTTTTTCCCGCAGCATGTGCGCCACACGGGCGCTGGTGGCTTCGCGCGCTCAAGTACAGTACAGATAGATGTCGTTGTCTTTGGGAAGGTTTTTGATTTCTTCCTCGAGATTGTTGGGCTCGATGCGAATTGAATTCTTGATGCGGGCGGCGCCGCCATCGTAATAACCATGGCTGCGCACGTCGACAATCTGCACGCGGTCGGAGCCTTCAGAAGCCAAACGCCTCGCCAGTTCCTCAACCTGGATGCGGGGTACGATGCTATACATTCGGTTCTTGTAATATTGCCCAACGCGATATGCCGCATAGACGGCGAGCGTTATCAAGACAACGGCTTCCATAGCTTCGCTCGCTGCATGAAATCCGCGCAGGACCGCGGCGAGAAAATCGCGCGAAAGATAGCCAACTGAAAAATAGGTCACGGAATAAACCAACGCTCCCAGAAAGTCGAGACGAAGAAACTGCTCGAGACGCATCTTCATGCTTCCGGCGAGCGGCGCAGCCATGGTATTTACGCCGGGGATGAATTTGGCAACGATCAGCGTGAGTTTCCCGCGCTTGTAGAACGACTCAGCCGAGCGAAGAATGCATGTTTCCGGATTGATGGAAACCCGGCAGAGAAACCCCAGCAGTGCCCAGCCCATGTAGCGGCCCAGAAAGAATTGAATGGTATCGCCGAGGAGCAGTGCAACAATCGCCGCGAACAGAACATAAGGTCCCCACAAGGCGTGAGAAGCAACAGCGGCGCCTGCGGCCACCAGCGCGAGGGCAGCGGGAAAGGGGAGACCGATGGCCTCGATCAATAACAGGCCGAAAGTGAAGGCGTAGCCATGACGAAGCATGAGTGCCACAAGAGTCATAAGGAGTGTTGGATAAGAGAATACGGGAAAGGGTTCAAACATAACAAAGCCGGATATCTGCTGAGAGCAGATCCGGCTCTGTTTACGGGGAGTCCGTGCCAGGAGAACTCTCCCCGTGCAGGGTGAGAGAACCAGTAGCAGCTCTTACTCGAAGTCTCTAGCCCTGTGCGGGCCGACGCGTCGTCTTTGTTGACGCTTGTTGTAAAGCTTCGACTAAAGCTGCCACACCCTTGGCGATACGCCTCGCGGACCGGTCTCCCTGCGACTCAGATTCGGGTGCCGGGAGGAGATTGGGTCGATCGCGTCCTGCGATTCCCTCGCATGCTTCAATGCGTCTCGTAAGCCTTCCGCCGGCGACACATTGCCAACAATGCAATTCTGAACCGCTGGTTCGAAGAAATCAGTGGCGCGGATCACAAGGCGGAGTGATGGAGATCATATGGAATGGGAATCTCGCGGCGGAGTTCATGGAAGCGAGCGGCAGCTACTTGTCGCGGGAAATCACAAACTCCGGCGCCCAGAGCAACGCGCGTTTGATCTCGGACTCGGGAAAGATGCTGAGGGCTCGTTGTGCAGATTCGGCGTAGCGGGTGGCATGTGCGGTTGCGGCATCCAGCGAATCGTAGCGTTCGAGAATCTCGAGAATTTGCGGATGCGTGATGCCGTTGAAAGACCGCTCGCGCAGAATGGTTTCAATCTTCACTCGTTCCTCGGGCGTACAGCGCTCGAGCGAATGGATGACGGCCATGGTGGCTTTGCCTTCGCGCAGATCGCTGGCAACGGGCTTTCCGAGCACGTCTTCGGACGCGGTAAGGTCGAGCACATCGTCGACGATCTGAAACGCCATGCCCAAATCGTGGCCGTATTGCGCCAGGGCCTGTTCCTCTGCCGATGTTGCCCCTCCGAGGATCGCGCCTAAACGCATGCATACCGAGAACAGACAGGCGGTCTTGCGGTAGATCAAATCGAAATATTCGTCGAGAGTGATCGACTTGCCGAGCTTTTCCATTTGCAGCAGTTCGCCTTCAACCATCTGCTGGGTCAACTCGATCAGCGTATCGAGGATGCGGAAATTGCGCTCCTGGACGGCAACCTTGAAGGCCTGCATGTAAAGCCAATCGCCGGCGAGGACGCATTTTGAATTGCCCCATTGAGTATTCGCTGCCGGGCGGCCACGGCGAGTGAGAGCTTCATCGATGATGTCATCGTGAACCAGGGTTGCAGTGTGAATGATCTCAACGACTGCGCCCAAGCGGACCGCGCCGCGCCCCTGGTAGTTGAAGAGTTTGGAAGAGAGAAAAAGAAGCGCAGGGCGAATGCGCTTGCCGCCCCCGGCGCGCAGATATTCTCCGATCTCAGTGATGGCCTGCACGCCCGATACCGTATCGTGGCCGAATTCACGTTCGAGGGCCGCGAGGTCCTCGTGCAGCAGATCGAAGATTTCCTTTCCGTTAATGATTGGCGGCGCGCTCACAATTATCTTTCCAATCCGATGGGGTCAAAGAGGCGTTTCTTTTAATTTGTCCGGTAATTGGTGAACTGCATATCGATGCCGAAATCGCGTTGTCGTAGCATGGCGATCACTTCCTGGAGCGTATCGCGGTCTTTGCTGCTGACGCGGACTAGATCGCCCTGGATCGACGCCTGCGCCTTTTTCTTGGAATCTTTTATCAATTTGACGATCTCCCGAGCCTTTTCGATGGCGATGCCTTGCTGCATGGTGACCCGCCGCTTGGCGGTTCCGCCCGCCGCAGGTTCGACCGCCCCGTAGGTTAGAGCTTTTAGAGAGACTCCCCGTTTCACCAGTTTCTGCTGCAAAATGTCATTGACCGCTTTCAACTTGTATTCATCCGCAGAATGAAGAACAATGGCGTCCTTTTCGAGCTCGATATTTGATTTCGAATCCTTGAGATCGAAGCGGGTATGAATCTCCTTTAATGCCTGCTGAATTGCGTTCGAAACTTCTTGCAGGTCGACCTTGCTCACAATGTCGAAGGTGTTCTCGGGCACCGAGTTTCACTTCTTTCTGAAACGATGGAATCTATAATTTGAGAGTATCAGAACCGGGGCTTTTCAGCTGAACTAAGGTGACGCAACTTTGCTTTCAGTGGTTTCAGTCAATTTGAAAAAATTGTAAAAGTTGCGCGTCGTCTCCAGGCCAATCTCCTCGAGAGAAAGATTGCGGAGTTCGCTGAGCTTTCGAGCCGTCTCGATTACGAATGCGGGTTCGTTGCGCTTGCCGCGGTACGGCACGGGAGCAAGATAAGGCGAATCGGTTTCAATGAGAATTCGGTCGAGAGGGACCTCCAGCGCGGCATCACGAATCGAAACGGCCTTGGGAAAAGTGAGATTGCCGGCGAAGGAAATCATGAATCCCATATCGAGCGCGGATTTGGCTTGCTCCCAGTTTCCGGTGAAGCAATGTAGAACGCCTCCGAGTCCGCGGCTAGCCCAATGCTCGCGGATGAGGGCCAGGCAATCGTCCCAGGCATCGTCGCTGTTGTCAGACGGACGGCAGTGAATGACGATGGGCAGTTTCGCGCCTGCGGCGAGCTCCATCTGCCGCACGAAAACTTCTTTTTGCGCCTCGCGAGGCGAGTGGTCGTAATAGTAATCGAGGCCGATTTCACCCCAAGCAATCACCTTGGGATTCCGCGCAAGCTCGGCCATGCGGGCGTAAGCCGATTCATTGGCGAGCCGTGCTTCGTGAGGATGAATGCCGAGAGTCGCGTACATAAAATCGTACTTCTCGGCGAGGCGGATTGCGCAATCGACTTCGTCCGGCCCGTCGCCATTGCCGATGGCGACCATGGCCTGAACGCCGGAGGCGCGAGCGCGAGCGATGACTTCGTCGCGGTCGGAGTCGAACTTTGGGCCATCGAGATGGCAGTGAGAGTCAACGTACATGGAATGCGAAGGCCTGGGCTACAGGCGGACAGCCGAGGGCGGCTGTCCCTACACGAGCATATTTACTTCAGCCGCGCCCCAATCGGGACTTCCTCCAAAAAACTGGCGAGAACCGGCCTTCCCCCTTCGAGCGAGGCGGCGACAATCATTCCATTGGATTCGTAGCCTCGCAGTTTGCGCGGAGCCAGATTGGCCACGATCACGACTTTGCGCCCGACTAAAGTCTCCGGGGCGTAAGCTTCGGCGATTCCGGCCAACACCTGCCGCACTTCGGTTCCAATGTCTATTTCAAGGCGCAATAGTTTGTCGGACTTGGGAACTCGCTCCGCAACCTTCACTTGGCCCACACGTAGTTCGACTTTCGCGAAATCGTCGACGGAAATCTTGTTGTTGGTTGCCTCCGTGGCCGGCGCCTGCGCAGCCGCCGGCGTACCAACCGCGGATGGCGCTGCATTGGTTTTTGCTGCAGGGCTTTCAGTCGCGAGGGCAGGTCTTTGCTCATCTTCCATTCTCTGCATCCTTTCAATGGCGCTCTTATCAGCGCGAGGAAACACGGGCTGCACTTCGCCAAGCGTCGTTCCCAGATGCAATTGACCCCACGCCAATTCATTCAGGGCGAGCTTTTTGATATCGCCCAGGCCCATCTGCGCCCAGATCTTCGCGGTCGCGTCGGGAATTATGGGATAGGCCAGCGCAGTAACGATGCGCAGAGCTTCGGCAGCGGTGTAGAGTACGGTCGCCAAACGGGAACGGCTATCTTCATCCTGTTTTTCGCCCAAAGACCAGGGCTCATTTTCGACGATGTATTTGTCTACGGCCGCAACCAGCGCCCACGCGCTTTCGAGGGCGCGAGAAAACTGAAATTGATCGAACAAAGTCGCGAACTCGCGGATCGTTTTCCGCGCGGCCTCGGCGATGGCATCGTCTGCAGGTTTTTTCGATGCGGCATGCGATGGGTACGGCACCTCACCCTTGAAATAGCGGTTGATCATGGTCAGCGTGCGGCTGGCGAGATTTCCTAATCCGTTTGCAAGATCGGAGTTGTAACGCTGGACCAGCGCATCGAAGGAAAACGATCCATCCTGCCCGAAAACGACTTCGCGCAGCAGGAAATAGCGCAGCGCATCGGCGCCGAGCACGTCGAGAATGGTTTCGGTGCGCACGATGTTGCCGCGCGACTTCGACATCTTGCTTTCTTCAAAAAGAAGCCATCCGTGGGCAACAATTGCCTTGGGCACGGGCAATCCCGCGGCCATCAAAAACGCCGGCCAATACACGCAATGGAAGCGGACAATTTCTTTGCCCACCATCTGGACGTCGGCCGGCCAGAATTTCTTGAAAGCTTCCTGCGCGCCCGCGTGGGATGAGCCATATCCGATGGCCGTGATGTAGTTTGCCAATGCGTCAAACCAGACGTAAATCACGTGCTTGGGATCGTCGGGTACGGGCACGCCCCAGCTAAACGTGGAGCGGCTCACCGACAAGTCGCGCAGGCCGGAGCGGACAAATGAAATTACTTCGTTGCGGCGCGTTTCGGGACGAATGAACTCCGGATTCGCGTAGAGCGCCAGCAGCTTATCCTGAAATGCCGATAGCTTGAAAAAATAGTTCTCTTCTTTTACGGTTTCGGTGATCCTGCCGCAGGTGGGGCAAGGATCGCCGGGCTGCGCGCCATCGACGTAAAGTTCGTCGGAGACGCAATATTGGCCGGTGTAGACGCCCTTATAGATAAACCCGTTGTCGCGAATGCGGCGGAAGAGTTCCTGCAGGCGTTTTATGTGGCGCGGTTCGGTGGTGCGGATGAAATCATCGTTCGAGATGCCCATCCGCTTCCACAATTGGCGGAACTCGCCAGATATTTCGTCGGCATATTGCTGCGGAGTTTTTCCCGCAGCTTCGGCCGCGCGCTCAATCTTCTGCCCGTGCTCATCCGTGCCGGTGAGAAAAAAAGTCTCGTCGCCGAGCATGCGGTGACGCAGGGCGATGGTATCGCAGGCAATGGTGGTGTAGGCGTGGCCGATGTGCGGCCGCGCATTTACATAATAGATAGGCGTCGTGATGTAGAACTTCTTGCTCATATTTACTTAAGTTTATTTGGAAGGGCTTGCACTCAGGCAGTCATTCCGAACCGGTACGAAGAACCGGTGAAGAACCTGCCTTTCCTGACCAAGCTTCCACAGCCGCTGCCATTACCACCTTCAGCGGCACCCGATGCTCCGCGGCGATACGCCGGCAATCTTCATACTCAGGAGCATAATTTGTAATCGCGCCGTTCATGCTGGCGATTTTGATTCGAATCTCACCCCACAGGGTGGAAACTTTTTCCCATCGCCGCGCTAAAATCTGGCGGCGTTCTTCACGGCGACGCACGCCCAACGTGGTGGTTTCGGCGAAGATCAGTTGGGTTAATTTGGCTTCGTGATCGGGAGCGCACAGCACAGTTAGCAGCATTCCCGGACGATTCTTTTTCATCTGCACCGGCACGCCGAACGCGTCGAGCGCGCCTTCTTCGAGCAACCGGTCGATGACATAGCCAAAGACCTGGGGATTCAGATCGTCCAGATTTGCTTCCAGCACTGTGATCGTTTCCGACGCGGTCTTTGCAGCGAGAGCGTGCGAAGATGCCTCGCCGATCGTCAAGCGCAAGACATTTGGATGCGCGGGAAAATCGCGCGATCCAGCGCCAAAGCCCGATTTCTCGACCGTCATCTCGGGAAAGGAAGCAAATCGCGAAGCCAGGGTTTTTACGATGGCAGCGCCGGTCGGAGTCACCAGTTCGGCCTGGATTCCGGTCGAGTAGACCGGCGCATCAGCCAGCAGCAAAAGAGTTGCCGGAGCGGGGATGGGAAGCGTGCCGTGAGCGCACTTCACGGTTCCACCGCCAACGTTCAGCGGCGAGCAAATAATCTCGTCGAGTCCCAAAGCCTCCGCACCGACGGCCGCGGAGACGATATCGACCATCGCGTCGACCGCGCCGACTTCGTGAAAGTGCACGTGATCGAGAGAGGTGTTGTGAATCTTTGCTTCGGCCCGACCGAGCGCGGTGAAGATGGCAATCGCGGTGCTTTTCGCCCGTTGTGAAATCGCGGCGGCGGAAATGATTTGCTTTATCTCGGTGAGCGTTCGACCGTGGCCGTCGCCGTGCTTGCGAGGCAGGTGCTCGTTTGACTCGCCTTCGGGGTCATGCGAATGAGAATGCCCGTGATGGTGCGTGCGGGCCTTTGCAGAAGCAGTTTGCGAAGCGAGTTCCTGCTCCCAGAATTCTTCCCGTGGCAAGTCCTTCTCGCCGTTCACCCAAACGTCGGCTTTGGTGGCCGAGATTCCACTGCGCGCGACCTGTGAAAATTCCAGCCGCGCGCCGATATCGAGAGCTGCTACTGCATCGCGGAGGATTTGCAGCGAGACTCCGGCATCGACAAGTGCGCCCATAAACATGTCGCCGCTGATACCGGAGAAACATTCGAGATAGGCGATGCGCATAGGGGAAAACGGTCGTTAGTCGTTCGTTTTGGGCCGTCCGCTTTTGAAATGAAAGCGCGAGCGCCGGTGGGGCCATCGACTAACGATAGAACTTTCATCATAGGAAACGGCGCATCGTGCGTCAAACCGGCAGCCCTACGTGCTCTGCTAGAATCACTATCTTCACCAACACTTCTGAGGAGAGCCTTGTACCGTTATCTTGAGCAGCGTCTTGCCGTGCGCATAATGGAATTTCTGCGGCAGCGCTATCCGGAGACGGCGCTGCCTGCGGTCGTGATCGAGCAACCCCCGAAGGTGGCGCTCGGTGATTTTGCAATTCCGCTTTTTCCCTTTGCCAAGCCCTTGCGCAGTGCGCCACTGAAGATTGCGGAATCGATTCGTTCGGAAATTGGCAGCATTGAAGGCATCGCAGAGTTTAGAGTTGCGCCTCCCGGTTATCTGAATGTGAGGATCGATCGAGCGTGGCTGGCTCTGGCTCAGGCTCTCGCTCGCGACCATGTGCCGAAGGAAGAGGCCACGTCTGGAAAAATTCTTGTTGAGCACACCAGCATCAATCCCAACAAAGCGGCCCACATTGGACATTTGCGAAATGCGGTGCTGGGAGACACGTTCGTGCGATTGCTGCGCTACGCCGGACGGGAAGTCGACGTGCAGAACTACATCGACAACACCGGCGTGCAGGTTGCGGATGTGGTGGTTGGCTTTACGCATCTCGTGAAGAAATCGCGACCCGAGATTGATGTGCTCGCTCGCGAGCCGCGCTTCGATTACTACTGTTGGGATTTATATGCGCGGGTGTCGCAGTGGTACGCGCAGGATAAGCAGAATCTGCAGGCGCGATCGGAAACACTGCATGCCATCGAGGCGGGCAACAATGAGACGGCGGCTGTCGCGGAGACGATCGCGAGCGCGGTTCTGCGGCGGCATCTCGAAACCATGGAGCGCCTCGATATCGAATACGACTTTCTGCCGCGCGAGAGCGAAATTCTGCATTTGCATTTTTGGGACGCGGCTTTCACGAAGTTGAAAAGCGCAGGTGTGCTTACTTATGAGAACGACGGCAAGAATAAGGGATGCTGGGTGATGCGGCGTGCGGGAACAGGGAAGTCCGAAGGCCAACAGGCCGAGCAAGCTTTGGTCCAGGAATCCGGCGGCGAGCGGGTTTTAGAAGAGGAAGACCAGAAAGTCATTGTGCGCTCAAACGGCACGGTCGGCTATGTCGGCAAAGACATCGCCTATCACATGTGGAAGTTTGGATTGCTGGGGCAAGATTTTGGCTATCGAAAATTCTATCGATACCCCAACCAGCACGAATGCTGGATTTCTGCGATCGAGGGCGAGAAGCATCATCCCCATTTTGGTGGCGTCGCGGAAGTCTACAACGTGATCGATGCGCGGCAGTCGGAGGCGCAAAGCACGGTGATCGAAGCTCTGCGAGAATTGGGCCATAACGAAGCCGCCGATCACTACACGCATTTTTCCTATGAGATGGTTGCGCTTACGCCGCGGTGCGC
Source organism: Candidatus Sulfotelmatobacter sp. (assembly GCA_030041415.1). Classification (GTDB taxonomy): domain Bacteria; phylum Acidobacteriota; class Terriglobia; order Terriglobales; family Acidobacteriaceae; genus Sulfotelmatobacter. The sequence goes on from JASHNX010000014.1 coordinate 61,898, forward strand.
CGCCGAACTTGGCTACGCGCTGAGTGAGGAAGACAAGACGCGGCCGTACGTCGAGGTCAGCGGGCGCAAGGGATTTGGCGTGAAGGCAGACGATCTGATCGATCAACTGATCGTCTCGGCGAAAAGCGAAGTCGATTCGCGACATCCAGAATTAGGGGATGAAGAGCGGCGATCGATTGCCCGGCAAATTGCGGTGGGCGCATTGCGGTATTTCATGCTGAAGTACACCAAGCAGTCGGTGATTGCGTTCGACTTCAAAGACGCGTTGAGCTTTGAAGGCGAGACGGGACCTTACGCGCAGTATGCCGTGGTACGCGCCAACGGAATCTTTAATAAGGCCGCTCTGGACGCGGACGAGTTTGCAAGAAACGTTGCGAACAAGATTCCGGCAGAGGAGTTTTCGCAATTTCTAAATGGAGAGGCAACCGATGAAATCTGGGAGCTTTGGCTGTCCTCGTCGAAGACATCGTATGTCGTGAATCAGTGCATCGCGACGACGGAACCCGCTTATCTCGCGAAACACGCGTTTCAGTTGGCACAGCTTTTCAACGCTTTCTATCATCGTCATCCAATTCTGAGCGAACCGAACGAGAAGAGAAAACAATTTCTGCTGGCGACCGTCGCGGTGGTCCGGCGAGAGTTGACTCGCACGCTGGCGGTCATGGGGATCACTGTGCCGCCGGTTATGTAGGAGCTGTTCATCGAGAAAGTAGAATTTCTCTTGTCCTCAAATGCCATACCGCCTGCCAACCTTTCAACGCCGCCGAACATACTGAGAAAGATCGGCCTGGTACTGTTCTCTGCTTTAATTGCGATTGCGCTGACTGGAGCGATCTACCAAATCCGTGCCACTCGGCACGACCAGCGCGCTTATCCAATGCCGGGGCGATTGGTCGATGTAGGTGGATACAAGATGCACATCGACTGCGCTGGAGAGGGGAGTCCGGCGGTGATTCTGGATTCGGGGTTGGGAGACGGATATCGCTCCTGGCGTAAGGTGCAGCCGCAAATCGCCCAGCTGACGCGTGTATGTTCTTACGACCGCGCCGGAGTTGGCTATAGCGATTCGAGCCCGAAGCTGCGGACTAGCAAAGTGTTTGCCGAAGAGCTGCACGCGCTTCTGCAGAACGCGCGCGTGCCGCCGCCGTACGTTCTCGTTGGCCACTCGATGGGCGGATACGACGTGAGGCTCTTCGCCAGCCAGTACGGGAATGAAGCCGTGGGGATGGTTCTAGTCGACTCATCGCACCCCGAGCAGGAGAAGCGGTTGCCTCCGATGCTGAAAGATCTCGACCGTACCTGGATTCGCGAACAGGAATTTTTCGAATTCACCATGCCGTTCGGATTGCCGCGGCTGCTAGGCTTCTGTTCGCGGGATGGGGAAGAGCGCGCTGCGGAGTGCAATTTTCACAGCGTGAGGGAAAGCGTTGCGGAACTGAAATCGATTTCGGCTAGCGCAGCGGAGACTGCGGCCGCCGGCTCGCTCGGCAATATGCCGCTGGTTGTTCTGTCGCAAGATCCTGATGCGCCGCAATACGATCTGCCGGAAGACCTGGTTAAGCCAACGAATGAAGCGTGGGGGCAGATGCAGACCGAACTGGCGCGGCTTTCAACCAGAGGAACCCGAGTGATCGCCAAAAACAGCGGACACTACATTCAACTGGATCGTCCGGATCTGGTCGTGGATGCGATCCGAAAGGTTGTCAATGAGGCCCGGCAACCTCCGACGCCTGCCGATTACAATTAATCTCGTTGAGGAATCACGTTATGTGCAGAAATATCAAAACGCTTTTTAACTTCGATCCTCCGGTGAATGAAGAGGAGATTCACGCGGCGTCGCTGCAGTTTGTGCGGAAGATTACCGGCTTCAATAAACCGTCGAAAGCCAACGAAGCCGCTTTCGCGGCCGCGATCGACGAAATCGCAGAAATTTCCGGAAAATTATTGCACTCGCTCGAAACCACCGCGCCACCGAAGAATCGCGAAGAAGAGGCGGCGAAAGCCAAAGCTCGCGCCGCCGTGCGTTTCGGCAGCGCGAACTAGCCCGCGAAACCTCTCACGAACTCCACCAGGCTGCGCAACGCGATGCCAGATGGGCCTTTTGCGATCCACGGCTTCTGCTCTTCCATCCAAGCCGTGCCTGCAATGTCGAGGTGAATCCACGGAGTGTCTTCGGCAAATTCCTGCAAGAACATGGCTGCGTTAATGGCCCCGCCCCAACGCCCACCGGTGTTCATGATGTCGGCGATGGAGGAACGAATCTGGTCCATGTATTCCTCGTCGAGCGGCAGGCGCCACATTTTTTCGCCAGCCTCCAAGTTCGCCTTATGGAAGCGCTCGTAGATGGCGTCATCGTTTGCGAAAACGCCTGCGTTCAACATTCCCAGTGCCACGACTACCGCGCCAGTGAGGGTGGCGGCATCGACCAGATGAGTGCATCCGAGTTGCTTGGCATAATGCAAGCCGTCGGCGAGCACGAGCCTGCCTTCCGCATCGGTGTTGATGATTTCGATCGATTTGCCGGACATGGCGATCTGCACGTCGCCCGGTTTCTGCGCGTGGCCGGAAGGCATATTTTCCGTGGCGCAAACGATGCCGATCACTTTTACTTTGGGCTTGAGCAGCGCAATCGCGCGCATAGTGGCGATCATGGTCGCGCCGCCCGCCATGTCGTATTTCATTTTTTCCATGCCGTCAGCGGGCTTGATTGAAATGCCGCCGGTGTCGAACGTAATGCCTTTACCGACCAGTCCGATGACAGGTTTCTGAGGTGCGCCAGACGGCTCGTACTTCATGACGATTAACGCGGGCGGTTCGTCGGAGCCTTGCGCGACGCTCCAGAACGCGCCCATCTTCATTTCTTTGATTTTGTCCGCGCCGTAGACTTCGCACTGGAGGCCAACTTCCGAGCACATTTTTTTGGCGCGCTCGGCGAGGATCGTGGGCGTCATGCGATTGGATGGTTCATTGACCAGATCGCGGGCAAAATTCTGCGATTCGCCAATGATCTGTGCCTCGCCGGCAGCTTTTTCCAGGTCCGCCTTGTTCTCATTCTTGCCTGCAACGATGGTGAGGTCGTCGATCTTCTGATTCTTGCGATCACTGCGGTAGTAGTCAGGATCGAAATTTCCCACCAGCGCGCCTTCGACGATAGCGCGAGTGGCCTCGTCAGCCGGAATTTGCGGAGGAGCGATGAATGCCAGGCTGCGCAGTCCGCGCGACTTCAGCGTGCGCACGGCCGCACCCGCGATACGGCGCAAATCGTAGCTGGAAAATTTCTTGGTCGAACCCGCACTCACCAGCAGGAGGCGTTTTGCTTTCACTCCAGAAGGCTTATGCAGCAGATTGGTCTCGAACGTCTTCCCGGTGAGCTCGCCACTCGCTAGCAGATCGGCGGCAGCAGCTTGCACGGCCGGATCGTCGACCGCGAGCTTGAGCTGTGGTTTCGCGTTTTTGTTCTTTTCGCTTTGGGCCGGATCGGCGTGGTTGAGAACGATAGCGACAAGTGATTCGGTTTCCAGTTGAGCAGGGGTAGAAACAGTGATAGTAGTTTTCATAATGTCTTTTTCGAACGATTGAGCAATATTCCAGTATCGTCGGCAGGCAAGGAATTGCGCAAGCGGCGGGCGGGCAGCAAAAGAATGTCGGCCACCAGCCGCTAAAAACAAGCCGAGAATCGCAAGGGCGCCGATCGCTGGCGGCCCTGTACCCGAATATTTTGCCTAGTTTGCAACGCGCGAAACTCTGAACGCCGACGACTGCACCAGGTATTTGCCCTCGTCAGGATTGACCTGGTCGAGATCGAGCGAAAAGCTCGATCCGCCGTTTGTGCCTCCATGCTCGGTGATTCGTGCTCGGAAGTAATAGCTGTGCCCAGCTTCGGCGGTAAAGCCGGCGAAGGCAGCCTTCTTCGAGTAGGTCTTGAATACCGACTGCCAATTGGCGCACAGGTGGTGCTCGCCGGGATCGACCGTGAATGCAAAGTATGAATTGCCTTTATTCGCTCCAACCCAGGTCCCGTCCATTCCGATGCGCAGGGTGGGGCGGGCCAGTTGGTTCGGCACCCTATCAAAGACTTCGATCACGTACACCTGGCTCTTGTTCACCTCCGGAGTGATCGCTGGAGCTGCGGCAGTCTGTGTATCGAAATGTGAAGTGGCTGGACCGCAAGCCGACAGAGCCGGTTGGTCTCGAGCAGGTTGGCCTTGGGCGATAGTCAAGCCGCAATTACAAACGACGAGGCAGATTACAACGAGAGTGGCTCGCATAGCTGTCCTCCCGCCGGTGGCTGCCGCTGCCATCACGGCAGACTGGCTAATCCATAGGATAGCTGGACCACGTCAAGGGATGTATAAAGTCGGTCAAGTTCGGTAAAAAGGGAGCTGAATCGGCGCGATCACGCCGAGATGGCGCTGGGAAAACGCGTCTCGAAATCGAGCAAGCCGACCCATTCCGGCGTGATCGTGATGCGGACCATGCTCGAAATCATACCGCGAAGCTGGCTGAGCCATCCTTCTGCCATGGCGGCGTCAAAATAACGTCCGGCTGCCTTTTCGTATTCGGGAACGATTCCTTTGACGTCCTCCAACCGCGCCGTGCCGCGAATCAACAAGACTTTATGCGGAAATGTGTTGTCGTCAATGGTGAGCGATACCTTCGGATTCTTCCTGAGCGCTTTCAGCTTCGGCGCCTTTGGCGGAGATGCCATGACGATTTCGCGGCCGTTCCAGTGAAACCAGATGGGGACCACCCGCGGAGTTCCGTCCATCCAGACATAGGCGAGGCGCGCGGGAATCTTAGAGTGCAGAAGTTCCTGCGATGCGGGATGTTGCAGCAGGTCCAGACTGCCTTGTTTGACTGCTTTCATAAACACCTCCGGAGTGCGTTCCGTCTTTTCACCGGATTGAAAACAACCCTCGGGACTCTGCGTATCTCAATGTGGGCAATGACTGTCGATTCGCGCCTTAGGGTATCATTCCTCTTCCACATGCTTCCATGGGGAAAGTGAACTTATGCGGATGTTCTGGATCATTTTGCTTGTCCCGTTGATTTCGGTGATCGCGATTACCTTGGCGGTGCGCGAGCAGGCCGCGAAAGCGGCTTCGGATCAGAAAGCGCGCGCTGTCCCTGCTTCAAAAATGGCCGCTGCCGCCCCCGCCGCTGGACAAACCGAGCAGAATGGCTCGCTGACGATTCCGGACACGACGCTGGCCATTAACTCCGATAAGCCGATGTCCGAGCGCGTAGTGCATTATGAGATCGACGCGCACTACGATGCGAAAACGCATACCGTCAATGCAAATGAAGTTCTCACCTATCACAATTTGACCGGACAGGCGCTCGATCATTTTCCTTTCCATCTCTATCAGAATGCCTTCGAGCCAAACGCGACCTGGATGCGTGAGGCGAAGATCGAAGGCAGCCGCGACATGAGTTACGACAAGTGGGAAGAAAAGGAATACGGATCGGAGACGATCAACAAGATCGAAGTCGTGGGTCAGGGCGATCTGACGGGCCAGTTGCACTACATTCAGCCGGACGACGGAAATAAAGACGATAAGACAGTGATCGACTTGCCAGTTGCGAAGCCAATTCAGGCGGGCGCGTATGTGCAGTTCAAGATTGCCTTTGAGACCAAGTTTCCTGAAACGCAGGCGCGCTCCGGATGGAAACGCGATTTCGTGCTGGGCGGGCAATGGTTTCCGAAGGTCGGCGTGTGGTGGCATGGAGCGTGGAATTGCCATCAATATCACGCGACGACGGAGTTTTTTGCCGACTTCGGAGTCTACGACGTTAAGTTGACCCTGCCACAAGATGAAGTCGCGGGAGCGAGCGGAGTAAAAGTTGGCGAGGCGAATAACTCCGACGGGACCAAGACGTTTACTTATCACGGCGATGACATTCACGACTTCGCCTGGACGGCGAGCCCTCGCTACAAAGTGAAAGACGCCGTTTATCAGGCGCAGATGGGGCCGGTGCAAATGCGGATTCTGATGCAGCCGGCGCACTGGAGCCAGGTTGATCGTCACGAAAAAATTCTGCGCGAGTCGCTGGAACACTTCGAGAGCTGGTATGGGCCTTATCCCTATAAGACGATCACGCTGGTCGATCCCGAGCCGGATTCGGCGGCCGGAGGGATGGAATACCCGACATTCATTACCGGAGAAACAAGCTGGTTCATGCCGGAGGGCCTTTACATGCCCGAGGTCGTAGTCGAGCACGAGTTCGGCCACCAGTACTGGTACGGCATGGTCGCGACCAACGAATTCGAAGACGCATGGATGGACGAAGGTATCAACAGCTATACGGAAGTAAAGGTGCTCGATTCCATCCTGGGCCGCGATACATCGATTTTAAGTCTGGAAGGAGTAACGCTCGGCGATCGCGAATTGCAACGCGGCGACTACGCAGAAGTGTCTGATCTCGATCCCATCGCCGAAAAAGCATACGACTACTACAGTTTTCAGTCTTACGGCGGAATCACCTACGGCAAAACGACGAGCGTTCTGCTGACGCTCGAAGGCATCATCGGCGAAGATACGATGCAGAAGGCGATGCACGTTTACTTCATGAAATACCGCTTCACGCATCCGACGAAAGAAGATTTTCTCAAGACGATCGAAGAAGTCTCGGGGAAGAATTTGCGCTGGTATTTCAACCAGGCGATCTACGGTTCGCAGGTGATGGATTACAAGGTGCTGAAAATCGAATCTTACCCGGTGAACTGGTATGAGCAGAAGAAAGGCTCCGTCCAAACGCCCGATAAGAATACGGTTTATCGTTCATTTGTCTGGTTGCAACGCAAAGAAGACTTCGTAATGCCGGTGGATGTTGAAATCAAATTCGATAACGGCGAGAAAGTTCGCGAACACTGGGATGGCGAGAGCCGCTGGACAAAGCTTGGCCCATACGACAAGAAGGCGAAAGTGACTTCGGCGGAGATCGATCCCGATCATACGATTCAGATCGATCGAAACGACTTCAATAATAGCGACAGGGACGAGCCGCATCCCAAAGCCGCGCGCAAGCTGGAGAATTACTTTATGTTTATCAGCCAGTGGGTCGGCCAGGCGTTGGCATGGTGGGGAGTCTAAATCAGGGGCAGGGAACTCATGGGCGAGAATGAGGGATTATTAACCAGTGCGCTGAGCCGGGTCAGGCACAACAAGCGCTATATCTTCTGGTTCTGGGTGCTGAACGTGGCTTTGGCGTGGCTGGGTGCGGGCGCTTTTCAGGCCGAGGCGCACGGGATTCTCGATCATAGCTTGTTCTCCGGCCGTCTGGTGCATGGCTTTGACCTTGCGGTTCTGATCGAGATGTTCGCGCGGCCTGAGTTTGGGTCGATGATGGCGTCCGTGGCCCCGGCTATGCACTTCGCGGCTCTTTATTTTCTGTTAACGGCTCTGTTCATGCCGGGAGTGCTGCAAGGCTACGCCGCAACTTACCGGCTGCCCCGCGCAGAATTTTTTCGCGCCTGCGGAACAAATTTGTGGCGATTTGTTCGGTTGATGATCGTGGCCGCAATTGTCGTGGGGATTTTGTCCGCGGCACTTTTTGGCATTCGTGCGGCGCTGATGGACAAATCATTGGAGAGTACGAATGAATTGCTGCACTTCGAGGTTTCGATCACGTGCCTTTGCGTGATTTTTCTAGTGATGACGGCGGTGCGCGTCTGGTTCGACCTGGCGGAAGTCGATGTTGTTCTCAGCGATCAACGCGCCGTTCGTAAATCGATTTCTACGGCTTTTCGAAATGCGTGGAAGAACCTGGGCCATTTGCTGGGAGCATATGTGCTGATAGCGATCATTGGAATCGGCATTCTGGTGGGCGGCATTTTTTGCTGGATCAAATTTGTGCCGGCCGCGAGCGTGTTCGGCGCGGTGGTGGTGAGCCAGTTCACGTTGATCCTGTTGCTGATTGCGCGTTTCTGGCAGCGCAGCGTGGCCGTCACCTACTACTTGCAGAGTATGATGGAACCCATTGCTGAGAAACCATTCATGCCGGACCCGAACGCGATGACATTTCCTCCTCCTCCGATTCCTGGAGGTCCGAGTACTCCGCTGGAGCCGGCTGGATCATAGCTCTCGGCACCTACGCATCGCAACCTCTCAACTGCCGTTTCGATCAGAGTATGACGATCGTGATTCCGCGGTTGCCGCGACCGAGATCGCGATCTTCTTTGATTTCGGAATGCGACTGGAGAAGCTTCCAGGCGGTGTCGTCTGATTTCGACCAGTTCTCGCCGAAAATGCAACCGCGAATCAGCCCCTTCTGCAACATCTCCAATAAGCGATTCTGTACAGCGAGGCGAATCTCGCCACCTGTTCCGGACGAACCATAACCGTGGATGAGCTTTAACAGCCTTACCTGTTCCTTGCGAGCGAGCTCCAGTTCGCGCTCAAGGCGCTGCAACGCCTCGCGCACCAGCGGCATATCGGATTTGAGATTCACTGTCCTCATGCTTGCAGATTCCAACTTGAAACAAAGCCTGCTGCTGGGCGCTTGACGTGTATATACAACTTGTATATTATATATATATATCAGTAAAGAGGCGCTATGGCCGTGACTATGACATCAATCCGCCTCGACACGGACCTGGCTGACGAGGCTGTGAGAGTGCTCAAAGCGAAGTCCCGCACCGATGCCGTTCACATCGCTCTACGCGAAATCGTCGCACTGAAGCGTTTCAAAGCCCTGATGAAAAAGAACTCTGGCAAGCTCAAGTTTCCCGGGCTCGATGAGTGAAGTCGTCATTTTCGACACGTCCGTGCTGCTTGACGAGGCTCGCACAGGCCGCCATCGCGAGAAAATGGACTCTGTGGACGGTCTGGTTCGGATGTCGTCGGTCGTCCTTGCGGAAATGCTGCGCGGCGCAAGCGGGCGGGCGGAACACGAATTCCTTCGCGCTCTCGCCCGAAACCATCCGATCTTAACTCCGACACAGGAGAACTGGCTGGACTCTGGCGAGATATTGGCCAGAATCCGCGCAGATCGAGGCTTCGAGCCGCATAAACTCCGTGACCTGCACTTCGATGTTCTCATCGCCCTCAGCGCCCGCTCTCATGGCGCCCGCCTCATCACCTCGAACCGGACAGACTTCGAGCTAATCAATCGTTACCGACAGATCAAGCTTGAGGTGTGGTGAACCGGCGATTTCTGTCTTCATGTACCTAGCAACCGCTTCGGTGCCGCTCAGAAGGGGGGCCACGTGGTTTTGTTTTGTGGGTTCCAGGTTACTTTTTCCGTCCTCGGATCGCTTCTCTCGCTTCCTTGTCCGCCGTCCTGCGGCGCTCGGTTTCGCGCTTATCCCATAGCTGCTTGCCTTTGGCCAGGGCAAGTTCGAGCTTGACTTTGCCGTTTTTGAAGTACAGGCGGGTAGGGATCAGGGTGAGCCCTTTCTGCTGGGTCTTGCCGATCAACTTTCTGATTTCTTCTTTATGCATCAGCACTTTGCGGGTTCTGAGCGGGGCATGGTTGTGAATATTACCGTGCTGGTATGGGCCGACGTGGGCATTGAGCAGCCAGAGTTCGCCATCTTTCACGATCCCATAGGAATCCTTGAGGTTAGCAAGGCCTCCGCGAACCGATTTGACTTCGGTACCGGTCAAAACGAGGCCGCACTCAAATTTTTCCAGCAAGAAATAGTTATGGGAAGCGATCCTATTGATGGCAGCGTCGCGCTGGCCTGAGGCGGTAGGGTCGCGGCGGGGGGATTTCTCCGGACTCGGCCGCGTCTGTTGTGTCGACTGGCGGGGCATGCTTCTGATTCATATTACAGCGGTCTTTCGGTGAGGACCAAAGGTGGTCGGATGGCCTGGGAGGACGCGTTCCTAACGCTTGCTTTCTGGCTGGCGGCTGAATTGGATCGCGCGGCCATTGGGACTAGGACTAAAGAGTGTAAATGCCGCGTATGCAATGAGATCGGTGGTCCCAAGGGGCGATGCTATAATCGCTGAAAGCGGCAAAAATAAACAGCTCTGCGTCGTGTGGATTCGATCATTGCACTCGATGTGGGCGAGACTGCTTTGTCCACGATCTGAACGCGAAAGATTCTTATTTCCACGAGGACTGACGAATGAGACGTCTGAAGCCCGCGGCGATACTGCTGCTGGTGCTGCTTGTGATTGTGCCCACCCTCGCCTCCGATAAGGCCAAAAAGCTATATGACAAGGGCCAGGATGCCGAGGCGCGGCAGAGCTATGTGGAGGCATATCAGTTTTACAAGCAGGCCTACGACCTGAAACCCAAGGACTTACGCTACCGGTCTTCGTTCGAGCGGCTGCGCTTTCAGGCCGCAGCGTCCATTGTTCATGACGGGCAAAAACTACGCGATCAGGGCAAGCTGCAGGAAGCCGCAGCTGAGTTCGAAAGGGCAATCCAGATAGACCCCTCATTGTTCATCGCGCAGCAGGAATTGAAGCAGACGCTGCAAATGATCAACGATGCGACGAATCCGCCGCCGCAGGCCGCTGGCCCGCCCAATAACTTGGAGCGGAGAATCAAAGATGCCGGCGGTCCCGTCGAGCTTGCACCGATCTCGAACGTTCCCATCACAGTCAAGCTGACGGAAGATTCCAAAGTCATTTATCAGACGATCGGGCAGTTGGCCGGGATCAACGTTCTGTTCGATCCCGATTACACTTCGCGACGCATCAAGGTTGAATTGAACGGAGTCACGCTGGAGCAGGCGTTGGAGATTTCCGCGCTGGAGTCGAAGACCTTCTGGCGGCCGGTGACGAGCAACACAATTTTCGTAGCCCAGGATAATCCGGCGAAGCGCAAAGAGCTGGAGCAGAGCGTTCTTAAGACATTCTATTTATCGAATCTTTCGCAGCCCACCGAACTTCAGGATGTAGTGAACGCGATTCGCGCTGTGCTCGACGTGCAGCGCGTGCAGCAATTGCTTTCGCAGAACGCGCTGGTGGTCCGCGGCACTCCCGACCAGATCGCTCTGGCGGAGAAACTGGTGGATGATCTGGACAAGGCGCGGCCGGAGGTCATCGTCGACATCGCGGTGTTGCAGATCAGTCGCGACCGATCCCGCACTCTGGGAATCAGTCCTCCCACCAACGGCATCAGCGTGAGTCTGCAGAGCAATATCAACACCAGCACGACCACGAGTACCACCACTGGAACGACGACTCCGGCTACTTCGGGGACGGGACTTGAACTGAATACGCTCGGCAATCTGAACGCCACCGATTTCCAGGTAAGCATTCCTTCCACGAATCTCTCCGCCATCATGGGTGACAGCGATACGAAGATGCTGCAGAACCCGCAGGTCCGCGCTCTGGATAATCAGAAAGCCACGCTCAAGATCGGTGAGCGCGTGCCAGTGGCTACCGGATCGTTTCAGCCGGGCATTGGCGGTGTCGGCATTAATCCGCTGGTCAACACACAATTTCAGTATCTCGATGTGGGCGTCAACATCGATGTGACTCCGCACGTGCACGCCGACCGAGAAGTGACGCTGAAGATCACGATGGAAATTTCGTCGGTGGTCGGACAGTCAAGCATCGGCGGAATCAGCCAGCCCATCATTGGACAGAAAAAAATCGAGCATGAAATCCGGCTGTCGGATGGAGAATCCAGCCTGATTGGCGGCATCTTCGACGATTCGCAAACCCGATCACTGAGCGGCATCCCCGGGCTGGCGCAGATTCCCATCATCAAATACCTGTTCGGGCAGGAACAGACGGATAAAGAGCAGGACGAAACCGTCTTTGCCATTACGCCTCACGTAGTGCGGGGAACCGAGATTTCGGCGATGAATCAGCGCGCCATCGATATTGGAACGGCGAATGCGATTCAGTTGCGGGAAGTCATTCCTCCAGCGCCACCAAAAGGCCCGTCGGTTCCGGCTAATCCCGCGTCGCCCGCTGCTCCGGCAAATCAGAATCCGCCTTCTGGCGTGAATCCTTCGGCGAATTTCATGTTTGATCCCGGCGTGATCACGGCCGTCAAGGGCAAGACCTTCGCCGTGAACTTGCAAATCTCGGGGGCGAAGAACGTTTATTCGATTCCGGTGCAGATCAACTATGACCCTTCGAAACTGCAGTTGGTCAATGTATCGAACGGGAACTTTCTCTCGCAGGATGGGCAGACGGTGGCTTTAGTGCATCGCGAAGATGACACGCTCGGCAATTTGCAGGTTACCGCCAGCCGCCCGCCGGGTTCGGGCGGAGTTTCGGGCGGAGGGACAGTGGTGACGTTAACTTTTGAAGCCAAGGCCAGCGGACAAACTCCCCTGACGATTACGCGGGGCGGGGCACGCGATCCGGGATTGCAGGCTATCGCGGTGAACGGAGCACAGGCATCAGTAACCGTGCAGTAACCGGTGACGAGAGCTGAGAGTCGGAAATGATGTTGCAGCAAATGCGGCGAATGCGGGGGCAGCGGGGTTTTACGCTGCTCGAGTTAATCATAGCCTCCGCGATCCTGATCGTGCTTTCGACCATGGTCGTGCCGCTGGCGCGGTTGACCATCCAGCGGGAAAAGGAGCGCCAGTTGCGCTATGCGCTCTGGCAGATGCGCGACGCGATCGATCGCTATAAAGATGCGGCCGACCGGAACCTGTTTCAGACCAAGGTCGACAGCCAGAACTATCCTCCGGACATGGACACGCTGGTGAAGGGCGTCGACGTGCAGGGAAAGAAGCTCAAGTTTCTGCGCAGAATTCCGATCGATCCGATGACGAACGGCACGGACTGGGGCCTGCGCTCGATGCAGGACGATCCGGATTCAGACTCCTGGGGCGAACAAAACATTTTTGACGTTTATACAAAATCGCAGGGAACAGCATTAGACGGGTCCAAGTATAAGGATTGGTGAGATGGCAAACCGGCGCAAAACGGGGCGCAGCGCGGGTTTTACCTTGCTCGAAATGATGATCGTGATCGTCATCATGGGCATACTGATGGCGATTGCGCTTCCCATTTACAATCAGTCGCTCGTGCACTCGCGCGAGGCGGTGCTGCGCCAGGATTTGTTCACGCTGCGCTCGCTGATTTCCCAGTACACTCTCGACAAGCAGAAAGCTCCGCAATCGCTGGATGATCTGGTGCAAGGCGGCTATCTCAAGACTCTTCCTAAAGATCCTATGACCAACGAGGCGAACTGGGAGGTCGTGCAGGAAGACGACACGATCATGACTCCCGATCAGCAAGATCCCGGCATCAGCGACGTGCACTCGGCATCAAATGCCATGGGCAGCGACGGCACGGCCTACAGCAGTTGGTGACTCTGACGCCGTCCGCGCTTTTGCCTTTCCTTAAGAATTGAACGTAGCCTCGCCCGCGCAGTACCATCTACTTATGCCTGTCGAAACGGAAATTCAGCCCCACACCTCGATTCGCGCGCCACGCGGCAATTCCATTACTTGCAAAGGCTGGCAGCAGGAAGCCGCCATGCGCATGCTGATGAACAATCTCGACGGCGAAGTGGCCGAGCGGCCGCAGGATCTTGTGGTTTACGGCGGCACTGGCCGCGCCGCGCGAAGCTGGGAGGCGTACGACGCGATTGTTCGTTCGGTGAAAAATCTGGAGAACGACGAAACCCTGTTGGTGCAGTCGGGCAAGCCGGTGGGCATTTTCAAGACGCACGAGCATGCGCCGCGGGTGCTCATTGCCAATTCCAATCTCGTCGGACATTGGTCGAACTGGGAGAAATTTAACGAACTCGAACGCGCCGGTCTGATGATGTATGGGCAGATGACGGCCGGTTCTTGGATTTACATCGGCTCGCAGGGAATTGTGCAGGGGACGTTCGAAACATTTTCAGCAGCGGGCGAAAAACGTTTTGGCGGCGATCTCGCGGGAAAACTGATCGTCTCGGGTGGCATGGGCGGCATGGGCGGAGCGCAGCCGCTCGCGGCAACCATGACCGGGGCCGCGTTCTTAGGCATCGATGTCGATCCCGAGCGGATCAAGAAACGGCTCAAGACCGGCTACTGCGATTTCATGGTGACCACGCTCGATGAAGCGCTGCGCATTCTGAAGAATGCGGTGCGCAAGAAAGAGAATGTTTCGGTCGGGCTGGTAGGAAATTGCGCCGATATCATTCCCGAGCTCGCAGCGCGCGGCGTTGTTCCGGACATTCTCACCGATCAGACGTCGGCACACGATCCGCTGAATGGATATGTGCCGAATGGGATGACGTTTGAGGAGGCGCTTGAGTTGCGCAAGCGCGATCCGCGTGCATATCAGGAAAAATCGCTGGATGCGATGGCGCGGCATGTCGAAGCAATGCTGCAGTTGCAGAAGATGGGTTCGGTCACGTTCGATTACGGCAATAACATTCGGACATTTGCGTTTCAGCGCGGCGTGAAGAATGCGTACGATTTTCCCGGTTTTGTGCCGGCTTACATTCGTCCTTTATTTTGCGAAGGGCGTGGGCCGTTCCGCTGGGCGGCATTGTCGGGCGAGGCTTCGGACATTCACGTCACCGACGATCTGGTTCTCGAATTGTTTCCGGACAATCGAATTTTGCGCCGCTGGATTGAGCTGGCGCGAAAGCGCATCAAGTTTCAGGGATTGCCCGCCCGCATCTGCTGGCTGGGATACGGCGAGCGCTCGCAGTTCGGACTGGCGATGAACGATCTGGTGAAGAAAGGAAAGATTAAAGCGCCGATCGTGATGGGCCGCGATCACCTCGATTGCGGCTCGGTTGCGTCTCCATTTCGCGAGACCGAGAGCATGAAAGATGGCAGCGATGCGGTCGCAGATTGGCCTTTGCTGAATGCAATGCTGAACACGGCTGCAGGCGCGTCTTGGGTTTCAATTCACAACGGTGGTGGAGTGGGCATCGGATATTCTCTCCACGCTGGCCAAGTGACGGTTGCCGATGGAACTGAAGCGATGGCGAAGCGCATCGAGCGCGTGCTGACGACCGATCCGGGCATGGGGATTATTCGGCATGCCGATGCGGGATACGAGGAGGCTAAGGAGTTCGCGAAAGAAAAAGGCGTCAGGGTGCCAATGGGATAGATTTGACCGCGACCGGTCTTTGACAGTTGTCGTACGCAATCTTTCTACCGCTGCTAAACTGCATTAGCGTGACCTCGTCCCGGCGATCAGAAAAAGAGCCGTTCTCTCCGTTGCTTCTGGCCAACATCGGCCAGCTTGTTACCGTTGAGCTACCTTCGAAAAAAGTTGGTCCCCGCCGCGGCAATGATCTCGGAGAACTCGGCATCATCGAAGATGGCGCCGTTCTCTGCATCGCTGGGAAGATTGTCTCCGTCGGCAAGACCAAAGACGCCCTTCGCGATCCCTGGCTGAAGAAGAATCGCAAAAAAATTGTCGAGATCGATTGGTCAGATAAAGTCGTTGTTCCCGGTTTTGTCGATTCGCATACCCATCCGGTTTTTGTCGGACCGCGCCTGATCGATTTTGAAAAGCGCATCGAAGGCGCAACCTACGAGAAAATCGCCGCTGCCGGCGGAGGCATTCGTTCGAGCCTGGGTGGCGTTCGCGCGGCAGGGAAGCGTGAACTCGCTGATAAGGTTCTATCCGCTCTGCGCGAGATGGCCGCGCACGGGACCACGACGGTCGAGGCTAAATCCGGCTACGGATTGACCGTTGAGTCTGAGATCAAATCGCTGCAGGCGCTGCGCGATGCCGCCTTGAGCTGGCCGGGAACAGTCGTTCCAACGCTGCTTGGAGCGCATGTGGTTCCCAAAGAATTTCAGGGTTGCTCACAAAAATACGTTGAGATCGTCTGCAAAGAGATGATCCCCCGCGCAGCGAGGGAAAAGCTTGCCCAATTCGTGGACGTGTTCTGTGACAAAGGCGCGTTTACGGCCGAAGAAACACAACAGATTTTTGAGGCCGCCGAGAATCATGGATTGAGCCTGCGTGCGCACATGGGGCAGTTGAGCGAAACAAAATTGACGCCTTTTCTGCGATTTCATCCGGCGTCGTTCGATCATATGGATCACGTGAACGACGAAGACATCGCCCAGCTGGCGAAGTATGACACCATCGCCACGCTGGTTCCGGGAGCGAATTATTTTCTCGCTCTCGGGGAGTATCCGAACGCACGCAAACTGATTGACGCCGGCGTGCCGGTGGCGCTCGCGACAGATTACAATCCGGGCACCTCTCCGACTTTGAGCATGCCGATGGCAATGTCGCTGGCGTGCACGCACATGAAGATGTCGCCGGCGGAGGCGATTGCCGCGGCGACAATAAACGGAGCCTGGGCGCTGCGCCTGGCCGAGCGAAAGGGTTCGATTCAGGCAGGAAAAGACGCAGACCTTGCTGTGTTCGATGTGGAGGACTATCGGGAGATCCCTTACTGGTTCGGCTCGAACCGCTGTGAAATGGCGGTGACGAATGGAGTTCTTTCGCGCGAACTATGAACTGTTCAGCCAGGATTTCCGTATCGAAGCATGAACGATTTCTTCAGTTTTTTCATCAAACTACCTATCTCTTGTCCGGTTGGAGACTGCATTCCACTTAGTGTTCGAGGAAATATTCTATGAAGCGACTCGCCACATTACTCACGTTCGTGTGCGCCACATTTTCGCTGGCGGCTGGGCAACGCCTTCCTCATGAAGCTGTTCCCGACAACTACAAGCTTATTTTTGCCCCCGATCTCGAGAAAGCGGCGTTTGAAGGGGATGACACGATTTCCGTCAAGATTCTGAAACCGACATCCCAGATCACGCTGAACTCGGCGGATATCGAATTCCACGAGGTCACCATCGCCAGCGGAGGACTAACGCAAAAAGCGACCGTTACTCCGCAAAAAGATAATGAAATGGTGGTGCTCTCGGTCGAGAAGCCACTGGCCGCGGGCGTGGCCACGATTCACATTACTTATACGGGCATTCTGAATAACGAAATGCGCGGGTTTTATCTTGGTAAGGACGATCACGGCCGCAAATATGCGGCCACGCAATTTGAATCGACCGATGCCCGCCGCGCTTTTCCGTGTTTCGACGAACCCGCATATAAGGCGACCTTTGACATTACTGTGATTGCTCCAAGAGATGACGTGGCAATTTCCAACTCGAAGGTCAGCTCTGACACGGCCGGACCCGGAGACAAACACACGGTAAAGTTTGCCACGACTCCGAAGATGTCTTCCTATCTGGCCGCTCTCGTGGTGGGACAGTTTGAATATATCGAGGGCCAGGCAGATGGCATTCCAATCCGTGTGTACACGACTCCCGGAAAAAAGGAAATGGGAGAGTTTGCGCTCGAGACAGCCGAGCACGTCCTGAGTTACTACGACAACTATTTCAGCATCAAGTATCCCTACGGCAAGCTCGATCTCGTCGGCATTCCGGATTTTTCTGCCGGCGCGATGGAAAATACCGCGTGCATCACTTTCCGCGAAGTGCTGCTCGAAATCGACCAGAACCACGGCTCGCTGCGGCTGAAAAAGGAAATCGCCTCCGTCATCGCGCATGAAATGGCGCACCAATGGTTCGGGGATCTGGTGACCATGCAGTGGTGGAACGACGTGTGGCTGAATGAAGGTTTCGCGACATGGATGTCGAGCAAACCGATCGAAGCCTGGAAGCCCGAATGGCAATTTGAGCTGGACGATGTGACCGATGCCGACCGCACCATGGCCACGGATTCGCTGGCGAGCACGCGTCCGATCGAACAGCCGGCGGACACCCCCGCGCAGATTGAGGAACTCTTTGACAGCATCGCTTACGGGAAAGCGGCGGCCGTGCTGCGCATGATCGAGGCCTTTCTGGGTGAACAGACATTTCGCAGGGGGGTGAACGCCTATCTTCAGGCGCACCAGTACGCCAACGCGACCGCGAAAGATTTCTGGATCGCGCAAACGGCGACCTCGAAGAAGCCGGTCGTCCTCATCATGCCCACATTCGTCGATCAGCCCGGAGTTCCTGTCGTCGATCTGAAAACCCAATGCTCCGGCGGTTCGACAGTCGTGAACATCGGTCAGCGCCGCTACTACTCCGATCGCAAAGACTTTGAAGCGCCTAACGACGAACTCTGGCAGATTCCTCTGTGCATGAGAACGTCGGACGGCACGCAGAAATGCGAACTGATTCGCCAGCGGCAAGCTACGACAACGCTCGCTGGATGCGCCGCCTGGGTTTTGGGCAATGCAGGAGCCAACGGATACTATCGCGTTGGCTATCAGCCTGAAGCGATTCGCGCTGTGGCCGCGGACGCCGAGACCAAACTCTCTGCAGCCGAGCAGATTGAATTGCAAAGTAACGTCTGGGCCTCGGTGCGAGTGGGCCGCGAGCCCGTCGGAGATTTTCTGGCGGTTGCCGAAGGCTTGAAAAACAACCGCAATCGCGCGGTGATGGAAAACCTGCTTGCCCGCCTCAACTATATCGGGCGATACCTGGTGACAGAAACCGATAGCGATACTTACCGGGCCTGGGTTCGATCGTATCTGACCCCGATTATGGAGTCGGTCGGCTGGGAGGCGAAGCCCGGAGAAGATGGTGAGGCGAGAGCCATGCGCGCGAGCGTGCTGACGTCTCTCGGCTACGATGGGCGCGATGCCAAGGCTTTGCAGCAGGCGAGAAACATCGCTGAACAGGCTTTGCAAAATACAGCGTCGGTGAGCCACGAACTTGCGTTCAGCGCAATTCGCCTGGCCGCCTTGAATGGCGACCAAGCCTTTTACGACCAATTGATGACCGCGCTGAAGAGTGCGAAAGCGCCCGAGCAGTACTACATGTATCTCTTTTCGTTGGCTCGATTCAGCGATCCGCAACTGCTCGAGCGGACTTTGAATTTTGCTGTTTCGCCCGAGGTGCGCTCGCAGGATGCGCTGCAGCTGATCAGAGGCGTTATGGACAATCCAGCGGGCGAAAAACTGGCGTGGGCTTTTGTGCAATCCCATTGGGATGACGTGCAGAAGGCTGGAGGCCCGTTTGCTAGCGCAGAAGTCGTCGCCGCCACCGAATCATTCTGCTCGGATAGCTTGCGCGACGAAGTAAAAAGTTTCTACGACGCGCACAAGATCGCGGCGGCGGAGCGCACTTACCGTCAGTCGATCGAACACATCAACGACTGCATCGATTTGAAATCGCAACAGGAGCCACAACTCGCATCATGGTTGGGACAACACAGCTCTGCGGCGGGCGGACAATAG
>JASHNX010000145.1 GCA_030041415.1 Candidatus Sulfotelmatobacter sp.
ACGGATTCTTCAACCGTTTGCAGGTCCTCGGCTCCCGGATGCAGAAAAAGATGCACGTGAGCGTCGATCAGCCCGGGCATAAGGATGCGATCTCCAAGATCGATAATCTCCGCGCCTGACGGGTGCTTTACTGATGTGCCAGCTTCTGCGATGCGTTCGCCCTGAACCAGAATTTCGCCGGGCTTGATCAGCCGGCCGGCTTTTACGTCGAGCAAGCCCGCAGCGTGCAGCACAATTGCGTGAGGAGTTGCCGTTTGAGTTTCAGTTTGTGTCCAGGAGCTAGGCTGCGGACCGAACAGAAAAAGAAAAAACGCCACGAGCAGAAATTTCGGCCTGATCATATCCGTACGGGATGGTAGCACCTCGCATTCCGGAAAACCATCTGCAAGAAAACCCGAGCGCGCTACGCGAGCCTACGGCTTTCCCAGTTCCTCCAGCAATGCGGCTGAAATTTGCGCTTTCTGACTGCCGTCGAGTTTCTTCCCGCCTGACGTCAGATAGAACACGTCGATCGCCATCTGCCCTTCGGTATCGATTAACGCGATCTCGATGTTGCATTTCTGCCGCGCAAGGGAGGAGCTGATCTTATGGAGCAACCGCGGGCGGTCCTGCGCAATCACCTGCAGCAGCGTCGTGCTGGACGAACATTCGTCGTCAAAGTCGATTCGTGTCTCCACAGCGACCTTGATATTCAACGTTTTCTCGCTGCGCTGCCGGTCGCGTAAGATTTTCTCGATGTCGGACCTGCCCGAAAGAACCGCGGTGATGCTTTGCTTGAATCGCTCCCATTCGGAGAGATTCAATTCTAGGGTTCGAAAACGGTCTGTGAAATAGACTGTGTCGACCACAGTCCCGGCCTGATTGGAGAAGGCGTTCGCCTTGACGATATTCATGCCCCAGGCCGCCAGCACTCCGGTCAGCGTTGCGAATAACGAGGGCCGGTCTTTCGTAACCAGTGTGACCTCATACCAGTGACGGCCACGCTTGAGATCGACCTGCACTTCGTTATGGCCGAAGTTGTCCGCCATTGCCATGTGCCGCATCACTTCCTCGGCGGAGTGCACCAGCAGATACCTTTGCGGAAATCCCTCCACAAAATCCTTGAACTTCGCGCCCGTGACCGGTGCCAGGGTGCGCAGGCGGGCAAGCTTTTCATTGCCGGCGTCGCCGTGCACGCGATGATCGGCGCTGCGGTTGAGATAGTTCGCCGCGCCGATGTAGAGCTGCCACACATTCTCCGCCTTCCACGGAGTGAGAGCCTCCGGGTTTACCGCTTTGATGTCGGCATACGTAAGCAGGCAGAGCATTTTCAATCGCTCCGGCGTACCCATTTTCTCGGCGAAAGCCGCGACCGTAGCCGGATCGAAAATGTCGCGCCGCAACTGTGCGGACATTTCCAGGTGGTTGCCAATCAGGAACAACACCATCGCGCGTTCCTGCAAATCAACGTCCAGCCGGTCGAGGCACCGGCTGGCGATCTCCACGCTGGCCTCCACATGGTTGCCGCCAGGAACGCCTTTTCCCGTGTCGTGCAATAGCAGTGCGAGGTAGAGCAACTCGGGATCTTCCAGCTCTGCCAGCAATTCGGCGAAGCGCTTATCCCATTCCGATTGCGACTGGTTCAGCCGGTGCAAACTTTCGATCGCGACAATCGAATGCTCATCAACCGTAAAGCGGTGATAAAAATCGCGGACCACCAGCGAATCGATCGGCTTCAGTTCGGGCAAAAGTAAGGTGAGCAGGCGCAACGAGTGCATCGCCCGCAGAGCGTCTGCGGCATGGGGCTGAAGCAGGGTCTCCTGTAGATACAGCCAGAGTTCGGCCCCGCGCGGCGGAGCCACGGCGACAGCCGGAAGCGCCTGCTCAATCCGCTGCTCAGTGGTTGTGCTCAGTTTCAGCCCGTGTTCAGCCATGAAATGAAACAGACGGAGTAGCGTCTCATGATCCTGCAGCGAGGAAGATTGCTGCAAAAAGATCAGGCCGTCGACAACCGAAAAATCGGGGCTTACCGGCTGCGATTTCCATCCCTGAAATTGCCGGCGCAGCGTAGACCACGATTCCGGAATCTCCTCGAGCAGTTGCGTCACCGTGCGCTGCACCGCGCGGGCGTGACCGAAATAGATCCGCATCCAATCGGCGGCGGTGAGGGCGGCAGTTTCCGACGTTCCGATTTTTCGCGCGGCGGCCTCATCCTGCGCCTCCCAGGTCAGCGAGTTGTCATCGCGCCCGTGGCGAAAGTGAAGGAAGCACCTCGCGGCCATGAGAAATTCCAGCGCGGAATCGAGGTGCTTGCGAATCGGAGCCCGCATCAACGGCCCCTCTGGCCAGTCATTCAACTTGCTCATGGCGGAAATGAGCGCGAGCCAGCAGGCCACGTTGTAGTCGCGTAGTCCACCAGGGGTCTCTTTGAGGTTGGGCTCCAAATGAAAGACGGTGTGCCCGAATTTTGCGTGGCGTTCGCGCGTAACTTCCGCCAGTCCTTGCAGCAACGGTTTTGATTCGCGCGCAACCAGCTTCGGGATCAATTTGCTGTGCAGACGTGCAAACAGTTGCTGATCGCCGGCGAGATAGCGGCAATCCAAAAGAGAGATCGTGAATTCGGTGTTGTTCGCATCGAAACGATCGCACTCTGCCAGATATCGCGATGCTGGACTGAGTTTGAGCTTTAGATCCCAAAGTTCCTGCGAGAACCGCCGGATCGTTTCTTTGCGAGTGGATTCTCCGCTGCGATCGGCATAGAGAAAAAGCAGATCGACATCCGAGTGAGGAAAAAGCCAGCCGCGCCCGAAACCGCCGGTTGCAACCAGCGCGAAATCATTGGGCTGATGCAAATCGGCGGATATCAATTCCTGCCACAGGCGCCGGAGAATTTCTTCGATGACCTGGGTCCGCTGCGCAACTGCCGCGCGCCCATTCCCACTTTCAGCAAACTCCTTGGCAATCTTCGCCAACGATTCGGCGAGAGACAGTCGCAGTTCACCGATCAGGGAAGACGCCGTGCTCATGAGGTTTTATCAATTTGTTCCGAAAGCTCCAGAATTGCCGGCCTACAATGCCGCCTCGCCTCGCTCTTCATTGCGAATGCGGATTGCTTCATCGACCCGGGTCAGAAAGATTTTGCCGTCGCCGATTTTTCCTGTGCGTGCCGCTCCTAATATCGCCTGAACTGCCTTCTCTACCATGGTGTCCGCCAAAACCATCTCCAGCTTGGTCTTGGGGATGAGATCGACGCTATACTCACGGCCGCGATAAACCTCGGTGTGACCTTTCTGCCGGCCGTGGCCGCGCACTTCGAGGACCGTCATTCCCTCGACGCCAATTTCCTGCAACGCGCTCTTGACCGCGTCCAGCTTGGAGTTTTGTATCACCGCTTCGACCTTGGTCATGTCGTTTTTCTCAAATCACAACCTGTGTCTGCCGC
>JASHNX010000015.1 GCA_030041415.1 Candidatus Sulfotelmatobacter sp.
ACTACGAATATCCATTCATCGGGACTACCATCCAAGAAGAAGGACCCGGCAGTTGTACGAATAAGCCGCCGAGTTCATGGATGACGAACTTTGTGCTGCAACCCACGGTGAGCGGGCTTACGCCTGGTGTTTCATACAACTTGTACGAATACCAGTTTGATAGCCCAACCGCGACGGACTCATTAGGGATCGGCACGACCGCTGCGCTGGCGGTTCCGGTAACGGCCTTCAATGCGAACTCCGCCGTAGGAGCGAGTACGCCAGCAAAGAGCGTTATGACGTTTACAGCGTCCGCTTCCACCTATGTCGGACCGACCCTCACGACCACCTCTGACCAGATGGTCGTATATCGAGCCGTTCCGTCCGCCCCGGGACTCTATGCTCCGGAGAATGGTTCCACGCTGACCGGCACGTCGGTGACCTTCGCCTGGGACCGTTCCACGACTGGCCCGGCCACCGGTGCGACCGCTTTCGGGCTGCAAGTAGGTAGAACACCAGGAGGGAGCCAGTACTACAATTCCGGAAGCCTTTCCAACACTACGTTTTCAGAGTTCGTCACTGGGCTTCCCTCCAACGGCAACGAGATCTGGGCGCGTTGGTGGTACTACGTGGATGGACATTGGCAATACAACGATTACAGCTACACGGCGCTCGGCAACTGACCTGATCGATACTTTGAAAACCTGCGGGCAACATTTTTGACGAGCAGTAGCCGAAATACTGCGTAAGCAGTAGCCCCATGCGTGGCGCAGGCGTTAGCACTAATTGACCGGGTTTTGAGTGTAATCAGGATTTAGCGCCAACCAAGCAGGATGCGACGGTCGGCCCTAGCAAACTAAAACCGCCCGGCTGGCGCATGTTGTGACTGAAAGTCGTCGTTTGTCAAGATCTTCCTGCAGCCGGTTTGAGGTGTTTGTGCATACTACGAAAGCACACAGTTACGAACTGAGTAATTCTCTACCTTGAGGCCATGATGTGCTACCATCTCCGGCGAAGATTCATGGAGGAGACCTATGGCGGGCCAATTGAGACCTCTAAGTACGGGAGAACTGCTGGACCGAACCTTCTTCCTATATCGCACCAACTTCGCTTTGTTTATTGGAATCTTCGCTCTTCCGCATCTTGTCGTACTTGCTTACCAGTGTGTCGGGCTGACCCTTCAAAACTCGAGACCACAACTTACGCGAGCACTCTTTACGATGGTATGGGGCTTGGGCACACTGCTTCTCACTTCGATTGTTTCCGCTGCTTCTCAAGCAGCAACTGTGGTCGCGGTTTCGCAAGTGCACCTTGAACGGCCAACCAGCATCGCGGATTCGTTTTCGCGAGTCAAAGGCGAAATTGCCGGGGTGGTTGGATTATCCATCCTCATGGGAATGTGCGTGGGATTAGGCTTCATCTTGTTGATCGTACCGGGGATTCTACTGGCGTTAAGTTGGTCGGTTGCTGTGCCAGTGAAGGTACTTGAGGAGAAAAGGGCGAGCGAAGCCATGTCGCGCAGTTCCGAATTGACAAAAGGGGATCGTGGCCGCATCTTCGTCATCTGGTTCCTATTTTTAGTGGCAAGCGTAGGAGTCAGCGTCCTATTGCATTGGCCCATTCAAATCGCAGCTGGTGCACGTTCTATATTCGCAGTGCAGCGTATGAGCACGGCATTGCAGGTAGCTTCGCTGATGGCTAACTTTGTTTCCGAGTGCCTTGTCGGGCCGCTCGCAACTATTGCTTTTTCTCTCGTGTATTACGACGAACGTGTGCGCAAGGAAGCTTTTGACCTGCAATTGATGATGACGACGCTGGATTCAGTCTCGCTGCCAGCATCAGCCGTCCAAGCGGGAGCATGAGGAAATTACAGACCTACGCGCTCGTATGGGTCATGGTAGCGTCCGTGGCGTATGCGGCTGAATCGGACAACAACAATCCGATTACAGCGACCGAGTACCGTGCAGAGCTCGATCAGCTCTCCTCCGTTGCGCAGCAACTCGATAGTACCCGCTCTCCGATTCCCCAGGTTCTAGAACACGTTCCGCAAAGTTGGCACGTGCGCACAGAGCACGGTCAATTTGAAATATCTACGGAAGGACTCCACCAAGATCTGCGCAGGTATGAGCGCGAAAAAGACTCAGCCAACGCGGCAGCAATCCAAGTCCGCATTCAGAGTTTGCGACGGGATCTCGATGAATATGAGCAACCCTCCGCTGATGTCAGCAGCGAATGGAGGGATTTGAACTCGATTCTTGCGCGGCCCGAGTTCCGCGATGTACACGGCCCAACCTGGCTGGACCTGCTGAAGCAGAAGGTGCTCTCGTCAGTCATACACTTGCTAGAACGCATGTTTCGCTCAGCTTCAATACCCACGATAAGCAGATTTCTTGTTTACGGAGTTATGGGCCTTGCCGTTCTCGGCTTGGCCTACTTTGTCTACCGGAGTATGGTCTGGGGAACCGGCTTCGAGGTAGTTACGCCGCAGGACGTACCGGTCTCTGCGAAGGAGTGGACGGTGTGGCTTGCCGAAGCGCGCTCGGTTGCGGCGCAAAATGAATGGAGAGACGCGATTCACTTCGCATATTGGGCAGGAATTTCTTTTCTCGAGCATCAGGGCGCGTGGAAGCCAGATCGGGCGCGCACTCCTCGCGAATACCTGAAGTTGATCAGGAACTCCAGTGAGCAGCGCGAGCCGCTTACTGTTCTTACCCGCATGTTTGAGCTTGTCTGGTACGCCAAGCAGGATGCCAATGACACGACATTTTCAGAGGCGCTTGCAGCTCTGGAAAGGCTGGGATGCCGCTGAAGGTCGATGCGACGGATCGCAAACTTCTCTTGGGCGCGGCGTGCGTCTTCACACTGCTCATTGTGGGAACGGCATGGTTGGGCGGATCGGCTGGGCAGAGCATCGATACTCCAAGTAGTTACTCGACCGCCTCCGGCGGAGCGAAAGCCGCCTACCTGCTGTTAGCCGATGCGGGATATAAAGAGGAGCGATGGGAAAAGCCGCTTATCGAACTGCCGCAGACGGCGGGAAATACCTTGATTCTTGCCGAACCCTCCGAGGCTCCAACTCGGGAAGAGGGCGAACATTTGAACGCCTTTGTCTCCGCTGGCGGCCGCTTGATTGCGATGGGCATCTTCGCAGGGACATTTCTTCCTGAAAATCACTCCGTACCTGACATTCTGGGCGGCGTTACCTGGAAAAAGGCATCAGCCGTCTCACCGTCGGCCATCACGAGAGCCGCTCCTGAAATCATCTTGGCCCCCGAAGCCAGCTGGATATCGTTTTCGTCAGCATACCCTTTGTACCGAGAAGGGGATCACGTGGTGGTTGCCAAGTATCGGTATGGCCGCGGCGAGATCCTATGGTGTGCCGCCTCCACTATGCTTACCAATGCTGGACTGAAAGAGCCAGGCAACATGGAATTCTTGCTAGCATCCCTTGGCGAAAAACAAAATAAGATTCTCTGGGACGAATACATTCACGGTTACCGTCAATCCCTGGCCTTATCGGTGGCGCACTCACCGGCGAAGTGGATTGCCCTGCAGTTGGTGCTCCTAGGACTCGCCGTGGTTGCGACGTTCTCAAGACGTAGCGGTCCAATCTTCAGGCCAGCTTCGGATGTGCGTCTGTCGCCTCTGGAATTTGTTCACACTCTCGGTGGACTCTACGAGCACGCCGGTTCAGCTTCCGTTGCCGTGGACGTTTGCCACCAGCGGTTTCGCTACTGGCTGACACGGCGTCTGGGAGTGGCGGGCAATATCTCAGCAGAGGAACTGAGCATTGTTGTACATGACCGCTGGGCCATCGTGGACGAACATTTCATCGCGATCCTGAGACGTTGTGAATCGGCTAGGTATGATCCTTATTTGTCTGGCGCAGAGGCATTACATCTGGTTCAGGAGCTCAATGCATTTTCAGTTCAATTCAAGCTATTTCGAGACGCTCGAGAGGTGAACACTTGATAAGTGCTGCTCCGCAGGTCATGCAACATATTCGAGACGAGGTGGGCAAGGTCGTGGTAGGGCAAGACGAATTGCGCAACCAGTGTGTAATTGCCTTGCTATGCCGAGGGCATGTTCTGCTCGAGGGTGTTCCAGGAATCGCAAAGACTCTGACGGTCAAAACGTTGTCGCACATGCTTGGCTTAGGTTTTCAGCGTGTCCAGTGCACGTCGGACCTAATGCCGGCCGACATCATTGGCACCAATGTTCTGAACATGGCGAGCGGCAGTTTTCAACTTCATCCCGGGCCGGTCTTTACTGATCTGTTGCTCGTTGACGAAATCAACCGGATGCCTCCTCGCACGCAGGCGGCGCTGCTTGAGTGCATGGAGGAATATCAGGTAACGATCGACGGCAAGGGCTATCCACTATCGCAATTCTTCACTGTCTTTGCGACACAAAATCCCATTGAGTTCGAGGGAACTTATCCATTGCCCGAGGCGCAACTCGATCGCTTTTTATTGAAGCTTCGTGTCCCATATCCTACAGCGCAGGATGAGATCCGCTTGCTGGCAAATGTGCAGAACGGATTCGACTCTCGGCAACTGGACAAGATTCAGCTGGTTCCTATCCAACCAGGATTACTAGAGCAAGCACAACAAGAATTGAAGGCGCTCGTGATGGAGGAGACGCTTTTCAGTTACGTTGTGCAAATTGTGCGACGCACGCGTGACTGGCCTTCGCTCTCGCTCGGAGCCAGCCCACGTGCCGCAGTAAGTTTGATGCTTGCGTCGAAAGCATGCGCTGCAATGGACGGTCGCGATTATGTTATTCCTGATGATGTGAAAGCAGCGGTACAGCCGGTGCTGCGGCATCGAATCATTCTTAAGCCCGAGGCCGACCTGGAAGGTCTTACCCCTGATCAGGTGCTCGACGATGTGGTTCGTGCCGTCGAGCTTCCGAAGTGAGGATCCGACGTGAGGTTTTGACGTGAATGATCTGGGCAAGCTTGTTCCGCCCGAAATCGAATCGAAACTCCACTCCCACGGCCGGTTCGGAGTGGCATTCGGCGACCGCTTTTTTGTTCTGCTTCTCGTCGGACTGATCTGGGTTGGTCCGGCGTTTGTCGATTCGCGCTTTGTATATGCCTTTTTCATCTGGGATTTCCTGGTCGTGCTGGCATGGCTTGCCGACCTTTCGCGACTGCCTGAGCCGGAGCAGTTAACCCTCAAACGTTCATGGCGCTCGTCATTGGCGTTGTCGCTTCTGGGAGATGTTGACCTTAGACTGACGAATTCCTCCGCTACCGATGTCCAGGCCACGACAGTTGACGCAGTCCCTCTCCAGCTGAGAAACGAACCCGCGACAGTTGTGATGAAAGCCGGAGCAAAGAGGGAAGCCACGGGAAGCTACAGAATCCGTCCCACGCAGCGGGGCGACGCCAAAGTAGGCGACTGCTATGTGCGATATCAAAGTGCTTTCCGCATTGCGGAGCGATGGGCGCGGGCACCCCTCGAGCAAACACTGCGCATCTATCCTGACTTGGAGGAAGCCAAGCGCCAATCCATTTATCTGCTGCGCAGCAAACAAATCGTGACTGAGAAGCGGCATTCGCGAGTTCGCGGAATCGGGCGCGAGTTCGAAAGTTTGCGCGAATATCAGCCGGGAGATGAATATCGGGATATTTGCTGGACCGCCGCTGCGCGGCGCGGGAAGCTCGTCACCCGCGTGTATCAGATTGAGCGCAGCCAGACCGTATGGATCGTGATCGATGCGGGGCGATTGATGCGGGCGCGCATTGGCGACTTCAGCAAGCTGGATTATGCCGTTAACTCCGCCCTGAGCCTGGCTCAAGTGGCGCTCTACTCCGGTGATCGAGTCGGCCTTGTCGCCTATGGCCGCAGGATTCGTCAGAATCTGCCCGCAGCCAAAGGAAGCGTTCAGTTGCGCTGTCTCATCGATCAGCTCTCGCTAGTGCAGGAAGAGACTTCGGAAGCGGATCATCTGCAGATGGCCGGGCGTCTGCTTACCGACCAAAAGCGGCGCAGTCTGATCGTCTGGCTTACTGATCTGGCTGAGACTGCCATGACGCCGGAGGTCGTCGACGCTGCGTCCATGATGATGCCCCGCCATCTCGTGCTGTTTGTCGTGGTCGGACAGCCGGATTTGCGCAACCTCGCAGCGAAAGTTCCAAAGAACGAGTCGGAAATGTACCACGTGGCCGCAGCACAGGAGATGGTTCACCGGCGCGAACTTCTCCTCGCCCGCCTGCGGGAGCGTGGGGCGCTGCCATTGGAAGTAAACTTTGGCAACATTTCTCCGCTGCTCGTGAACGCCTACCTTCAGATTAAAGAGCGAAATCAGCTCTGAGTCCGCAGCGGCTCCGACATGCCGAATAGATAGATTCCGAGAAGCACAAACAGCGCTCCCGCCATCGAGAACTTCAGAGGGATTGGCAGGCCAGTCGGTGACACAAAAGCTTCAATCAACCCGGCGACGATCAAAATTGGAATTGTGCCCGCGACCAATTGGACGGCCTCCGCGCCCGATCGTGCCAGCGAATCGCGGCGAGGCAATAACCCGGGGAACAACAGCCCCTGGGCGATGCGGAAACCCGCTCCGCCGGCAATAAAGATAGCCGGCAGCTCGAGCACACCGTGCGGGGCCACGAAACTCCAAAACTGCAGGCTCATGCCCGAAAGCCAACAGGCCACACCGATCACTCCGATCATCAGGCCGTTGAAGATCATCATATAAATGGTTCCCAGACCGGCAGTAATGCCAAGGGCGAATGTGGTAAATGTAACGCTCATGTTGTTGGTCATGATTGCACTTGAGGCTAGCGGCTTGATACTCAGAATCGAGTGGGTCCACATCTGATGCCGGTCGATTGTCTCGACCATTTGCGGACCAAGTAGCTTTACTTTGATGTCAGGGTTCTGGTAGGTGAGCATCGCAGCCACCGCGCCGGAGAGAGCAAAAATCAGGAAGGCCAGGAGGCAGTGCTTCATGTTTCGACGAAAAATAGCCGGGTAAGTGTGCCAAAAGCCTGAAAGTAACCCCTTGGGGCTCGCCCTGTGGCTCGAATAGATGGTATTGTGAGCGCGCACGAGCAATTGATTGACATAACGCGCGAAGTGGACGGAGCCTGGATCCTCACGCAGGGCAGCCAAGTCCGCCGCCATCTGGCGGTAGAGAAGACTAAGCTCCTGAAGATCGGAACGAGAAAGCGATTTCAATCCACTTTGGGTGCATTCTTTGAGCAACGACTCAAGTCTGCTCCAATACGGTTTGCGCTTTTCTAACCAACGAGTGGTAATCATTGTGGATGCGTTTGATCAAATCAGGATCGACACGCCGGAGCAAATCGCTCTCGAACTGCCGCTAGCCGGAATCGGGAGCCGTTTTCTTGCCCTTGTTATCGACACTACAATTCAAATCGTACTGTATCTCATTACTGCCCTAATTTTCATTTTCACGATGTCGGTCGGATCTTCGGTCTTCTTGTTTTTACCGCGCCTACTCGGCCCGGCCTTGGCTGTGTTTATTGTGTTTGCAATTTACTGGGGATATTTCGCAATCTTCGAAAGCGTGTGGTGTGGGCAGACGCCGGGGAAGCGGTATGCCGGCATTCGCGTCATCAAGGAATCCGGACGGCCGATCAATGTGTTCGAGGCGATCGGAAGAAACCTCATGCGGGCTGTAGACGGGCTACCGGGTGTGTATGGTGTGGGTCTGGTATGCATGATGTGCAACCGCCAGAGCCGTAGGCTGGGCGATTTCGTTGCTGGGACCATAGTCGTTCATGAAAAGCCAACCGAACTGGTGCGGCCATCGTGGAGTTCGTCGGCAGGGATGACCGGTCCGGTGCCTGGGCTGGAAAATGTGACTGCTGATGAACTCATCCTGATCGAGACCTATCTTCATCGCCGCTGGGAACTCGACAACTTTGTGCGTACTAATACAGCACGGCAGATCGCAGATCGGATCAAGAAAAAGACTGGCCTACAACCGCAGCCCAACCAGCATGTGGATGACTTTCTAGAGGTGACTGCCCGTCAGATCCGCGACAGCAGCCGTTTCCTGTAGGGGACAATGAAAGGGCGAAGTTTTGTTGAAATCTGCATTCGCCGATAATTCGATCTGGGGAGACGAATGGTCCTCCGCCAAGACCCGTTAATCCATTGGTGCGCATCGCGGTTTGCGTGTTCGCGGCTAGCATAATCCCCACTGCACTACTCCTGCGTAGCAGAGAGCTGAAGCGCGCTAAAGGCACCTTGGCTCGGCAACCGGGCGATGTGGCAGCGCTTCAACGCTGGCGCGCAATCCAATTGGCGATACTGGCATGTTTCCTTGCCATACCCCTCTGCGGCCTTGTGCTGCGCTTTCAAGACGGAAGGCTTCTTCAGGCGCTTCCGTTCTATATCGTCGGAATCCTTCTCTTGTCGTTCTTGCCTCTGAATGAAACTGGGATTCGATAACCATAGCCGTGCACGTTAAAACCCAGCATTTATCCGGCGGACTGTTGCAATCAGGCGATTACACTCATTAACCCTTTGTGTTGGACTCCCGCTTGACCGCCTTAGCCATTTGCGGACACCTACGGGACACTAGGACCGTTGAGACTAGCTGGGGCGGGATGATTTTCCACGCACTGGGCAGCGGGCCGCCACTAATTACTTTGTTCCTCAACCAAGCTGGGGCAATGTCTGGATTTTCCAAACAAACGCACCATGCGTCCTGGCGATTCGCTGGTGTAGTTCCCCGTGCTTTCATTGCCTGACGCCGTGCTGCTCGCCAGCGCGGTTTGCGATTCGGGGAAGATGATCGCTGCTCAGTCACTCGCTTCGGAAATCAGTGGAAGATACAGAACAGGATTCGATGTGATCGGAATACACGAATACGGAAGCGGTCCGCAGGCGCTGAAGATACTCCAGTTGCTCACTGCCCGTCCGAATGAGTTGGTCACCCGCAAAGACGTTAAAGAAGCGCTCTGGCCGGGGCAGGCGTTTGGCGATTTCGACAGTCGGATGAATTTTGCCGTCAGGCGGCTTAGAGCGGTCCTGCGTGACGATGCGGAAAGACCGAGATATGTGAAAACAGTCCGCAATGCCGGCTACATGTTTATTGCTCCGTTGCGAGCACAAGGTGTCGCGTCGACGGAAACCTCAGCGGGAATTGGGCAGCGAAACGCTATTGAAAGTTGTAATGCTGCACGTCCTGCTTCGTTGTTTTCGCGGCTTGGATGGCTTGGGGCTGGCAGCAGTAGATTTCCGAAAGATTTCGCGGTGTCTGTTGCCGTTCTGATTCTTCTGACGCTTGCACTGCTGGGAGTTTGGCGGGAACGAGGCACCAACCGAGCGAAGGCGTTTTCGGAGCAATCTGTCTCCGAAGCGCAGGATGGTCCGATGATTGCTCAGGTCTCTCGGATAGCTCCGGCGGAACGGCAAAGGATCGTGATAACAGGCCAAGGACTGGGTTTGCATGTACCTTACGCTCGTACCGACTCTCCGTACTTGGCCATTCGTAACAAGACTGCCGGTTGGGCAGCTGGGCGGATGGTGCCGTACGACTGGGACGAAGTGATGGTCGACGTAGAGAGCTGGAATGACAAACAGATCGTGATCAGCGGCTTCAGCGGCGATTATGGAAAGAGCCCATGGAAGCTCAGCGCAGGAGATGAAATTGAAATTGCGGTGTGGAATCCGCAGAGCGGACTGGGGCCCGCCTTATATCACACGAAGGTGACTGCGGAGTCCGAACATTCTGGTTACTCTTGACTACCAGTGGCATCCCCCCTTAAACAAGAACGTTGACCGTAGCTTGAAACCAGACTCGCCGCTGAACCCTGGCATTCGCTTTTCGCTCGCGCCAGACGGCAAAAGTTTTGCATATTCGATCTACAAGCAAGAGAGCAGCTTGTGGATGCTGCAGGGGTTTGCAGGCAAGTAGCTCGATCAGTTCCTCTTTTCCTAATTTTGGGCGGATAACGGGCAATCCGGAAGTTATGCCCCGCAACAAGCTTTCACGGCGCCGGCTAGAGCAGCTTCTCGGCGATACTGTGCACTCCGTACTTGGGCTTCAAGCCACAATTTTCATGCGCGACAGCATCATTCCGCATCGGCACATGGTTTCGGTGAACCGGAGGGCCATCGCCCAAAGGCTACGGCGAGACTAGCTCGGTGGGTGTTAGAAAACCGGACCGGAATCGCTGTTGCGAAAGACGCGTAAAGACTGAGCGTCTTGCTTGCCATTCGGAGCGTTAGGAATCGGTAGTTCGCTAACTACTGGAGGCCCGCGTACTCCGCCTTCGCTTCTTTAAAGATAGGGATATCCGGATCAGCGTCTTTCCAGAGCGTAAGGAATTCCTTGTAGGCGTTGAGCGCCCTCACGCGCGCAGCATCGGCGTCCGCACCCTGAGGCCTTCTCGATTGCAGCGCGTTCGCACGCGCAATGCCCAGATGGGCCAAGGCTCCCGTCCAGCAATTCCAAACGATTCCGCTATGGTCGAGAATTTTTTGGAACTCGGCTGCAGCAGAGTTACCCTGTCCAGCAGCAAGGTACGCTTCACCACGCAGATAGGTCGGATAGAGGCAGGAGAGATTAGCGACAAAGGCGATTTGCCCTAACTCAAAGGGTGAAGCCGCTCTCAAAGAGGTGAGGGCGTCAACCGGATTCTTCCGGACGATCGCCAATTGCGCCCGAATCGCTGGCAGCCAAAGAGACTGCATTTGTGTATCCAGAGGAAAGTGCTTGTTCAGGCCCTGCTCCAGCGATTCCGCTCTTGCTGTTTCGCTGGCGAGCGCGAATGCCAACGCGCTTTCGTCCTCGACACCTTGACTGTCCGGAGCAAGCTTCAGAGCTTCCCTTGCTGCCTGCTTCGCCTCCGCAGCGTTGCCGAACGCAGCTTCCCGCACCGCAGCCAAGGATTCCCAAATTGCTCCATTCTCCTTGCTGTCAGCACGAATGGCGGAATCTTTAGATCGCTTGGTTAGTTCTCTAGCTTTATTTAAATGACCTTTGTATGCCTCGGTGTCGGACGCGAGCGACAATCCAAAGTTCTCCACATCCGACTGTCCCGCAAACCACTGTTGCTGTTCCGCCATCGCGGGGGAATCTTCCGCAAGAAAAGCCAACGCGTAGAGCTCGTTGTGGAGAATGAAATCATCCAGGTTTCTCCCCTGCGCCTGGTGGATAATCTGGCGAGCTGCATCGAATCGTTGCAAGGCGATCAGACTGTTGGCGAGGTCCTCGTATGAAGCCACATTATCCGGGGCCAGGCGGAGACTTTCCCGACATGCCATTGCCGATTTCTCATATTGCCCCTGCGTGTGGTAAACGATACCCAAATTAAGATATGCAGTATTGTCTCGCGGGTAGCTCTCGACTTGTTCCTGAAACGTTTGGGCAGCTTTCTCCAGTTCTCCGGTTACATTCCGATAATAATGAGCGGTGATCCATAGCTTTTCTCGCTCGCTGGCATGTTCGCGCAACTCAAATGCCTTAGTGAAGTATTCGCTGGCCCGGCCTAGTTCACCGACACTGTAGTAGTCGGTGCCTATCGCTCCGTAGCCCATGGCAAAGTTGACATCAAGCTGAATGGCGCGTTGATGGTAAACCAAGGCTGCAGTATCGCCTTTCTCGAGATAAGCCTTTCTGCCGAGACTGTAAGCCTTCAACGCCTCGAGCGAGGATGTTGCGGCCTCTACCAGAGGAACATCGAACTTCTGCACCGTAGCCAGCGACTCACCCAGTTCGCGACGCAATTTGGACGCTGCCTCGCCCAAAACGTCCAGGACTTTCTCTTTGGCCACTGCCGTGGCTTGCTCCTCGGCCAGCAGGTCGCCGGTTTGACAATTCACCGCCTTCAGTCCTAACACGTATTGGGTGCCTAGACTCCCTATTGATCCCGCAACGTAAGCCTTGCTTCCCGCACGCTGGCAAAGATCGCGACTGATATCCGGTGTAAGTTTCGTGTCGCTGGAGCGGGTCATCAGTCGCAAAGTTGCCGCAACTTTATTATCCGAGAGCACATTGAGAAAGGGCGATTGCCGCAAGGAAACATCAAGCGCCGTTTTCAGGGTATCGTCGAAAATAGGGTCGCCCGTGCTATTGGCAAAGTCCGCAAGGACAACGGTATCCTTGTCGGTAAGTTTGGGGCCTCGACGCAAATAAAAATAGCCCCCTCCTGCAGCGAGGGCTAGCCCGAAGATAGTGGCAACCGCTATGACGCGCTTGGCGCGTGGTTTTGGGACGGAGCATGCCGAAGCGGTTACCTGATCTCGCGCCAGAAGATTGCCGATGTCTTCTGCTCTGAAGAATCTCTTCTCCAGTTCACGCTCAAGGCAGCGTAGAATGACTGACTCCCACAACGCATCGAGCTTGGGTTCGAACTTCCGCGGAGGGGCCGGTGGCTCCGACAGGCGTTTCATAGCTGCTGACATCGGTGTTTCACCCTGAAATGGGCGAACACCTGTCACCATTTCATAGATTACAAGGCCCAGCGCGTAAATGTCGGATGAAGTCGTGGCGGGCCGGCCCTCGAGCTGTTCTGGAGCCATATAGGTTGGGGTTCCGAGCAGTCCGAGGCCAGTCGAGAGCGAGTGACTGTCCTGCGATTGCAATTGTTGGAGCGCTAGTCCAAAATCCGTTACAACTACTTGTTCTTGCCCATGCCTCTCAACCAGCATCACGTTGCCGGGTTTGAA
This sequence comes from Candidatus Sulfotelmatobacter sp., assembly GCA_030041415.1. GTDB lineage: Bacteria > Acidobacteriota > Terriglobia > Terriglobales > Acidobacteriaceae > Sulfotelmatobacter. The sequence goes on from JASHNX010000015.1 coordinate 12,639, forward strand.
ATCGCGATGTACGATGCCTGCTGAGTGTGCGGCTGCGAGAGCGGCCACCATCTGTCGAATCAGCGGCAAAGCCTCGTCCGTCCTCATTTTCCCGGATCGGCTAAGGCGTTCACTCAACGTTTCGCCACGCAGCATTTCCATGCTGACGAATAGCAACTCCTGGTCACCATCCTCGGGTTTATGACGAAAGAGGTCATAGATCCGGCACACGTTGGCGTGCGTGACTTGGCGCGCGAGATGTACCTCGCGTTTAAAACGCAGAACTGCGTGGGGATGGTTGAGGATATCCGGGCGAATGGTCTTGATTGCTACACGCTCGCGCAGTTCGATATCTTCGGCCTCATAAACCTCGCCCATTCCACCCCCGGCAATAAATCGGAGAATCCGGAAGCGGCCGGCGAGCACTTGCCCATCGACAAGTCCATGCGCCTGGATCTCCGCCCTGCCTAATATGGGTTTCGAGAGGAACGATCCGGCCTGCTCATGTTCGGCGAGGAGCCGCTCGACTTCGGCTCGCACGGACGAATCCTGACAGCGCTCTGCCAGAAAAGAAGAACGGCGTGAGAAATCCTCTTCCAGAGCCGCTTCGAACAGCGATTTAACTGTTTCCCATTGGTCCGGGTGAGTCGGCATGGCTCTTCGTTTTCAGCTCTCCATGGAGCCAGGCCTTGGCCACGCTCCAATCCCGCTTGACGGTCTTCGGCGAAATCGCGAGCGCATCGGCGGTTTCCTCAACCGTGAGCCCACCGAAAAAACGTAACTCCACAATCCTGGCTTGTCGCGGGTCGATACCTGCCAACTGCTGCAATGCTTGGTCGAGTTTGATCAAGTCCATCGACTGCTCCGGGGCAAACACCAGGTTCTCGTCAAGAGGAACCGGTCGCTCTCCGCCTCCGCGTTTGTCTCGCAGATGCCCGCGTGCATGATCAATAAGGATACGCCTCATGAGCTGCGCTGCAATCCCCATAAAATGCGCTCGGCTTTGCCAGTCTACCGACCGCTGCTCCACCAGTTTCAGATAGGCCTCGTGCACAAGCGCCGTTGCTTGCAGGGTGTGGTTGCTGCGCTCCCGGCGCATGTAATTGTCGGCCAGGCGGCGTAGTTCTTCATAGACAAGCGGGATGAGCCGGGAAGCGGCTTGTTCGTTTCCCTTGGTTAGTTCGGCGAGCAGGACAGTCACATCCTCACAACCCGGGTTCATGGCGATCTCCCAGCAATGTTGGACGAAATTCCCGGAATTTTAACGCATTTCTGCTCCTCGGCGACCCCATTTTTTAACCCGCGTCGCGCTAACTAGTGGCACGAAAAGCGGGTGAAAAAACACGGCTCACCATCGCGTGTGGGAGGCTACATGAGGAGATATTTCAGGATTGTCGAGCTGACTCTGCTGTTAGCGGCTAGTGTCTGCCAAACTACGGCACAGGCGATGCCCCTTCAACAGCCGGATGTAGCGATCGGCGACATTGCTCCTGATAGTCCGTCGCTCTTAACGAGCGTGTCGGCGGCCACGGCGATCCAACCGTTCTCACAGGACGCTCCAACAATGAAAGGCGTAACCTCATCAAGTTCCCGACTCGAACCCGGAACATTGAAGTCGAGCGCCGCCGACCCGGTATACGCCCTGCCGGGGACAAGCGAGAACCTGAATCGCTTTCTCCAGCAGAGTTGCTCCCCATTCTCCTTCTTAACAACAGGTTTCGACGTCGGCCTCGCCCAATTCCGCAAGCCGCAGTCAGACTTCGGATTCGGCGTCCACGGTTTTCTCCGCCGATACGGGACATCACTCGCGGACAATCGATCCAGCACCTTCTTCGGCACATTTCTTCTTCCCTCGTTGCTGCATCAGGAACAGCGGTATTCCCGTCTGGGCCCGAGGTCCTCTCCCTGGCGGCGGGCAGCATACTCGCTCAGCCAAGTAGTAATCGCCCACGGCCGCAACGGTGGAGAGGTGTTTAACAGCTCCCTCATTCTGACTACAGTATTCTCCAAATCTCTCCAAAACGCCTACTACCCATCAGATCAGCGCGGCTTTGCCCAGACAATGGATCGGACGGGGCGCACTCTTCTCGACCGCACGCAGAATAACCTGTCGCGGGAGTTCCTTCCGGACATTGAAAGCTTCTGCTGGCGCCATATGCCAAAGAGGCTTAAGCAAATTGAGAGACATATGCCATTTTCATCGCAATGGGAGCCGCCAGCCTTTTCGGAAAAGGATTCGGACGTCAGGTGAAATCCTCGCACTCCGCGCGGGTCTCTTGATGCCTTCCGGAAAGCTGCATCGTGCATAAGCCTGCCACAAAGAAACTCCTTGTTCATCGCATGACCCCATTTTTCAAAAGATATCGCGCTACAGAGTGAGGGCTTAAAAAGCCAGCTGCGGAAATAAAAAAGGAGGATATATGCCGAAATCAACGTGCCATCCCACATCTGTTGAAATAGCATCAAGTCGCGTAGGGTCAGAAAAGACTTCAGGGACGCTCGTACTCTTAACGCTGCTTGTGAGCATTCTCATTAGCGGCGGCTGTACTACGGCGGGCATGGGCACAGGAAATACTGAAACTCAAGGGACCGGCTCAACTACGACCCCTCCGCCGCCGGTCACTCCGTCGGCGCCGAATGAACTCCCGATCGTTGTCGGTGCCGGGGTTGGGCCTAGCCCGGTCCTAAATCGGCCACTCGCTAGCGTAACTCTTTGTCTCCCAGGCACCTCGAATTGCCAAACCATCAATAATGTGTTGCTGGATTCCGGTTCGACAGGTCTAAGACTCTTTTCTTCGGTTCTAACCCTGCCGGTCACACTTCAACAGCAGCCACCTTCCTTTACTGTGTATGAATGCGTAGAATTTGAAAACTTTTATGCATGGGGTCCGATTGCAACCGCCGATGTGAAACTGTCGGCAGAGAAGGCGTCAAATGTGAACATTCACCTTATTGGGGATACTACCTATGTTCCACCCAGCTCGTGCACAAGCGGACTTTCCGCTGCTTCCTCTCCCCAGACGATGGGCTTTAATGGCATCCTTGGAGTGAATGGGCAGAACGATTACTTTTGCTCTCCCAGTTCGCTCACTCCTTGCCCGCTGCCATACTCCTATTGCACTTCGACCGATGGGCCCACGCCTTTCTGCACGCCCACTCCACAACCACCGGCCCTGCGAGTCTGGAACCCCGTCGCGCTGTTTCCCGTCGACAATAACGGAATAGTCTTCGATCTCCCCGGGATTCCGCCAACTGGAGCGGCCAATGTTCAAGGTTCCTTATACTTCGGGGTTGGTACGGAGGCCAACAATCAGTTGGGATCGGCGACTCAATATCAGCTTCCATTAATCGCGCAGTTTGCTGGTCAGACTTTTCCCGGTGGCATCGATAGCGGTACTCCGGACATCGGTTTCCTCAGCGACAGCCTGGTGGGATTGCCCATGTGCGGGGCTTATTATTGTCCTTCAGATCCGACCACGTTTACCGTGGAGATGGTAGGAGCCAACGACGAAGGCGTGACGGTCGATTTGGCCGTAGCTGATCCAACGTCGGCCTTGGACCAGGGTTTGACGGCAGATTACGCACTGATGGGGCAAGGCTACAACAACAGCGTAGTGCTGGGCTTTCCGTTTTTCTATGGTCGCAAAGTGTTTTACAACTACGGGTCGCAAAATGCCAGTCAAGGCCCTGCCCCGTACGTAGCCTTCTGACTGATTTGCAAATCTGGTCTGGAATAGCGGAAGGAGATCCCCATGTTTGGGGATTTCTTTGTTTCTCGACAGGTTGCAGGTGCGTTTTCTTGAATCGATCGCTTCATGTTCGCCACCGCAACTCGAGGAAGTCGGACCGCTGATCGCGGTAGCGGAGAAAAACCTGGCCACATGGGCTGACCTTTGAGTACCAGTCCATTTTCTCCGGTGCGGTTTACCAAGCAGAAATCGCGAAAAATGGGCATCTTTCGGGGATTTTGTGAAAAACAAAGGCGGGAATTCTCTGCAATCCAGACTGCGTGGCGGAGGGAGGGGGATTCGAACCCCCGGTACGGTTTTGTCGCGCCAACCCTCGACGTGTCCGTAACTTGCAGATAGCAAAACCTTAGCAGAGAATTTCACCCCAAAACCCGTTGTCAGAGCGTTACAGTCAGTCCGGTTTCGATTCGCCGTCCATTCGCGAACCTGAAGGCGAACGGCAGGCGATTCTGTGGCAGAAAGTGGTCACTTTGCGCGGCCCGTCGGCTGATTGGGTTTGCAGTGACTGCGCGCCTAGCGGGCAGTCCCAAAATTCAAATTTCATTTCGGGGATAAGAAGTCTTCGAGAGGCTCGGATTTTTCGAGATCATGGAAATTCGTGCTCGCTACTTTTTTCGAAACGGCGGCAGAAATGTTGGGGTCAATGAGCGTAATCGGGATTTCTCGCCAACGGTCAGGGGTGCCGCTTGAATTACTCAGCGTGAGGCAGTCGTTTTCGAAAGGTTTCCACGAACAGACCAACTAGTCCATACGTAAGGGCATTCGCTGCGAGAGTCTCGTAGAGACTAATCGCGTGACGCATACCTGCTATCGCAATCGGGCAGGTTATGCAGACAATAGTCCACAAATCCCGCATTCGTT
>JASHNX010000016.1 GCA_030041415.1 Candidatus Sulfotelmatobacter sp.
CGGAATTTTTCGACGCCTTACACGCAGAACTGGAACGTGAACGTGCAGCAGAAGATTGAGGAGAATTCGTCGGCTGAATTGCGCTACGTAGGCAGCAAAGGAACCAAGCTGGTGCGGCTGACCGATCTGAACGAGCCGAACGCGAACGATGTATCTCCCAATCCGAATTATTTGTCGATGGATGAACTCACGCCCTCGAGCTCGTCGATTTATCACGCGCTGGATGCGATTGCACGCTTTCAGAATGCGCATCATTTCTCCGGACTGGCGGGCTATGTGTGGTCGAAGTCGATTGACGACGCGTCGGATGGAATCGACTTCGTCCCGGGCGCGGCATTTCCGCAAAACCCAGCCAACCTGAAGGCGGAGCGCGGGCCGTCGACGTTCGATACCCGCCAGCGCTTCACCGGGGCCGTGAATTACGCGATACCGTCATTTTCCAACCACAAACGGCTGGGGACAGGCTGGCAGTTGAATTCGATCGTCAGCGTTCAGACCGGGCGGCCGATGGACATTGTGAACAATACCGATACTAGCGGGCGGTTCTATTTCAACCAGCGGCCTAACGTGGTCCCGGGAGTGAATCCGATTCTGCCGCACTGGAGCACGGCGACGGGGTACTTGAATCCGCTGGCATTCAGCCAGCCGGCGGATGGAACGTTTGGAGATTTAGGCAGAGACGCGATCTTTGGGCCGGGTTACAGCAACTGGGATTTTTCGCTGACGAAAGAGACCGCGATTACGGAAGCTGTGATGCTGCAGTTGCGGGCGGAGATATTTAACGTTGTGAACCATCCGAATTTTGCGCTGCCCAATCACAACATCACTCCGGGATACGATCAGTTCGGGAACTTACAGTGCAGTCCGGCGCTGGGATGCTACGACGGGCAGATCACGCAGACGCCGGATGTGGCGCAGACAAATCCGGGATTGGGTGGTGGCGGACCGCGGGTGTTTCAGTTGGGAGCGAAGGTTCTGTTCTGAGAATGTGAAAGGCTTGTTTTTGGCTGCTTCGACCGATGAGACGGTCACGCAGGCTGTTTATTTGGACCTATTCTTCTTCTTCATTGCCTTAAGACTTCCTTTTACAAGTCTCTTCACCAATGCTACTGGCATCGGCTCAGCCATCGGAAAACTGACGATGGCTTTCGTGGTGGGATAACCCGCGAGTTCTTTCTTGTGTTCCTGTATGGTCGGAGGGCGAACATGCAGGCGTACGTATGGTTTCTTGAAGCTAAACCAGGCAAACATGCCGTCATAATCAAATCCCGGATAGGAATATCCCGGCATTTGGAAATAATCGGTGCGTTCAGTGGCGCCAGGCGCTGCCGCCCGTATCGCGGCCCTGATCTTCGCTAAATTGCCCTGTGCCTCTTTTGGAGATTTTGCTATGTATGCGTCCACTTCGCTGGTTTTGCGTCTGGGCACGGTTGCATTCTCCCCTCGTTATTCTTTTTCGCCGCGACCGGAATTGTAATTCCAGTCATGTCTGTGCGGAACACAATCGCGAAAACAGGAGATCAGGGGACTGCGCGCTCCAGCCGCGGCAATACGGCGCGCAACAATGCTTCGAAACTCGATTTCACCCGTTCGCCAGTTTCCATTACTTCCTGGTGGGAGAGCGGCTGGTCGAGAATGCCGGCAGCCATGTTGGTCACGCAAGAGATGGCGAGAACATTCATTTTCATGTGGCGGGCGGCGATGACCTCGTTGACGGTGGACATGCCGACGAGATCGGCGCCGATGATCCGCAGAAAATTAATTTCGGCTGGAGTTTCATAACTCGGGCCGAGCATGGCGGCGTAGACGCCTTCGTGCAGTGTCATTCCTAACCTGCGTCCTTCGTCGCGAGCGATCTCGCGATATTCCCTTGAGTAGGCGCGCGTCATGTCAGGGAAGCGGACACCGAAGCGATCGTCGTTCGGGCCGACGAGAGGATTGGTTCCCTGCAGATTAATGTGATCGCTGATCAACACCAGCGCACCCTGCTGAAAGTTGCCGTTGATGCCTCCGGCGGCGTTGGTGAGGATGACGGAGCGGATTCCCATGCGAGCAAAGACGCGCATGGGGAAGGCGACCTGGTGCGGAGAATAGCCTTCATAAAGATGCACGCGGCCTTGCATGGCAGCGACGGGGACATCGCCGGATTTGCCGATGACCATTTTGCCGGTGTGGCCGATGGCCGTGGAGCGGGGGAACTCTGGAATCTCGGCATACGGAATGCGCGCGGCGTCGGTGAGCGAGTCGGCGAAGCTGCCGAGGCCGGAGCCCAGCACGAGCCCGATGTGCGGGCGGAGTTGGGTCCGCTTCAGGATTAATTGCGCAGCGGCTTCAGCGGCGGTGAAGATGGCCATGGTTCTTTAAAAGCAGATTCCTCACGACTAGAGCCATTCGGAATGACAACACTTCGGAAGCAAGAATAGCAGCACAAAGTCAACGATCTACTTCTTTTCGAAAGTTGTGCTCTCGAATTTCTGAAATTCAGATTCCAGCTTCCACTGGGCGCGGGCGCGCTCGTTTGCCTCAAGAAATTGAGCGCAGGCGGCTGAAGGCTGGGTGGCGCCCAACGAATTTCCTGCGCACTGCGACGCGGCGCGGAATACAACTTTCGTATCGGCCCACAAACTTTCACCCGGCAGAAAACTGTGCTCCAGGCTCTGTCGCGCCATGCGCTTCAAATCAGAATAGGACAAATGATACGTTTCGACGGCGCGCTGGAATTCGTCCGTCAGATCGGAGCGGTTCACGCCTTCGTCGTCGGTGGCAAGCGCGACGGGAACGCCATACTTCATATAAATCGGCAATGGGTGATCGTCGCCGCTGACGCCGAGAATGATGTCGTTGGAGGTGAGGCAGATTTCGACGAGGATGTTGCGTTGCGCCATCTCGCGCAGCAGGGCGATGGGATCGTTTTCGTTCATCACGTCAACGCCGTGGCCGATACGTTCGGCGTGGCCTCGGTCGATGGACGAGCGAATATGGAAGGTGAGCTCGTCGGGAGGAACAAGCGGGATTGCGAGCTCGCCAGCATGCAGCGCGATGTGCACCTTGGGATAAACGCTGTGAAGGTAGTCGAGCATGGCCATGTGTTGCTTGAAGTCGTGAATGGGCACGTACCAGTCTTCTGCCATGACCATGTTCAGTCCAACGAAATTGGGATCGGAGGAAGCCAGTTCGAAGCCGAGGAGCATTTGCGTGAACACGACTGGCAGCGGCAGGCCACGCAAAACCTGATAAAGATAGCGGACGGTGACAGCGCAGCCGGGAGACGCGTCGGGCGTGCCGCATTTCATGATTTGCTGCGCGCGGGCGATATCGGCGGAGAGTTGCTTGCTGGTTTGCGCGGCTAAATCCTTGAGGCCCGCAGCGAGCAGGGCGTCGCGCATTTTGGCGGAGTCTGACGTCCATTCGATTTTCTTTGCCAGCTCGATCGCTCCGCCGCCATCGGCCGTGTGCATGTATTCGACGTACTGGAGATGGTCCGCAGCGGAGCGATTGGTCGCGGCGGCGATGTCTTCGGCGACATGGGTATGCGAGGCCAGAAAGAATTTATCGAATGTGGCGAAGAAGTGATCGTGGCCGGACTCGTTACCGATATTCCAGTTGCGCATCGACCAGGCATCGATGAGCTGGTTGTAGAGCACCTGATCGCCATAAGCACAGCGGGCTGCAGGTTTGACGGTATAACTGGCGCAGGAATCGTCGCAGGGCGGAGCGAGGAGATGCGAGGAGGTGCGGTCGGCGCAGAGATTGCCATCGGCGGCGAAATTGATGAAGTCTTCGGCGTACACCGCCCCATCGAGGTGATTGTGCAGATCTCCGCCTTTGGGCATGTCGCGCAGGAAGGCGAGCAACAGCGGTGGCTGTTGGCGAACTGAATCGAAATAGCGAGCGGTACGCTGCTCGTTATTCTGGGCGCCGGCAAGCGAAGCGAGCAGCAGAAAAAACAGGCAACGGCGCAATGTACGTGCAAATGGCACGACCTAGCCTCCGAGAGAAATTCTCAGGATACAGAAAAGGAATTGTAGCGGGTCCGAGGCTCGGTCGGTGACGTTATTCGATGCGTTGTGCGCAGGGTTGCGGTATGAGATCCCTTGCTCCGCCTGGAGAAAACGCCTGCAGCTCGGGATGACGCCGTACTCACCGAGACTACTTCCGGCCGCGCCAGTGCTTTTCTTCGCACTCGACACAGAGCTTGCGTCCGGGCGAGATGGGGAAGCCGCAAGCCTGACATTTTTGCAGGTTTCTCAAGGTTGGAGGGATTGCCAGTGAGGGAATTGCATCCGAAGCTGTGCTGGCGCGGGAGTTCGGCGAAGCGGACCAGAAAAGCGATTTCTTCGATTCTGCGGCGGCATTTTCTGCGGTCGGTTGCGCTGTCTTTTGCGCTGGCGTCTCGCTGACCGGATTGGCCGGCGACGGCTGGTGTTTTTCGGGAGTCGCGATGATCGCATCTGGTTGGACGCGGGCAACGGGACGCGAGGGATGAATGTGAACACGCGGGGAGGGCCGAGTTTCTGTGTGGGCCTGGTCGGGCTGCGGCAAAGGTTGGGGCGGGCCAGAGAACCTGATCGCGAGTTCAACCATCGCACTCAAACGCTGCAGCGCTGCAATATCGCCTTCGTTAAAGGCGTGAGATCTTCCGGAAAAAAGCTCGAAAACTCCGATGCCTTTGCCTTCGCTCAGAATCGGCATTACTAAGACAGAGGCGATACCCATGCGGCCGCAGGCCTGAGAATCCAAGCGAGCGTCATTTTTGGCATCGTCACAACGCTGAAGCTGGCGGGAGCGGATGCTCGCTCCGGAGAGCCCGTGCTCGGTCGAAAGCAACGCGCCGAGGCCGGGAGCGAGGGAACCGACGCTAGCGCGGCAAATCATGTCCTGATATTGGGCTCGGCGCAAAGCAATGGCTGCTCCGCCGGCGCCGGTGATGTACTCGGCGCGGTCGGCCAGTAATTGCAGAGCAGCGTCGAGATCGAGAGAAGCGAGTTCGGCAACGGACTGGCCGACATCATGTTGCGTGCCGTGTGGCCGGGTTTCAGAAGGAGCGGTGACCGTCGGGTTCATATTGGGAGGTCACACCCGGCGACGGACGGCGCTATTGGCGAGCTGGTTGGCTTCGACGTTATTCTCGCGTGGAACGTGCGAGATAGAAAAGATGAGGGCGCGGGCCAGCTTGCGGCAGGTCCAGTGCAGAGAGTAAAGGCGCGAACTGCGGCAGAAGTATTCGCCGCGCATCTGGCGAACGACCACTTGAGAATCCGAATAGACGTGCAGGGCCTTGGCTTTCAGGGAAACAGCGAACTGCAGGGCTTCGAGGAGCGCCATGTACTCGGCGACATTGTTATCCTGGTGGCCGATCCACTTGGCGATGCGAACCGGCCCGGTTTCGCAGCCGTCAATGACTACCCCAATACCGGATGGCCCGGGATTCCCCAGAGAGCCACCATCTACATAGGCCACGAGTTCTGACATCAACGCTTCTCTTTTAATGCTTGACTGCGACTGCTTAAATCCATTGCGTGCTTCAATTTGCGCGAAACTGTCGGCGCCGGTTTTGGTGCTTTGTTTTCGGCTGGCTTCGAAGGCGAACGACTCACAGGCGCTAGGAGCAAGATGCACTCATAATTCAGCGCCGTCAAGACGATTTTGTGGTTCGGCGCGAGATTTGGTGCACAAGCGAAGCTGTGCATTCCTCTGTGAAAAAGCGCGTCGAAACTGAAACGAACTTTTATAAGTTGCCGCTTGAGAACAGGTTGCGTTTGCGGTTATGCACAGCTTGCACGACTTGTGTTGCACCAATAGTTTGCGTTGACTTTTGACGTTACTTTGGTAAGGTTGGTTGCGTCGACGGTCGAAAGGGCAAGCGAATTAAAAACTTGCAGGCCCGAAGTAGACTGAGTGATCAGCCAAGCGGGGCAACCTGCGGGGCAGCCAAACCCGAAAAAACCGACTGATCTGCGAGGAAAAGTTGGGGTTTGGGACTGTGAAAACAGTGATCGCATCAAGGGGCTGTGACGGTACATGCGTCCACGCTGCTGGCTCCCTCGCAGGAGCTGGCGGCTAGAGCATAACCAAAGTCACGGCCCTTTCAATTTTTTTCCAGTCTTTTTCGCCCTGGTATGGCGCCAGCCTACCGTTCTCCCACCCGGCCTAGCGCAGAATCAACACGACAGCGAGCGCGGCCAGAAAAAGTTTCATCAGCCATCCCAACGAAAACGACGCTGCGATTGGCGCGCTGAGTTTTATCCACAAGGCATTCACAATTGTTAATGGCAATGGCCCGATCAGCCAGACAGCAACTGCCAGTTTGAATGTCGCGCGGTACGAGTAAAGGTGCAGGCCGCTACAAACGAGAACAAAGACGCCACAAGTGAGAAACGGGAACACACTCGACCAGAGAATTGCCTTGTTCTCGCCTTGACCCGCCGGGTACCGCCAAATCTCAGGGTTGCGATCAAAGGCCTTGTACAGCCAATCGCCCATGAACAGCCAGTCGGCGAGCGACGAGAGAATGCCACTCGCCAATATTGCCACCACGATGCGCTTCCAAGACATGTTGCGCGCCTTTAACACATCCGACGGTTTGCCGAACAACGCGCGACTTTGGCAACGCCGCTTGACTACTGATGCCGCCGCAGGTTGTCCCGAACTTCAACCGCGATTACCCTCAGCCGGCTTGGCTGGTTCGCCATATCGAGCATGTGGCTGCTGAGTTATGCGGCCGCGTCGCCCGCGATCATTTCGTCCACATAGCACCAGATCCAGCTTTCTCCGGGCTCAATTGAGCGCATGACTGGATGCTTCGTCTGGTGGAAGTGTTTGGTCGCGTGTTTGTTCTTCGACGAATCGCAGCAGCCGACGTTTCCGCACTCCATGCACAACCGGAGGTGTACCCAGGTATCGCCCATCTTTACGCACTCCGGGCAAACGTGCGTGTCGGTGGTTGTGAACTTGATCTGATTGAGATGATGGCATTTTTTCGACATTCGATTTCTCCTGATTCTGCGGTGACCAACTCCGGGCACCATGGCGGAGCGCCATGATTCAAGTTCTTTCCAACTCTTTCCGGTTCCAGCCGGCGAGATTCGCACCAGCATCATACGTGGTCTCAAGAAAAGTGAGAAGAGCTTTGCGCGGGGATGGAGCATTGCGCACGTCGTCATACATCAGAATGAATTCCTTGAGCTGAGAATCGTAAAAAGCCTGCCCGGGCTCGATTTTCTGATCGGCGAAACCCGCAGGCTCAGGGGCGGCGTAGGCGTAGAAGGCGGGACCTTTGTATCCGGCTCCCGGCCAGAATCCGGCGCTGATGACTTCATGCGAGTAAGCCTCGCGGGTGACGGGATCGGCGCCGGGACGCTCGGGGGCACGGCGTCCGGAAAAGCGAGTAACGCAGAGATCGAAGCTGCCCCAGAAAAAGTGGATGGGGCTATCTTTACCAATGAAGCGGGCACGGAATTCCTGAAAAACATTCTTACAAGCAATCAGGACGTGCCAGAAACGGGCAGCATATTCGGGGTCGTAGGCAGCGTGCTGAGTGTCGTCTTCGAAGCGAATGGGATTGGGAACTTCACAGGGCATGGTCCAGATTTTCACGTCAATGCCGAGAGAGCGCAAAGCGGACATGAATGCGGAATAAAAATCGGCGACGGATTGGGGTTTGAGCGGCAAAGTTTTTGACGGTCCCCAACTCGTCTGGACCACGAGCTTGTGCTCGATGAAGTCGAATTGAATCTCGAAAATCTGGTCACCGTAGGGAATGGCGGAAGTGTTGAGGCCACGGGCGTTGACGTAAAGCGGGACTTCCCACCAATGATTGATGAGAGGAGTGAGCGCGAGGCGAATCTTGCCGACGACCTGAGTCCACATGTGGAGTGTGGCGTAGGTGTCTTGCCAGGCCGCGAGAGGTAGTTCGGGCCAGGAAACATCGATCGAGCTGGGCTGATTCGGGCTCATGACTAGCGAATACCAGGACTGCGCTCCTACTTTCCTTGCAAGATAACCTTAAAGGGATACAACGTTGCGGTCATCACTCCCTTACGGACGGCTGGATCGTGGTTCATGATCTGAAGGGCCTCATTCTCCGACTCGGCGCGAAAGATCGCGAGGCCCATCGTGTGCGCATCCGTGGTGAGCGTTCGCCCAACAAGAATTATGGCCCCGCTGGTGTTGAGATCCTGAAGATAAGCAAAATGCTCCGCCACAACGGTTTGCTCCTGCTCAGTTGGCCCGGTCTGCAGCATATCGCCGCGAACCAATTGCAGTTTATAGAGAAATTCCTTCACGGGATGTCTCCTCTAAACGGCGCGGAAACATTTTAATTCCAAGGATGTTACCACTCCAGCGCGACACCGAAGGTGCCGCGGTTACTTCTTTCTTGCCGGCAAATACTTTTTCTGGATCGAGGCCACGATTACATAATTTGGATCGACCATTTCGTTGAGATGAATTTGGCCGACTTGCGAAAGCAATTCATAGGCATCGAGTTCGGAGAGGCCGTAATCGTTGTGAATCCAGTGGACGAGTTCGGTGAAGGCGATGCGGAGGGCGTCATCGAGCGGCCGGTAAGCGCCGACGGTCATGATGGCATCGTCGTTTTCGAATTGTGGCCATGAGATGGTGCGGCCTTTGATCACGCTGAGCTGGACGCGGGCTTTCAGCGGAACTTCGATGGCGGTGCCGGCGATTTCGCCATCGCCCATGGCGGCGTGACCGTCGCCGATATAGAAAAGACCGCCTTTCACGTTCACGGGAAAATAAACCGTGTTGCCGACGCTGGCTTCGGGCGAATCCATGTTGCCGCCGAATTCAGCCGGGACGACAGAGCTGCGGGCTTCGCCTTCGGCGGGCGCGACGCCGATGCAGCCGAAAAATGGATGCAGGGGAATCTTGACGGAGAAATCGGAATCGAGGGCTTTGAATACGGCGTCGTTCGCCGCGTGGTCGATGTGATAGAACCAGATCTTTTCCGGCAACGGCGTGTGCAACATGGGAGTGTAATTGGTTTCGTTGAGCGCGCCGAAGCCGGGAGCGAAAGCGCCGACGCCGGTATCGCCATCAACTTGCAAATCGAGAATTTTGACAGCCAGTGTGTCGCCGGGCTCTGCGCCTTCGACGTAGAAAGGTCCGGTGAGAGGGTTGTCGCCTTTCGCCATGCTGAGTGTATCGCCGGGCTTCTTGATGGCGTTGCCGAAGCAATCGAGCGTATTGGTGTCAAGAATGTCGCCGGGCTTTAGATGCATGACCGGCTCGGCTGTGGCGAAGAGATACTTCACGTTGGCGTTCGTGGCGGTGTAGTGGACGACGTTCTGAGCGAAGGAAGAGCCAATCAGCAGCAGGATAGAAAGGACGCGGGGTATCACAGGACCTCCGGGAATGATTCGATTTCTCTGACGGTGATTGTAACGGTCAACCGCTGATTTATGGTGAGCGGCGTCTGCGCGATTTCCTATTTTTTCTTATTGGCGGCGGCTTTGGCGCGTTCCTGGAGAGCGAGCGTGACGACCTGAAGCATGTCCTCTTGCGGGGCGGGCTTGCCGGTCCAGATTTCGAACTGGCGCGCGGCCTGGTGGACGAACATTTCGATGCCGGGAATGATTTGCGCGCCACGCTGCTTAGCCAGCTTCAGAAATGTGGTTTCGACCGGGTCGTAAATCATATCGAAGACGTAACGCGCGTTGATTTCTTTTTCCTGGAGCGGAGTTTCGCGCGAGTTGCCCATGCCGACCGGCGTGGCGTTGATGATCACGTCAAAAGAAAATTTCTTGAGGTCGGTGCGCTTGATGGAACGGGCGTGGGCGCGGCGGGCGAGTTTCTGTGCAGCCGCGGCGTGGCGGTTCAGGATGTAGACTTCGGCTCCGCGTTCTTTGAGGCCGAAGACGGCGGCGCGGGCCGCGCCTCCAGCGCCGAGAACGAGAATTTTGGCGTCTTGCAGAGTGCTGAGGCGACGCTCGAGGGGACGGACAACGCCGGAAGTATCGGTGTTGAAGCCGTAGAGCTTGCCATCCTGCGCGCGGACGACGGTGTTGCAGGCACCGATTTTGGTGGTGTGGGAATCGGTATTGTCGAGATGAGGAAGGATCGCTTCCTTGTACGGCATGGTCACGCTGAGGCCGTGAATGGGAATCTCGCGCACGCAGTTGAGCAGGTCTTTGAGAGTCTTGGCATGCAGCGCGAGATAGACGGCATTCACGTTTTCGCGGCGGAAAGCAGCATTCATAATAGCGGGCGAAAGTGAATGACTGATGGGATCTCCAGCAACGCCGTAGACGCGAGTGGCGATATCGACCTGCTCAATGCGATAGACGCTGCGCAATTCCTGGGCGCTGATCTGGCCGGGAGCGGTTTCTTCTCCGGGCGTCGCGGAAGCGAAGGTAAAAACGCTGCCGGCACGAACTCCGAGAACGCGGCTGATAATGCCTTGCTCACCCATGCAGACGCCGACGAGCGAGTGGTTATCGGCTTCGCGCCCGAGAAACTGAATCATGCCGAGGTTATCGGAAAGCGTGGTCGCCGTGCTCACCACTTTGTAGAAGTCGGCGGGGAAAGCACGCATTTTCTCGAGAGTTTCGTCGAGCTTCTTCGTGCCGCGAAAATCGTGGAAGGAGAGAACGAGGGCCGCGCGGTCGCGAAGCTTTTGCAGTTGCGCCGGTTTGCACTTCGCCGCAGTCTGGAGTTCGACATCGACGAGCTGGCAACCGGCGGACGAGGCCTTAAATAAGGTGTCGAGCTGCGAGGCGATAGAACCGCGAAACTTGCCTCCGCTCGACGCGCGGCGGCAGGTGGCGATGACAACGGTTCCGGCGTGACTGTCGAGGAATTGCCTGATCTTCGGGAGCGCCAGACCGGGCTTCGAAATGTAGTCTAACCTGAACTCCAGGAACGGGTTATCGCGAGCCAGCCCGGAGGCTTTTTCGACCAGTTCCGAGGGATCGGAAGCGGTGACGGCGACGCAGACTCGAGGCAGACGGAGGGGGAAACGGACGGGATGATTGTTGGCGACAGAAATCATCTTAAAATCAATAGCTTGAAAGAAGTCAGGCGCGAATCTTACAGGGGAGGAACGACGAATTGCAACAGCGATTCGAAAAATGTGGCAAAATCTGTTTCCAAGGCCGTGACACCCTCGTAACCTTGACCCTCCCTTACCCCATTGTTACTTTCCGAAGGTAGCGTTGAATCGGCGGCATTTCGCTGGAAGGCCGGCTTTGGCTGGTATCTCTCGGAGGTAACATGCAGAAACTAGGAGCTTTACTGTTATTGGCTGCGACGGCAGGCTGGGCACAGTCTGCGACGCCGGCAGCACCGGCGAATTCGCCGACCCCCGAAGGCACGATTGTGACGTCAGCGAACTTTCCGGTTGAGCACGTACAGATGCCGACCCGTGCCGACGTTTACTGCGGGGGATTCATCAGCAAGCACACGATGCCGGATGCACACTTTGTGGACGGAGGGTTGGATACTCCAGAGACAACCAAGTACGTCAACGGGAACATTGTTTATCTGAGAGGAAGCGGATACACCGCCGGATCTCGCTATGAGATCATCCGCGAACTGCGTGACATAAACGAGTATGAGATGTTTCCTGGGCAGTTCAAACTGCTCAAAGCGACCGGTCAGCCTTATGCGGAAGTGGGAGTGGTGCGGATCCTCGATACGCGCAGCCGTTCGGCAATCGCGCAGGTAGAGTTCTCCTGCGATCCGATCAACCCCGGGGACACGGCGATTCCGTATGTCGAGAAGCAGATGGTGGAGTTCCACCCGCCGCTTCGCTTCGACCGCTTTCTGCCAACGCGCAGCAAGGTTTCAGGCCGCATCCTGATGGGACGGGATTTTGATTCGGAATTAGGAACGGGCCAGAAAGTTTATTTCAACGTGGGTTCGAATCAGGGTGTAAAAGTGGGAGATTATTTCCGCGCGGTGCGAAACTATGAAGCAGACCTGCACGACCCGGTTGATTCGCTTTCGTTTCGGGCGACGGTCAGCGAAGATACGCAGATGAAGCAACCCTCGTTTGATCCGGGATTGTGGGAAAAGGGTAATGGACCGGTGATTCACGTTCGCGATCTGCCGCGGCGAGCGGTGGGCGAAATCGTGGTGATCGGGACGACGCCGACGACTGCGACCGGAATGATTGTGTTCGCCATGGAAGATGTACACGCCGGCGATGGAGTGGAACTGGACGAACAGAATTAAGAACCGTGGTTCAGTGACGTAGTAGCGAAAGGCCAGCAGAGATTTTCGCCGGGAACGGGACACCGTTTCCGGCTTTTGTTTTTCAGAGTTGGCGGCTCCGAGCTCAGCGGTTCATCACGAGTCAGAAACCCCTGAGGGTAATCGGGTATCCGGTCACGATAATCCGAAGCTATAAGTTGTTGATAGTCCTCTGCTGCCGCCGTAAACTAACGGCCTACATGGTCATAACTCCAGAAGAGGTTGATATTTGGCGCGGTCAGCCTACCGAGACGGAGTATCTCGAATTCAAGGAGGCGAAGAACCAGTACGACAGTGACAAATTATTCGGCTACTGCGTCGCCATTGCGAACGAGGGGGGAGGATTTTTCATACTAGGTGTTGAGAACAGGCCGCCACGCAATGTGGTGGGCACAGCGGCATTTCAAGATGTTTCCAAGATTGCAGAAAGAATATTCCAGACGGTTAGGTTTCGGGTTGACGTGCATGAAGTGCGGCATGCGGCGGGTCGCGTTCTCGTGTTCCACATTCCTTCACGACCAACTGGAATTGCGTATCACCTAGACGGGAAATACCTAATGCGAGCAGGGGAATCTACGGTCCCCATGACTGAAGATCGCCTGCGGAAGATTTTCGATGAGGGGAAACCGGACTGGCTTGAGGAATGCTCGGCGGAGGACGTCTCGGCCATTGATGTCATAAAGTTGCTTGATACGCAGAAATTCTTCGAATTACTGACGATCCCTTACCCCTCGACTCAGTCAGGAGTGATCGAGAGATTAGCGTCTGAACGCCTGGTCCACCGTAACGGGGATAAAGTTTCGATCAAGCGTCTTGGGGCGCTACTGCTGGCGAAGAAGATGGATAACTTTCCGGACCTGAAACGCAAGGTTCCGCGTGTCATCGTGTACGCGGGGAAAAACAAGTTACGTACCAAAGCCGATATGTCGGGTACCAAGGGATATGCAGTCGGATTTGAAGGGCTGGTCGATTACGTGATGAGTCAGACTCCGCAAAACGAGATTATTAAGAGTGCGATTCGCGTCGAAAGCACTCTTGTGCCGGCAGTTGTTATTCGGGAGCTAATTGCGAATGCGCTCATACATCAAGATTTTTCGGTGTCGGGAACATCGATGATTGTCGAGATCTACAGCAATCGGATCGACATATCGAACCCCGGAAAACCAATCGTTCCAGAAACGAGATTCATCGACACATTTCGGTCCCGGAACGAGCGACTGGCGCACCTGATGCGACACCTCCATATTTGCGAAGAAAAGGGCAGTGGAATAAAAAAGGTCGTTCATTTTGCTGAGTTCTGCCAGCTCCCAGCGCCTAGTTTCGTAGCGGACGAGTTCAAGACTCAGGTCACGATTTATGGCCCGATGAAGATCGCGTCGATGGATCGGGCTGATCGCGTCAGAGCGTGCTATCAGCACTGCGCCCTCAAGTATGTCATGTCTGAGCGAATGACTAACCAATCACTGCGTGCTCGATTTGGGCTTCCAGAGGCAAAGAGCGCAATTGCCTCTCAGGCGATCGCGGCAACTGTCGAGGAAAAATACATAAGGCTCGATGAGAAGGTCGGAACCTCAAGAAAATACGCCCCTTATATACCATTCTGGGCTTGAGGATCTTATTTAATCCA
This sequence comes from Candidatus Sulfotelmatobacter sp., assembly GCA_030041415.1. Taxonomy (GTDB): domain Bacteria; phylum Acidobacteriota; class Terriglobia; order Terriglobales; family Acidobacteriaceae; genus Sulfotelmatobacter. Next base: position 13,841 of record JASHNX010000016.1, read on the forward strand.
GAGCCCCGATTCGCTGCGAAAATATGACTAAACCGCTGATTTTGCAAGGTTTGTTTATTTAAGCCTTTGCCCCTACGGGACATTTGTTGAGCAGCCCCACGAAGTTCGCTAAGGACAGAGACAAGTCGCTGATCCTCGCCCGTTTCAAGCTTTTTCCCCGAAAACTTCTGCAGTGAATGCTTCGATGCTTGCGCCTTTTTGCCAGGCGTCAGTCGGCAATCCCGCTTTGAGGCAGGTCTGCTCGAGAAAGGTCACGCGATCCCATCCATGCTCTAGCGGAACCTGCGGCAAGAGCAGTCCGCGGCGACCGTGAGAACTGATAAGCAGTCCGTGCCAGCCAACTTCGATTTCCTCGGGCCGAATCGGCCGCGGAGGGGAAAGAATGCTCAACTGGACTTCAAGATCAAGCGCTTCTTTATAAGTTACGGGTGAGAAGCGGTTGTCATCGAAGGCTGCACCACGCGCGGTTTCGGCGACTGCGCGGTAAACCGGGTAGACGGGAAGAATGTAGCCGACACAGCCGCGCAACTCTCCGTGGAAGTAGAGCGAGGTGAAAGCGCCGCGCGGTTCCGACAGATGCGGCGTCGGTGGATCGAGCGAAATATCGCGACTCTCTAGTGCAGAAAGAATAGAGTCGTGGGCCAGACGCAGCAGCGATGATCGCTCTTCGGCGGAGAACTCGCCGGCATCGAGTTGCAATGCCGAGCCGGTTACCGGTTCGGCGCACGGTGATGGAGAGGAATGCGGCAACGCTGGCGAATTAGGCGGATGGGGCGACATCGGCATCGGCTGGGCGCGGCGCCTGTTGCGGATCGCGGCGCCGGCTGAGAACGAAAGCGCGGCGGCGACGGCGCTGGGAGACGCGCTTATCGATTTTCGACCAGAAGGCGATGAAGTAGTCTGCGGCAGAAATCAGCGACACGCAAACTACGAACCAGATGGCGGCGTAAGCGATCCAGTGAACAGGGAATACAAAACTTCCATAGACCGGCCACTCTTGCCAGCGATGATCAAGAATCACCGCCACCACGCAAACGATCTGCACCACCATTTTGAACTTGCCCAGGTTGCTGGCTTCGATGGTGAATCCGCCGGATGCGGCGATGGAGCGGAGGCCGCTCACCAGAAATTCGCGGCCGATGATGATGACGGCGATCCAGGCGGGAACCAGGCCGGGATTGAATTGCACCAGCGTGACGAATGCGGCAGCGATGAGAAGCTTATCTGCCATAGGATCGAGCAGAATGCCCATAGTCGTGATCTGGCCACGCTTGCGGGCCAGGTATCCATCGATGCCATCGGTCATGGCTGCAGCGATGAAGATCGCGGAAGCAATCAACTCTTTTGCGCCATGCGCGCTGCTGAAATAATTTGACGAGAGCACCCAAATTAGCAGCGGGATGCTGCAGATACGCACCAGCGTGATGGAATTAGGCAGGTTCACGCGCGGAAACTGCGGCCCCGGGAAAGCGACCGAAGATAGCTTGATTATGCTCCACGAATAATGGGAAGGCAATGCGCAATCGGGGCAGACGCTCAGTTTGTTCTCGGCCTAACAGGCGTGATTAACAGCGCCAGCATTTTCTGGCGAGTTGCGGGGATCTCGATGTGGGTAACTCTGAAAACGACGGAGATCCTTCGCTCCGCCTGGAGAAAGCGGCTTCGCTCAGGATGACGCCGGCGGGTAGCTGAAGTTCTGCATGCTCTCGGCCTACTTGGTTTGAGGAGGCGTTGTACTCGGTGCCGCCTTGGGCTGGTGGGCGATGATCTGATCTTTGATTTTGTCGTAGGTCGCCTGGGGAATAATTTTTTTGTGGACGAGATCGAGCTTAGTGCGATAGGGGCGGCCAGCGATGATTTTTTGCGAATAGGCATCGCCGATGCCGGGCAGGGCTTTGAGTTGGTCCGCAGTCGCTGTGTTGATGTCGAGTTTGTCGGCAGCCGACACTGCGGAAAATGACGGCGCATTCATTTCTGGAGCTGTTCCGCCCGGCTCCTGAGACTGCGCAAAGGCCGGCAGCGTTACGAAGGCAAGAAATAGAGGCAGGAGCCGAAGAAATATTGCTTTCGTCCGCGAAGTCATCATCCCTCCTTCGGTAAGTAGCAGGCACTTGCCCGAGCACCGATTTGATTCGATCTCGCGGAGGCTAAAGCCGCTTCGACTCAGGATTCGAATCGCAGCGCTAAAGCGCTGTGCCACCCAAGATCTGTTGGGCTCAAAAGCTGATCGTGGCCAAATCTGCGTCGACCAAGACAGACTTGGCGTGGCTAGTTGCGTTTAAAGCCGCACAAACCGAGATCCCTCGCTGCGATGGGGACAACAAACGACTGGTTCAACGCCCAAGAGCACGGAACCATCGTTACCCACGGACAGACTCCGGACAGCAAACCTCACCCTACGCGTAGATTCCGCGCTGACGGATCGTATACGCCACACGATCGATCGCCAGCATGTAGGCTGCAATGCGATTGTTCACGTGATGGGTTTCGGCGTAGCGAACCACATCGTTGAACGAGGAGATCATGATCTCCTGGAGTTGCTCGTTGACGACGCTTTCTTTCCAGAAGTAGCCCTGGCGATCCTGCACCCACTCGAAATATGAAGTGGTCACGCCGCCGGCGTTGGCCAGAATATCGGGAATGACGAAAACGCCTTTGT
>JASHNX010000146.1 GCA_030041415.1 Candidatus Sulfotelmatobacter sp.
ACCGGAAGGAAGGTGAACCGAAGTTGAAGCTGCAAAGTTTTGCTGTACCGATAGCTCTGTTCTTCATCTTCATATACGCAGCGCAGTGGGCGTTCCGTTTCCCGAGGGGAAACCTAGTCAACTTGGCGGCGGGGATTATCTTTGCTGGAACCGCAGCATTCCTCTGGACACTAAAGCCACGGAAAAATCGCCACAAGGGATGATTTCCGCATTCTAAATTGGCGCTAAAATTTCCGTTGGTTAGGTAGGTATATTGTTGCCATTTTTCTCGCTATTTTTCTCGATGAACTGAGGCGCTCGGGATGACAAACAAACTACTCCACTATCCAGTTCGTTGACCCGTTGATTTGCGCGAAAAGGCGTGATATAAGTCCGTCTCGCGCTCTTCCCCAGAAGTGAGAAATCCCTCCGAGGTGTACTATGAATTTCTCCAGCAGGAACTCCAGCCGATTTGCACTCAAGGCCTTCGTCTTCACAATCATTCTCGCCCTTGTCCCGGTGGTGGCCTCGGCCAACTCTGAACAAGTTCTTCACATATTTAATGAGTTCGATCACGGCTTTCCGTCTTCTACGCTGGTCTTCGACCCAGCCGGCAATCTTTACGGCGCGACGGCGGGATCGGTATTTGAGATATCGATCTCCGGCACAAGCGTGCAGTTCCAAACGCTTGCCACCTTCCCGAGAGGAGATGACGCAGGCGGAAAGCTTTTGCGAGACAGCGCCGGCAATCTGTACGGCGGCACCTGGCAGGGCGGCGTCAATAGTTGTGGATTCATCTATCGGCTATCGCCAACCAGTCAAGCCCCGTGGACTGAGACGATCATTCATGAGTTCTCGTGGGATGAGGGATGCGGCGCCTCTTACGGACTGGTTTCAGACGCTGCGGGCAATTTGTACGGGGTTACTGGAATTGGCGGCGGGAGCGACGAGGGAGTAGCCTATGAGCTTTCTCCAAACGCCGGCGGTTCCTGGACGTATAAGGTTCTTTATCAGTTCACGGACACCGACGGCAGACCCGGAACGTCTTTGATTTTCGATAGCAACGGCAATCTGTTCTGCGGAACTGAGGGATCTGTTATAGAGCTCAGCCCGAACTCGGACGGCACCTGGACCGAGAGCACTGCTTACGCATTTAACGGTACCAGCGACGGGTTCAATCCGCTCGGCGATTTGATGTTTGATTCGGCTGGAAATCTCTACCTTACGAACCAAGCCTCAGGAGCATACCTAGGCGGTACGGCGCTCAAGCTGACGCCGAATGGATCGGGAGGTTGGACCAGCACGTTGTTGCACAGCTTCGGCGCGAGGGGGGATGGATATTACCCGTACGGCGGCCTGGTGGCAGATTCCTCGGGCAACCTCTACGGAAATACACTGGCCGGTGGAGGAGCGGACGGCGACGGAATTGTGTATGAGCTTAGCCCGGGCACAGATGGCATATGGACTGAAACTTTTTTGCGCCTCTTTGGCCCAACGGGCAGCCCGAAAGGCACGACGCCGGAGGGTTCTCTGGTGTTCGACAGCGTGGGTAATCTCTACGGCACGACGACCACTGGAGGCGACCCATCGTGCTATCCGCAGGCGGGTGGATGCGGTGTGGTGTATCGGCTCACGCCCTAAGTGCGAGCGATGGTTTTGCCGGCGAATTCGCGGCCAACCTGATTACCAAGCAGCAGGAGTTCGCGGCGGTGTTCGGCACGGTATCGCGCTGTTCCTAATTCGAGATCAACACTCGACGATCAACGAATCTAGCCATGCGATGAGAACCGTTGCTCATTGCATGGGTGGTATTCTCCGCGGTCATGCTAATCCTGCTCCTATTCGCGGTTCTTCCAACTGTCATCGCGGTTGGTTTGTGGCGCATGACTCAAAACAGCCGAACTATATTGAAGACCTCGGCGAGGATTACTTCTGTTGTTCTGGTGTGCGGGTCGGCTTTGCCTATCTTTGTGCTGTTCTTGTTTTCCCGCGCCATGTGTGCCAGTTACGATTTTCCGCCGGTGTCCTCGGCTGACGGACACCTGATCGCACAGGTCAACGAAGTAGATTGCGGCGCGATTGATTCATTCCACAGCTCCGTCCAACTCAGGCGACAGGGGCCAGGCGTGCTCTCCCTGTTAAAACCCCTGCTGGGCCACGGCACGACGGTGTTCACCGTCGGCCACGACCCTCGGTTGCTTCAACTTGAATGGCAGCGCGATGACAGGCTGGTCATCCGATACCCGAACGACTCAGAGTACCCCGGTGAATTTCGTTGCCAATCACGTTGGAACGAGGTTCAGGTTGAGTGCATCCCGTACGCTCCGGACTACAACCAGCCCCTTGCAAAGATGCCGCCAGTGAAGAAGGTGCCGGTGAGAAGGTGGTTCTGGTGAGGTTCGCACGCCGTCCAAACTGTTGCCGATTGGCGTTGCGGTAACATAACGCTGCAGTATCGGGATGTCACAAACGAACATGGGAGCGCACATGCGGAAACGAGTCAGGGAGATTTCTCGGAATTTGATACGCGCGGCAGCCTGGGCGTGCGCGGTGTTGGGATGTGGAGGTTTGATAGCGAATATTGCGAACGCGCAAGACGGTGCATCGCAAGAAAAGATATTTTTCAATGCCAAGGTGTTCACGGGAAATCCGGACGATGCGTATGCGGAGGCGGTCGCGATCCGCGGGGAGAAGATTGTTGCGGTGGGAAATCTGGTTGAGGTCGAGAAGTCGGCTGACGCGGGAGCCGAGCGGATCGATCTGAAGGGCAAGAGTCTTTTTCCGGGGTTCATCGATTCGCACAGCCATTCGATCGACGGCGGGTTGAATCTGATAACGGCAGATGCGACGGACAAGGTGGACAAGCTTGAGCAGTTGCCAGCGTTCGTGGCCTGGGCAAAAAAATCAGGACGCGGAATGCGCGGCGACATTATTGAAGTGTTCGGATTGCCGCTGGAGTTCTGGTCGCATACGGATGTGCTCAATAAGGATTTTTCGACTGGAATTTATGAAAAGCAGTGCGTGGTGCTGCGCGGCATGGATGGGCATACTTCGTGGGCGAATCAGGCGTTGCTGGAGCGCGCCGGGATTACGGCAGAATTCTTGAAAAGCCTTTCGGCAGTGAAGCGGGGATATTACGGCATCGATAAGAACGGGCAGCCGAATGGGTTTCTGGTGGACGCGGGAACGGAGAAGATCGAGCCATTACTGCCGAAGTACACGCCCGAGCAACTGCTGGCGGCGGCACGGGCAGCGGTGGAATACGAATATAGTCTGGGGATCACGGCTTGGCTGGATCCGCTGGCGGCGGATTATGTTTTGCAGGCGTACAAAATGCTCGCCGATCATGGCGAGTTGAATTCGGAGGTTGTCGCGTTTCCGCAGGTGTTTGCGAAAGACCCGGAAGCGGAACTCGCGCGTGTGCAGAAGACGCGCGAGGAATATAAAGATGTTCCACATCTGCATATCACGGGCGTGAAAGTTTTTGCCGATGGGGTGGTGGAGTTTCCTTCGCAGACGGCGTACTTGAGCAAGCCGTACAGAAATACGGGGCGGAATGCGGAGCTGCTATTCGATCCGAAAAAATTTGCCGAGTTGTGCATTGAAGCAAATAAAGAAGGATTGATTGTTCACGTGCACGCGATCGGCGATGGCGCGGTGACGGCGGCGCTGGATGGAATTGAAGCGTCGAGAAAGGCGAACGGAAATTCAGAACTGCCGGACGAACTGACGCACGAGCAGTTCGTGCAGCCGAGCGATTTTCCGCGATTTCGAGAGCTAAACGTAATCAGCGCGTTGCAGTTGTTCTGGGCGGATGCAAGCAACGACACGATCCAGCTTGAAAAGCCGTATCTCGATCCATCGATTTATCAGTGGCAATATCCGGCGCGATCTCTGTTGGACAACGGTGCGATTATTTCAGGAGCGAGCGACTGGCCGGTCTCGACGGCGAATGTTTTTATGGCGATTTATCAGGCAGAGACGCGGCGCGGCCCGGAGGGCGTGCTCGATCCTCCGCAGGATATGCCGCGCGAAGCGATGCTTTACGCCTACACGCGCAATTCGGCGAAGGCGATGAATATGCTGGATTCGATTGGAACGATTGCTCCGGGAAAGCGAGCAGACCTGGTTTTGCTGGATCGCGATGTGCTGACGATTTCTCCGGAGAAGATGCGCGATACGAAAGTGGTGTGGACGATGGTGGCGGGGAAAGTGGTGTGGAAGGGGAAATAAAAGGCGAGTGCCCCGTACTTCGATCTGCCGACGCCAGCACTACTGCGGATGACCCGTCCTTGCATTCTTTGCAAGAGCCGGAATAAGGCGGCGGGCGGGGCATTCTCATCACCTGATTGGCCTGATTATGAAAATTCTTTCACATTGACCCCGGGCCAGGGCTAAGCGGACAATGGCTGTCGTTTTTGGTCAATAAGGAAATCGCGACTCACTCCGTGCGAGAGCCGCACCCCACACCCCGAAACTGGGGCTTTCGTTTGTCGCGGAGGTTTCCTGTTGAAATCCAACAGAAATGCGGAGGAATTCATGAAGAAGACCATGCTGGTTGTGTGTCTGTTAACTCCTTGCCACCTTCTGTTCGGTCAAGCCGCCAAAACTCCCCGGAGTGTGCACACCACGGAAAAATCTGCGATCCACGTGCCGGGGGAGGAAATTCCGGCGGCTTTGACGAAGATATATAGCAACCTCGGTAGTTCAGCAACCGATCTTTACTACGATACCGATGGCTTACCGATTCAGGGACCGGACGAGAATAACGGTTATGCGATCTTCGAAGCGATGCAGTTTACGCCTGCAGCCGACTCGCATGTTTCGCAGGTACGGGTTGCCGTACAGTATTACGGCGTCGGGACGAATCAGGTAGATCTCAACATCTACTCGGATGCGGACGGTGTTCCGGGAACCCTGCTGGCGGGACCAGCTGTGGTGAAAAATCTGGCTGATTTCGGAACCTGCTGCACGCTTGCCATCGGCAGCTTCACCCCGGTCGCGGTCACAGCGGGGACCCGATACTGGGTGGTTGCGAATACGCCGGCCACGGGCTCGGGAAGCGACGCCTTCGACATATGGGATACAGTTGTCCAAGGGAAAACTCTGGCGTCGAGTGTCGAAGCGGACGGTACGTGGTATGAAGAGCCGGGCCTGTTGTTGGCGGCGGGCGAGGTGCTGGGTACGGTGCCGTAAACCATTCCTCGGCGGCTAAAGCCGCATGCAATTTGTAGAGCTTAACGGCGCAGCTGAAGCCGCCGAAAGGCGCGGCGGGTGGGGCAGCCTCAGTCAACGCGAAACAAACGCCCTTCGCCTCCGCAGAGCAGGCTTCGGTTAGCGTCGGCGAGAAATCCTTCCCAGTTCAGGGTGCGACTCTGAAGGTAACGTTGCTTTTCAGCGTTTTGCCAGCCACTGACACCTCGACGGTGCCTGTGGTTGCGCCGGACGGAACATGCGTCACGATATAGGTGGAATGAGCAGTAAACTCGGCCGCTGTGCCGTTGAAAGTCACGCTGGTGGCTCCCGACAAGTTGTTGCCGAGTATCTGCACCTTTTCTCCAACCGCGCCTGAGCCGGGCAAAGTCTTTACGAATGGGCCGAGGCCAACGGAGAGTTCGAACAAGGTGCCAGCGCCTGCATCTCCGGGCCCGTAGCTTGTCGTGCCGTAGAAATTGCCGCTTGTGTCCTGTGCGACGCCACCGAATGGGCCTCCGCCATCGGTACATTGGGATTTTGAGCAGAAGTTATAGAGCGTGGTGAAAGTGCCGGTGGTGCTGATTTTGAAGATTGTGCCAGCGCTGTTTGCTCCTCCGGCTTCGGTTGTTCCGTAGAGATTTCCATCGGTAGCCTGAATCAGCGATCCCAGAGGCTCCTGGCCGTCGGTGCCGTCGAAGGAGAGCAAAGTATTCAGCGTGCCTGCGGGCATAACAATCTGGAAAACTGTGCCGCATCCGCTGCACCCGGAACCGCCGAGCTCGGTTGTGCCATAGAGATTGCCGGCAATGTCCACCAGCGATCCATACGGCGCCTGGCCCTGGTCGCCACTGTTGGTGAAGCTGAACACTGTGGTAAGCGCACCGGTTGAGCTGATGCTGTAGACGGTTCCCGCACCGGCGTCCGGGCCGCCGGAGAGCGTAGTACCGTAGAAAAGACCGTTGCTGCCCTGTACCAGGCCGCCACGGGGATCGCTTCCATCGGCGCAGCCACTCAGAGAACAGAAGCTGTAAAGGCTGGTGAACTCGCTGCCGGTGGAATTGATTTTGAATACGGTGCCGCTACGGTTGGCGCCGCCGTTCGAGGTTGTGCCGTAGAAGTAGCCGTCGCTGCCCTGCACCAGCGTGCCCCAGGGATTGTACCCATCCGTCACACCGAAGCTATGCAGGGTGGTCAACACTCCGGCCGGAGTAATCTTGAAAACCGTGCCGCAGTCGCAAATGGCGCCGTCATAATAGGTGGTTCCGTAGAAGTTACCGTCGGTGCCGAGGGTAAGGCCGGCATAAGGTTGCTCGCCATCGGCGCAACTGGCAAGGGAACAAAAATTGTAGATGACGGTGATTTCGCCGGCAGGAGTGACTTTGAACACCGTGCCCTGGCTGTTGGCGCCACCAACAACAGTTGTTCCGTAGAAATTGCCGTCGAGACCCTGAACCAGCGAACCGTAATAGGGTTGATAGGCGCTGGTCGTGTTGAAATCGGCTAGCGTTTTGAATTGCGGTGTGGCCGCGGCGATCGCGGCGGCAACCGAGAGCAGCATGATAGACAAGAAAATCTTGAACGATGCGGGCCGACGGTGAAGCAGCGTCCGCTGGTGGTCTTTATTATTCATGGATTCCTCCCGAGCCCGGAGTGTATCGATTGCAAGGCGAAGAGCGGCACTGGGCGAGGCCTTCGAACCTCGCGGCATTTTGGACGGGCGCAACGTTAGCACGAAGCGTGGGACGCGAGAAGTAAAAATTCGTAATGGGCATGCGAAAAGGATTGCAACCGGTTGCAATTGGTTGCAACCCAGGGTAAGTCCGGTCGCGAACTAGGGCATAGCCGCAGCCTCGTTTTGGGAAACAGTGGCCCGGCGTTCTACACTTTTCTCACCATGTCTCTCGCCGATCAACTCGGGTTTCGCTTCGCTCCTCCGGAGCGGCGAGTGTGGACGGTTCGGGCACTCGTCGCCGCGGTGCGCACCCATGTGGAGCGCGAGTACACCGACGCGTGGGTCGAGGGGGAGATTTCGAATTTTCGCGCGCCGGACTCGGGTCATCTTTATTTCACGCTGAAAGACGGCAACGCGCAGATTCGGGTGGTGATGTTCAGCTCGAAGGCGAGGCTGCTGCGGTTCCGTCCGGCCGATGGAATGCAAGTGATTGTACGGGGCCGAGTCACAATTTATGAAGACCGGGGCGAACTGCAGATTGCGGCGGAATATCTGGAG
>JASHNX010000147.1 GCA_030041415.1 Candidatus Sulfotelmatobacter sp.
AAAGAGCCGGAACCCATTTCTGCCGCCCAACCGTTCACGCCCCCTGCCTTAGAGCACGTCGTCAAGGCGTGCCTGGCCAAGAATCCCGACGATCGATTTCAGACTGCGCATGATCTCAGGCTGCAATTGCAGTGGATTGCAAAAGACCTCGGGTCCGGCCGCGGATCGCAAGCCGACTCGAGTAAGCCGGCAAAAAGCCATAAAAAATTGGCATGGCTGGCCGCGGGCGTTTTTGCGGCGATTCTGATTGCGTTCGTTTTCTGGTGGCGCAGCTCGAGGCCCAATGCGCAGACCACATATTTCTCGGCCCCGCTTCCATTCGCGGCGCGGGGAGTAGCTATCTCTCCCAATGGTCATACGGTCGCGATTGTTGGTCACCGGGAATCGGAACGAAGTAATTCCATCTGGCTTTACGAACCCGGATCGCAGGATGCGACCTCGCTTCCCAACACCGCGGGCGCGGCCTTTCCCTTCTGGTCACCGGATGGACAAGCGATCGGGTTCTTTGCCGACGGAAAGCTAAAGAAGCTGAATCTTAATGGCGGGCCCGGGCAAACTCTGTGCGACGCACCCAATGGCCGCGGTGGCACGTGGAACAAGGATGGAGTCATACTTTTTACGCCGACCGGAACGCTGGGAGTCGGTCTTTATCAAATCTCAGCATCCGGAGGAGCGCCGGTTCAGGTCACGGTTCCCGACAAGAACCTGCAGGAAGACAGCAACCGCTGGCCCATGTTTCTGCCCGATGGAATTCATTATTTGTACGCCGCAATCAATCTTTCCGGTCGAAGAGACCTGTATTCGGTTTACCTCGGGGCATTGAATTCGAAGGAGAAGCGGCTGGTCGTCAGAGCTAAAGGCAACGTTGCTTATGCAGAACCTGGCTATCTCCTCTACTACCGCGATCAGGCACTTTTTGTGCAACATTTCGATTCAAAGAAGTTCGATTTGAGCGGCGACCCGGTTCCCATCCTTACGGATGTTCAATTTTTCCCGCGAATCTCTGAGGCTGTGTTTTCCGCTGCCGGCACCGGTTTGCTGGTGGCTCAACGAAGCGCGGATTCCGGCGCTTCTCAGGTTCTATGGTTCGATCGCAAAGGTCAGCAGATCGGGTTCGCGATGAATACCGGAATCTACGGCAACGTCATGCTGGATCCAAGCGGGAAGTTCGTCGCCTCCGATACGACAGATCCGGTGAGTCAAAATACCGATATTTGGACGTACGATCTCGAAGCGCGAACTGCAAAGCGCCTGACATTTGATCCCGCACTGGACTCGCTTCCAATCTGGAGTCCGGATGGAAGCCGAATCATTTTTGCCTCGAATCGCGAACTCAAATTTGACCTCTATTTGAAGGACGCTAACGGGGCGCAGGAAGAGAAGGTCATCCCGCAGGATGGTGCTGACAGATTCCCGACGGACTGGTCGCGCGACGGGAAATACGTGCTATACGAACGCGCCCCCGATCTGTGGTACTTGAGGCTTTCGGATCTGCAACCGGTTCCGTTTCTGAAGGCGAGTTCGACGCTGCGCAGTCCGCGGTTTTCTCCCGACGGCAAGTGGGTCGCGTATTCTTCGAACGAGAGCGGGCGATGGGAAATTTACGTCACCTCTTTTCCTGAGGCGCATGGCAAATGGCAAGTCTCGAATGGGGGCGGAGAACAACCCAGATGGCGTGGGGATGGAAATGAGCTCTTCTATCTGTCGAGCGATGCAAAAATCATGGCCGTACCGGTGAAAGCGGGGGCTAACTTCGATGCCGGTACGCCGATCGCGCTCTTTCAGGCCAACCCTCGAGAGATGTTCGCAACTTCCGAGATATTCTCCTACGACGTCAGCAAAGACGGACAACGGTTCCTGATCAACACGCAATTGAGAACGGCTACGACGCCCATGTCGGTGGTCCTGAATTGGGCTGCGAAATTGAACAATTAGCGCTCGGGTGCAAATACAGCCTTCGCATCGCTTATGTGAGCGTTATCGTTCACCTGGTTCCGATGGTAACCCGTTCGTACACTCCCTTTCGGTAACCCTTGGTAACCATGCGATTCGGCCTATCCAGCCGTACAATTGCCCTTGTCCAACTGGACATCTCGAAAAGCGAGTCTGGTCACAGGTGTATTCCGAACCCGGGTTTCTTGGGGCGTATATCAGCTACCCGGTCGGAAAGCTTTTCGAGACATAGTCTCGCTGTGCAACGATGAGCGGTTCGTGTTGATTTACGGGCGTTGATTTTGAAGCGTTGATCTGCAGTCGTTGTTTTGGAACCCGGGTCTGGAGTTCGTGCTCATATGGCGTTCGGTTTCGGCTTCAACAAACAAAAGACGCTCAGCGCTGCGGAGAAATACATCCAGCAGGGCAAGACGCAGAATGCCATCGCTGAGTACGAAAAGATCCTGAAAGCGGATCCCAAGGATCTTACCGTTACCAACACGGTCGGCGATCTCTACTCCCGTCTCGGCGATACAGAAAAAGCCACCGAGTGTTTCAAGTCAGTCGGCGATGCCTATGCGGCGCAGGGCTTCACGGTCAAAGCCATCGCCATGTACAAGAAAATCAGCAAGCTCAAGCCATCGCTTGAGAGCGTGCTGAAGCTGGCCGAACTCTACACCCAGCAAGGGCTGTTCAACGACGCACGCGCCCAATATTTGCAGGTCGCGGAAGAATTCCTGAAATCGGGTGAGCTAGAAAATGCCGTGCGCATCTTCCAGAAAATTCTGGAGATGGATCCAGAGAACACGGCGATGCGGCTGAAGCTGGCGGAAGTGTACGTCCGCCTGGGAAAGAAAACCGAAGCGTGGCAGATTTTCTCGGCTGCCGCGGAGGCGCTGCGATCTAAAGGTTCATTGCCGCAGGCAGAAGAAGTTCTGCAGCGCATGCTCAAGCTCGACCCCGGCAATAGCTACGCGCTGCTGATGCAGGCCCGCAATCTGCTGGAAGCTGGCGATGCCGATGCAGCCATTGAAGCGTTGCAAAAAGTTCCCGATCTCGATTCGAACCCCGAAGGCCTGCGCGACCTGCTGAACGCCTATCTCAAGACCGGGCGACTCTCCGATGCGGGCACGCTGGCGACGAAACTACAATCCGTTCACAACGACCTAAGCGCGATCTCGACCCTTGCCGATGCTCTGATGCAAGCCGGGCAGTTCGAGAATGCGTTGCAGATTTACGATCAGCATGCCGACCGGCTGCTGGCGGAAAATTCCGAAAAGGTTCTCAAGAGCCTGCATTCCATCATCGGGCATGTGCGCGACAATCCGGCGTCGCTTGAAAAGCTTCTCGATCTTTTCCAAAAGGCCGGAGAGACCACGCACATCACCGAAGTTCTCGAGTTGCTGGCGCACGCTTCGGTGCAGTCCGGCGACCTGATCCGTGCGCGGGATCTTTATCAGAAGCTCACGAGCATGGAGCCGGGCAACCCGCTCCACATGACCAACTATCAACAGGTGGTCAGCCAGATCGGCGGAGTGTCGGGAGCCAAGCTGATTTCCGCGGAGGAAGCGGCCGTCATCGTAGATGAGCTGGAGGCAACGTCTCCTGCGATTCATCAGCATTATTCGGATTCAGCGGCGTTGGCAGTTCGTTCCGCGCTCACCGATGCCGAACTCTTCATTTCTTACAACATGCCTGCCAAGGCCTTGGGACCGCTCCTCGCGGCATTGCCCCAAGCGCCGTCGGATCTGCGACTGAACCAGCGTCTCGCCGCGTTGCACACGCGGGCTTCGCGGTTCGCCGAAGCGGGTGTCTGCTGCCGCACTTTGCAGAGCGTCTACTCCGAAGCGGGATATCCGGATGAAGCCGCGCGCTACGGCGATCTGGCGCACCGCTACGAAGAGCGGGCTGCCGTGCCGGCGCCAGATTCAGTCGCAGGCGCAGGCGCCGTAGTGGAAGCGGCGACCGAAGAAGTTGCTCCCAGCCCTGAGACGGCTTCCTGGCCGGAAGCCTCGCAGCCGGTTGTAGAAGAGGCCGAATTCGCGGTTGTCAGCGATCAAACCACGGTTGAGGCCGTCCCCGCTGCCGAGCCCGAGGCGGCTCCTGCTGAAATCGACCTGTCATCGGAGTGGGATGACGCGATCACCATCGAGGCTGATGACTCGGCGACAGCGGATGTCGATAGCGCAGTCGGAGCGCATGAACTTCCGGTCGAGACTGCGGTCGCAGGAAAACAGGACAATGCCGCCCAGGCCTGCAGAGAAACCGTGGAAGAGATTCGATTCTATCTCGATCACGGCATGCCGCAGCAGGCTCAGACGGCATTCGAAAAGCTCCAGTCTCTCACCAACGATGAAGCGATTCTTGGGCCGCTGGAAGCGGAGGTCAAAGCTGGAGCGCAACCCGCCGCCGAAGAAGAAATCGAGGCGGTCGATAACATTGCCGATTTTGAGGTCACTGAAGCTGCGGCTGAGTCTGTCCCTCAAGCCGAAGAGGCAGAAGTCGCAGAGTTCTCGGTGGAAGCGACTCCCGCCGAGGTCGCAGAAACTCCGCCCGTGGTGGAAGCTCCGGCGCCAGCACCGCAGGCAGTCATGGAAGCTCCCGCAGCGCCCGTGGTGCATGACGCAGCCCCAGTCGCGAAACCTGCGCCCGCCGCCAAAGCAGTGCCTGCCGAGGCTCAGAAACCGGCTCAGCCCGGCGTGTTGCAGGACTTTGTTGCTGACCTCGAGTCTTCTTTGGGAGCCAATTTTCTTGGCGGGCCGACCGTGGAGCAACCAGCCGCAGAAGCCAAGCCTGGCAAGGTCGAGCTTGAACCGATTGGAAATGCTTCTCCCACTCGTTTCGGAACTACCGAACCAGAATCGCTCGGCACCTTTGTCGCCGACCTGGAAGAGTCGCTAGGCGAAGATTTTCTCAAGGGAGCGCCGGTTGCCGAACCCGCGACAACTTCGGCATCGCAACCGGCCGTGACCAAGCCTGCGGCATCCGTTCAGCCGTCGGCCCCGCTTGCTCCGCCAGCGCCTGTTCCAGCGCAACATCCTGCGGCGGCTGCTTCTGCCAGCGTGCACGTAGCTGCAAGCGCTGCTGCCGCTGCTGCCTCTGGGGCAGCCTCGACGGTGCAAGCGCAAAAACCACAAGCTCCCAAGCCTGCTCCGGCTGCGGCGAAAAGCTCGCCGTTCACGGAAGAGGCTGGCGTCGATCTCGCAGAGATGTTCGGCGAGCTCAAGCACGATCTCGAAGTCGGCTCCACCACGACCGAAGAAGATCCCGAAACCCATTACAACCTCGGCATTGCCTTCCGTGAAATGGGCCTGCTCGATGAAGCGATTGGCGAGTTGCAGAAGACCTGCCAGGCGGTCGATCGCGGCCACCCGTTTCCGCAGGTCATGCAGACTTATACCTGGCTGGCGCAATGCTTCCTTGACAAGGGTGTGCCTCAAGCCGCGATTCGCTGGTATGACAAAGCTCTGGCAGCGCCCGGGGTCGATGAAGAAACGCGCACCGCTCTTCACTACGAACTGGCCGCGGCTTATGAAACTGCCGGCGACAAGCCTTCGGCGCTCAAGCATTTTATGGAAGTCTACGGGCGCAATATCGATTATCGCGACGTGGCCGAGCGCATTAAGCCTCTGAAGTCGTAAAATATCCCGATGGGCTTGGCCCTTACCTGTTTATCCCAGTTCTCTATCTTGCCGGACTGCGAAAATTTTCTCCGTTTTTGCGCTGCTAGCCCGTTCCAGCGGAGAACTGCGTGACCATGGACCCAAATTTACCGGCTGCAAAC
>JASHNX010000148.1 GCA_030041415.1 Candidatus Sulfotelmatobacter sp.
CGCAGAGTCGCCGAGAGCTACGGTCCCGGCATCGGTAGAGAGGGTGAGGGTCTGGTCGTAGTTGCGCCCGCTGACATGCACGACGGCTCCGGGACGGATGCCTCGAGCTTCAAGGAATTCAAGCAGCTGACGATCCCGCTCGTAGATGCCGCTGACCAGATAATTCTTGCCCGGCTCGGCTTGAGCGAGCAGCAGAAGGCCCCGATGACGCCGGCTGGCAGGGCTCTCCATTTCGCTGAGGTTGCCGTGAGGACAGACGCCGTCTTTGCCGAGCTTCGAGAGGAGTTTGGCTTCGAAGTCGGGAGACACCGCGTGTTCGAGGCGCTCGGCTTCGTCGTGGACCTTCCACCACTCCATGCCAAATAGCTCGGAGAGCATGCGCTCGATGAGGTGATGGCGGAGGGTTAGCTTGCGGGCGATCTTACGTCCGGCGGCGGTGAGGCGGATGTGGCCGTCGGAGAGGACGCGGACGAGGCCGTCTTTTTTGAGGCGCCGGAGGGCCATGGTGACGGCGGGCGCCGAGACCTTGAGCCAGTCGGCGAGGCGGGCCGAGATGACAGATTCGCCTTCCGATTCGGCCTCGAGAATGGCCTTGAGGTAGTCCTCTTTGGAGACGGTAATCATTGGGGAATTATACGATGAGGGTTAAGTGTAGTTAAGGGTGGTGACGCTTCCCAACACTGTGCGGATCGTCGCCCCGGCGGACAGCGCCTTCGACGCGCTTCGCTTGCTCAGGGCAGGCTCTGCGTCTGCAATGCTCGCGATTCGCTCATAATGGCAATTAGCTCTTCGATTGAGTCGTTCTTCGATGACATCAAGTTTGACAGCATTCTTGCTCTGACCCTAACCTTGACTGTCCTGATATGAAAATTTTGGTCTTAGGAAGTGGAGGGCGGGAGCACGCTCTAGTGTGGAAACTCGGGCAGTCGGGGCGCGTGTCGAAGATTTATTGCGCGCCGGGGAATGGCGGGATTGCGGACGAGGCGGAATGCCTGCCGGTGGACTTGAAGAGCGCGGAATCGATGGTGGCGCTGGGCGAACGATTGAAGCCGGATTTGACGGTGGTGGGCCCGGAGTTGCCGCTGACGCTGGGAGTGGTGGATGAGTTTACGCGGCGAGGATTGAGAGTGTTTGGGCCGACGAAAGCGGCGGCGCAGCTCGAGTGGAGCAAGAGTTTTGCGAAGGAATTCTTGCAGAGGCACCGGATTCCAACGGCAGCGTATGCGATTTGCGATTCGATCGAGGAAGTGCGGGATGCGCTGGGACACTTTCACACCCCGGTGGTGGTGAAAGCCGATGGGTTGGCAGCGGGTAAAGGAGTGGTGATTGCGGCCAATAAAGAGGAAGCGGCGAGCGCGGCGGCGGAGATGTTCAGCGGAAGGATGGTAGGCGCTGCGGGGACGCGCGTGGTGTTGGAAGAATGTTTGAAGGGCGACGAGTTATCGTTTCTCGTCATAAGCGATGGAGAGCGGGTCGCGCCGCTGGTGGCGGCGCAGGATCACAAGCGGGTGGGCGATGGGGATACGGGTCCGAATACAGGAGGGATGGGAGCGTATTCGACGGCAGACATCATTGATGAGAAGATGCGCGACTGGCTGGTGACTCATATTGCGCGGCCGGTGGTTGCCGGGATGAAAGCGGAGGGTACGGAATATAAGGGAGTGCTGTATTGCGGGCTGATGATGACGGCGAAGGGGCCAATGGTGCTGGAGTTTAATTGCAGATTTGGCGATCCGGAGATGCAGCCGATATTGATGCGGATGGAAAGCGACCTGGTGGATGCGCTGCAAGCGACGATTGACGGGCGAGTGGACGAGCTGGAGTGGAAGTGGTCGAACGATGCGGCGGTGTGCGTGGTGATGGCGTCAGGAGGATATCCGGGGACATTCGAGGCGGGGAAATGGATTACGGGATTGGATGAGGCTGGGAAGGTTGACGGAGTGAAAGTGTTTCATGCGGGGACGGCGAAAAGGGATGGAAGTTTTTATACTTCCGGAGGGCGAGTGTTGGGAGTGACGGCGCGGGCAGGGTCGTTGGAGAGCGCGGTGGAGCGTGCGTATGAGGCGTGCGGGAAGATTGAGTTTGATGGGGCGCATTATCGGAAGGATATTGCGGGCCGGGCGGTGAAGAGGTAGTTCCCGCTTCTCGCGCAAACAACGCGCGAGACATGGGGCACGCGGCAAGGGGTCCTTCGACTGCTGTGCTTCGCGGATGCGAAGCACAATCCTCGCTCAGGATGACAAAGCTGGCAGAGACCTGGACAAAATAAAATACGAGGAATCATGAGCAAAATATTGGTTTCGATTGTGATGGGGAGTGATTCGGACTTGGAGATCATGCGCGAGGCAGGGAAAGCGCTGGATGAGTTTGGGATTGCGCATGACATCGATGTGACGTCGGCGCACCGGTCGCCGGACCGGACGGCGAAATTTGCGCGCGAGGCGGCGGCGAACGGAATCCGCGTGATTATTGCGGGCGCGGGGGGAGCGGCGCATCTGGCGGGCGTGATTGCGGCGCATACGACGCTACCGGTGATTGGCGTGCCGATTCCATCGACATCGTTGAATGGCATGGATTCGTTGCTGGCGACAGTGCAGATGCCGGCGGGGATTCCGGTGGCGACGGTGGCGATCGGGAAGCCGGGAGCGACGAATGCGGGAATTCTGGCGGCACAGATGATTGGGCTGAGCGACGCCAGTGTCGCGAAAAAACTTGAGGCTTATAAAGAGAAGCTGGCGCGCGGGGTGGAGGAAAAGTCGAAGAAGTTGAAGGAGTCAAGGTAGGTTTTTCGGTTGGGCGTCAGTCAGAGGAATAGGGATCCTTCGACTGCAGTGTTGCTTTGCTTCGCAAAGCAAAATCCTCGCCCAGGATGACAGAGCTGTTGGAACTCAGGTGTTCTGTACAGTGCGGAGAGGTTTTCTGGCGAAAGGGGCGAGGCTCTCGAGGAATTTGCGAATTACATCGCGATCCGGTTCGGAGATCTCGACGAATTTCAACCCGGCGCCAACACCCGGAGTCCGGTGTGCGACCACAGCGGTTGCCTGAACCTTGGATTGACCGATCCAGAGGGCGAGTTTCAGTTTTGCGCCTGGCTGCAATTGGAGCGGAATTTCGACGTAGCAGCCGCCCAGACTGAGGTCGGCGATGGTGCCGCGAAGGGAAGCTCCACCCTCGATGTGAATTTCTATGGAATTCTGCGACCGGTAGCGCGCATCTTTGCGCCGCTCGACGCTGCCGAGCAGGAAGTTATCCGGGGCCTCGGTGGGGAGGGGGAAATCCCACAAGGGCTTCTCGGGAGCGATGTTGAGCAGCCCGACATGGCCAGCCCTAGAGGTGCCGGGCGAGCCGATCCACTTCACGCGGAAATGGACGCGGTTGGTGCCGTAGGTGAGGCCAACGATCTCATCGATGTTGAGCCGGGCTTGAATGCCGACCAATTCGGCCCCCGAGCGGCTCACGCAGACGGTTTGAGCCTTCTCGGAAAAAACCTGACCTTGACTGTCGGTGCCGAAAATACGCACCGGCACGGCAATTTGCTTGCGGGGCTGGCTGCGCCTGCCCATCGTTTCAAACCTCGCTCGAGTTCAGGGTCGGGGAGATTGGCAATAATAGTACAGGATATTTCCAGGAACCAGTGTTGGCATCTTTCGGTACGCGGGAGTGGCCAGGAATCGGTGTATGGATTCTTCGGCCCTTCGATTCCGTCTCAGGGCAGGTTTTGCGCTCAGAATGACACTGCACTTTTGGGGATGGTGCCGGCGCGTCGAAGGTGTGTGCTGATACGAATCTACGCAAGATTCCCGCACGGCTGCGGGATCATTTTCTGATGAAGGTCCAGGTGCCTGATTGTGATCGGGCGGCGGCCAGGTTTTTACAGCTTCAATCCTTTTAAGTATTCGCGGAAGGGAGCGCCGAGATCGTCGCGCTTGAGGGCAAATTCGACGGTGGCTTTGAGGAAGCCGAGCTTGTCGCCGGTGTCGTGGCGGCGGCCTTCGTAGATGTAGCCGTACATTTTTTCTTTCTTCAAGAGGAGGCGCATGCCGTCGGTGAGTTGGAGTTCGCCGCCTGCTCCGGGCTTAATTTCGGCGAGGCAATCGAAAATCGTAGGAGTGAGAAGATATCGTCCGATGACGGCGAGGTTGGAGGGAGCGTCTTCGAACTTCGGCTTCTCGACCATATTTTTAATTTCGAAAAGGCGACCGTTAAAGCCTTCGGCGGGCGCGGTTTCGAAGACGCCGTAGGAGGAAATCATTTTGCCTTCGACGATCTGCGCAGCGATGACGGAACATTGCTTCTGGTTAAAAACGTCGACCATCTGTTTGAGAGCGGGGACGGGGTTGTCGATGACGTCATCGGCGAGGAGAACGGCGAAGGGTTCGTTGCCGACGAGTTCGCGGGCCATGAGCACGGCGTGGCCGAGGCCGAGCGCTTCCTTCTGGCGAACGTAGGCAACGTGAATCATGTCGGAGATGGAGCGGACGATCTGGAGCAGGTCGGTTTTCTTGCGCTGCTCGAGCATGGTTTCGAGCTCGTAGCTGACGTCGAAATGATCTTCGATGGATTGCTTGCCGCGGCCGGTGATGATGATGATCTGGTCGCAGCCGGAGGCCATGGCCTCTTCGACCCCGTACTGGATGATGGGCTTATCTACCAGCGGGAGCATTTCTTTGGGTTGGGCTTTGGTGGCGGGCAAAAAACGAGTGCCCAGGCCTGCGGCGGGGAATACGGCTTTACGGACTTTCATTGCGAGTCGCTGGTCCTTCGTCGTGAGTCGTTAGTCGTTCGGTATGAGTTGACGAGACATTGTACAGGGTTGGCTTAAGCTTTTCCCTGCGTCGCCCACCAGAAAAGCAGGTTTTTCCTGTCTCCGCTACGCTCGTGTTTCGGAATGGCGGGAAGGAAGTGTTATGGCGAGTCGGAACGACAGCGGGTTTCTCCTGTCCCCTGCTCTTTGTTTGGCGTCGCGCGGTGGAATGACAGCAACCTAGGTGCTGGGCGTCGGAGTGTCCTTTTCGGAAAGCGGCAGGCAGATGCCGGCTTCAACTGTCGATCTGCGCTCGGCCGGACAGGCGAGGGCGGCTGTCCCCACATGGGAAGTGCGGCGCTCAGGATGACAAAGGTTGGATTGCGTTATCAGTTTTTTCCGAATTCAGCTGTTCGAGGATTGTGCGCAGGGCGCGCAAAACTTCTTCGGCCACCGTGGCTTTCAATTGGAATTTCAATTGGCCGTCGGGGGTGAACTGCGCGCCGCGTTGGGCGCTGACAAAGCGGGCGAGCTGTTCGGGATCAACTTGAGCATTCTGTTGGAACTTTAGAGTTACCTGGTCGCGTTTGCGTTCGATGGCGTTCACGCC
>JASHNX010000149.1 GCA_030041415.1 Candidatus Sulfotelmatobacter sp.
CGACTGACTGTTTGAATGCTAAGTCCACGAGGAGCACGTGGTGTACAAAAGGCTGAACTCAACGGCAAGTTGATTCAGACAACAACCACGGAGGCTCCTCGAGGAATATGTATTACATCGGACTGGATGTGCACAAGAAGACCATCAGCTACTGTGTCAAGGATGTGAGCGGTCGCGTTTGCCAGGAAGGAAAGGTCGGAGCGACACGCTGGGAACTGGATGAGTGGATCAAGACTCTGCCACAGCCCTGGACAGTGGCGATGGAAGCTACGATCTTCACAGGCTGGATCTACGATCATCTGAAGCCGCACGCAGCCACCGCGAAGGTCGCTCATCCACTGATGCTGCGTGCGATCGCCGCATCCAAAAAGAAGAACGACAGCATCGATGCTGGCAAAATCGCCGATTGCCTGCGCTGCGATTTTCTCCCTGAGTGCTACATGGCACCAACCGAGATTCGTGAGCGGCGCCGAACCCTGCGGTACCGGCATCTGCTGGTGCGGCAAATGGTCCAGATGAAGAATCGCGTATCCGGCTTGCTGATGGAAACTGGGGTGAGCCACAACAAGCAGCGGCTACACAAAGTGGGTTATTTCCCGGAGTTGCTGGCGAACGCCGATGCGGTGAGCGCGAGTATCGGTCCGCTGTTGCAGTTGAGTCGGGAGTCGATCACACGATTGCAAAGGACCGAGGGTGCCATCATCCGCTCGCTCCAACGCGATCCACTACTGGCCGAAAGAGTACGGCGGCTTCAGACGATTCCTGCCGTGGGCAAGGTCACAGCACTGAGCTGGGCATTAGAGATGGGGGATATTTCACGTTTCCGATCGATCCGACAGGCCATCAGTTACTGCGGGCTCTGCGGAGATGAAAAACGATCCGCCGACAAAGTAGCGCGCACACCAATTTCGAAGCAGCGGAACAAACATATCCAGCGGGTGCTCGTCGAAGCGGCGAAGTTGGCGCCACGGCGAAATCCTGATCTGGCTTTGGTATATGAGAACGCACGGCAGAAGGGGAATGCCAATTGCGCAACACTCGCTGTCGCTCGCAAGCTGGTTGCATATCTCATGGCTGTTGATCGCGAACAGCGAGACTTTCAACCGGTACGAGGGTTCGCCGACATTGCGGCATAAAAACCGCAACGAAAGGAAAATCTCAAGATCGTAAAGCGCGCAGACTGCCAGGTCCCACCCTGACCGAGTGAGCGATGGAAATCAAAACTTTCCTCAGGCTCCCCACTGACTGTTTTGGGACTGGCAGAGAACACCAACTCAATCTTCTGCGAAGGCCCTCGCGGGCCCGAGGCAGCAAATGGATGTCCGGTTCTGCGAAGGCAGGGACCAAAGCCGAGAGGCACCAGATGCGAGCTAAAGATCTTGACCGGGAAAGTGCGCGCTCTCGGGAGCGCGCCTGGCCACGTGTGTTTTTCCTTGACAGAAGACTTACATGGATGTCGCCGCTAGTCATCGCTCCGCGTAGCGAGGGAGGAGAGCGATGGGCCCCGAACAGAGTCCTCGGGCGCGGTTAACACAACATTAATAGGATGACCTTCCTTACGCTCGAAACGCGCCCATAGATGCTGTCCGCAACGGGCAATGCAAATCTCCCGAGCAGCGAGTCTTGCTGCATAGCCGGCGATAATGCGAGCGCACTCGGAATCCTCCACGCGCTCAAAAACCACATCGTCCGATACGCGAATTCCCGCTAACACGAACAAAGCTTGCCGCATGGCGCTGGCCGTTACCAGGCAGGGTTCGGTGTGATAACCGAGCATGCGCTCGATCGCATAGAGGGCGGTGTGATCAACGGCGCCGCTGAAGGCGATGAGCAAACTGCGGTTCGATTCGACCAGCTCGACCGGCATCATCTGGAAAGATTCGAGCAGTGGCAGAGGGATGGCGGGGCAATGATCGGCGAACAGGTTGCCGGCTTCGCCACGCAGGAGAGGACATCCCCATTGGCGGGCGAGGGCGGCGGTAATGTCGAGTTCAGTGGCAAAGCCGAGTTGTTGCAGCCACTCACCAATTTTTCCGTTGCCCGCGTTGCGTTGCGCTGCGAGCGCTGTGCGCAGCTGTTCGGCGGAAAGTTGCTGCCGGGAGAGCAGCAGCAGTCCGAGCGGGACGCGATGGGATGCAATTGCCGCGCGCTCAGGAGCGGGACGGCTTTCTGCGAGAATTTCGAGGAGGGCGCGGCGCAAACAGTCCGCGCCGCAGTATCTCCGGCCAAGCAGGCGCACGCCGGAGGAGCGGCGATGCATGCGCTGCCACCGGCTGCGCATATGCACAGAATCGCAGCCTCCGCAGACGGGGGACGCCTTACGCCAGGCGTCGTGCCAAGCACGCTGTAGGAATTGGATTGGACGGGTTATGCCCATTCGGGACTCTCGCTTTACGGATTTGTGGGCGGTGGTATTTCCGTCACCCGCAAACCGTAGCTTCGTTCGATTACGACGACCTCGCCGCGGGCGATAAGCTTGCCATCGAGCAGCAGTTCAACTGGCTCCTGTACTCGGCGATCGAGTTCCACCACGCTGCCGGGGCCGAGGTCGAGCACATCGCGGAGAGGCAGGGTGCGCGATCCGAAGCGCAGAGTCATTGAGAGCTGGACGTCCTTTAGGAGATCGAGCGTGGCCGGAACTTGAGATGACTCCGGCTCGGCCGCTGCAGAAACAGAGGTGGCGACGTTCGGTGCAGGTTCGGTTGCGGCATCGGAGGGTTGGACTCGGAGTTGAGCTACCAGAGCAGCGCTTAGGCCAAACTCGAGGAAGATGGGGTTGGCCGAGTCGTCGGCGGCGCGCAGCCAGAAAGTTTCCGCCGGAGGCCACGAGGGCGCCGATATGGCCGCTTCGACGAGCAACTGAAACACACCCCAACGGGCTTTGGCCGAGGTGGAAACGACGCCCGCAATCTGGCGCAAGAGTTCTGCCACCGATTCCGAATGATCGGACGTGAGCTGAGCGTCGGGAGCCGGCGGCTCGCTCATGAAGATCTGGCCGAGGCGCAAGATGGCCGCCGAAGAAAGGCGCAGGCTCATCTCACCGCGAAGTGCTCCCGAAGCAGTCATCACGTTCCACTGATCGGTCTCGGCGGCGGGCGGAAGTTCAGCGGGTTTTTCCTGGGTCACGCTGCAAGTGAAAGGGATGCCGGCGACTTTCCCCAAAACTTCAGAAGTGCTTTCGCTCCAGACCTGGAGGAATTGGGCGGAGTCGGACGAGGGACTGACCGCGGGAGTTTCCGTCATGCTTTTTTCCCCTCGCGAGTTTGAGACGAGGTGCTGATGGTTTCAGCAGAAGCGGCAAGCAGATGGGCGGCACGTGCGTCTCCGCAGCGGGCGGGGTTAGCGCGAAAAAGCTCGACTCCGGCGACGAGCAGCGACGCGGGCTCGCTTGCCTTGCGGCCGAGATTGAGTACCTGGGGGGGAGCGAGTTCCGAGAGTTCGCTGACCGCAGCCCGCAGATCGCCGGCGGCGAGCTCAACGGGAAACGGGCACTCGAGCAGGCGCTGCTTCAGACGCTCGCGCCACTCGCTCCGGCGCCGGGGTCGCCGCTCGTTCCATGCGGCGGAGATCTTTCGCAGCAATGCGTGAGAGACGGAGACGGGAACCGCCAGGTTTAAGTTGATGTAGACATCGACTACGTTGGTGGTGGTGTCGAACGTGAGATTCCAGACATGCTCGATGATCATGGCACGGGAAACCTGACGGCCGGCGTTGCGCATCAAGTACTCCAATAACGAGAACTCCTTCGAGGTGAGATCGATCCTGCGCCCGGCCCGCTCCGCGCGATGTTCCACGCGATCGAGTTTTAAATCCTCAACCACCAGCACCGACCCGGAGGGCAGGCGGCTGCGCCGCAGCAGCGCCCGAATGCGCGCGGAAAGCTCATTGAACGAGAAGGGTTTGGGAAGGTAATCGTCGGCGCCCGTGTCGAGGCACTGCACACGATCCTCGACGCGGCTTCTCTGGGTGAGCACGAGTACCGGCAGGCTGGGCCGTTTCAGCCGCAGATGCCTCAGCACGCTCACGCCGTCGAGCTTCGGCAAGTTCAAATCGAGAATCACGAGGTCATAGTCGAACTCGCTGCCCATGGCGCGAGCCTGTTCGCCATCCTCGACTACGTCGACCGTGTAATGTTCGCCTTGCAGACCCTGGCGGATGAATCCAGCCAGGGCCGCGTCGTCTTCAGCAATCAGAATCCTCATAAGCCGCCCTTAATTACATTGCGATTCTAGTTAGAAAATGCTGAAATGCAGCCGCAGTTGCGCCTACACGAAAGTGTGTGCTTCCAGAAATGGAGAACAATTTCAGAAAAGGAAAATTAGGGGAAGGCCTATCCCCGCTGAACCCGCGACGGCAATTTCCATCCGAGGTGGGTTACCCGGATAATCTGAGAGAACTCACCGAAGATTCAGAAGGCGAAAACCTTGCAAGCCACATCGAAGGCTGAAACCCGATGAAAGCTCTGCTCATGCCGGGCATTTTCTTGCTGCTGGTGGCGGTGCTCCTGCATAGCGGATGGTTTCTACCCGGCACAGCATTCGCGCTCTATGCGTTCTGGGCTGCGACCATCGCCGGAGTTCTGCTTTCGTGGAGATTTCATTCCAGCCGAATCTTTTTGTGTCTCGTGGTCTTATGCCTTGCCCAGCAGCTTATGTTGCATTTTGCCGGAGGAACAGCAGCGAAAGCGTCGGCCGCCGCTCTGCTGTGTGCCGGCGTTCTTGTACCTTTCAATCTGGTCCTTTTTTCGTTTCCGCAAGAAAAAGGATTTAGCTTCTCAAGCATCGCGCCCGCAACCCTGTTTCTATTCGTTCAATCAGTCATCGTGGCCGTAATCTGCAGGCCTGAACCACTCGCCGTTGCTCACAAACTGCCGCATCATGCACATGTGGCTGCACCGCTGCCCTTGGCGGTACAACTGTGTTTTTCGGCAAGCGTCATTATTTTTCTGATCCGGTATGTTTTGTTTCGCAAGCCAATCGAGAGCGGACTGCTGTGGGCGCTGGCAGCGAGTTGTCTGGCGCTCCGCTTCGCAGGTACAGTCTGGATTTCGAACGCGTACTTCGCCACAGCCGCGATTATTCTGGCGAGCGCTGTCGTCGAAACTTCTTATCTGCTGGCCTATCACGACGAATTGACCGCCCTGCCTTCGCGGCGTGCTTTCAATGACGCGCTACTTCGCCTGACGCCGCCATGTTCGATTGCCATGGTCGACATCGATCATTTCAAGCGCTGCAACGACACCTACGGCCATGACACCGGAGATCAGGTTCTGTGCATGGTTGCCTCGAAGCTGGCGCGGGTCTCGGGAGGCGGGCAGGCGTACCGATGTGGCGGAGAAGAATTTGCGATCCTGTTTCCCGGCAAGACGACGCAGGACGTACTCGTGCCGCTTGAGGATTTGCGCCATGAGATCGAAGCTGGCCGGCTTCGTCTGCGCGGACCGGATCGGAGGCAGCTGCCACGCGGGCCAGACCGCCGCAACCAACGGAAAGCAGCGCGCGGACGTGCCGGATATGCGATCCGGCAGCTGGCGCGGAACCAGGCACCGGCAGAGATTTCCGTAACCGTAAGCATCGGCGTAGCAACGTCAAAGCTGGAAGAGACTTCGCCGCAGGAGATTATCCAGGCAGCCGACAAAGCTCTCTATCGCGCAAAGGCGGCAGGGCGAAATCGCATCGAAACTGCCGCCTCGTCCCGGCGGCGCGTGCGGGCGACCGCTGGCATCGCCTGATCTGGCGGAAGGCTCCAGGTAGCTCTCTAGAAAAATATGCGGGGTGGGTTTCAGCCGTAGAACGTACGGCCCGGAGCGTCACTGGCTCTGCTTTTGTGACGTCCGGGCCACTACGTTTTCGCAAGCACCACAGGCCGTGCGGTCAACCTGCGGTCGATGGGGGAACCGAATCTTTCCGGCCACTGCCTGAGCACGCCGGACATTTCACGCGGATAAACGCTACGCCTTCGGACCTTCCACTGATGTCCACTGACTGTGCGATGTATCCGTTTCCGCCGCAGCGCGGGCAGCTTTTCGGATCCACTCCTCCCCCTCAATTAATGAGAAGTTTTTCATTAAATTGGAAAGACGCCGCCAGAAAGTAAATTTTGTTACGAAATGCGAACAAAGCATGGACCAGCATGCTCGTTTTGCGTTGCGGGTGAGGTCCGATGGAAGCGGAAGGAAGGCGGTGAGCTTTACATTTGTTTACTTGCCGAGCTCGCCGATAAAAATCCCATAAGGCGGCAGAGACAGTTCGCTGCGGTGGGCAGCGGAACTGCCGGTCGAGAGCAGCTTTCTGGCGGAGGTGAAGCCGTGCGGTTTCAGCTTGAGCGAAAGCTTCTGCGGAGTTTGCGTCATATTCAGCGCGACAACCACTCCCTCATCCTTGTACAACCGTAGATACGACAGTACCTTTGGATTATCTTCGTTGGTCGGCGTGTAGCTTCCATAGAGTAGAGCCTGGTTTGTGTGCCGCAGCCGAAGCACGCGCTTATAAAACTCCAGCACCGAATCCGGATCTTTCGACTCCAGTTCCACATTATGCGTTTTATAAGTGGGAGGGACCGGAAGCCAGGGCTTGCCGGTGGTAAATCCGGCGCTTGCGCTGGCGTTCCACTGCATGGGAGTGCGCTCGCCGTCGCGGCCTTTTTCTTTCGGCCAGCCGGTTCGGCCAATGGGATCCTGCACTTCCTCTTTTCGCGTTGGCGGCGTGGTCTTCATTCCGATCTCTTCGCCGTAATACATGATCGGAGTCCCGCGCAGCGTGAGATAGAGCGCGGCCATCAGCTTTGCGATTTGGTCATTATGTTTGCCGTCGCCGTAGCGGTCGTAGGATCGAACGATATCGTGATTGCTGATCACAAACGTAGGCCAGCCGGAAGCGGAATTAATTTCGGCGATCTGCTTGCGGAATTCCGCCGGGGAAAGCTTGTTGACCATGGTGAAGAGAAAATCCATGGGCAATTGCACTTCGTTGTTGCCCTCGCCGTAATACTGGTTCAGCTCGGCCACATCCGCCGTCCAGGTCTCGCCAATCAGCACGGCATCATATTCGTCGGCAATCTTTCGCAATCCGCGGAGGACGTCGTGAACCTCGGGCAGTTTGGTGTTGTATTGGTTTTTCTCGATCGGATCACCGAAAGCGTTCTTGCCCGGTCGAACTATCGGGTTATCGGTAAGATTTGGGTCTTCGAAGAGCGTATCGACGGCATCCAGTCGAAAGCCGGAAACGCCGCGCTGATACCAGAACCGCGTGACGTCGAACATGGCATCTTTGACCGCCGGATTTCGCCAGTTCAGATCGGGCTGTTGGGCATAGAAATAATGGTAGTAGTACTGGTTCGTCGTGGGATCGAACTTCCACGCCGAGCCTCCGAAACCGGAAACCCAATTATTCGGTGGCTGGCCCGGGCCTTTGCCATCTCGCCAAATATACCAATCGCGATGCCCCGAGCTGCGCGATGACTTGGAGTCGAGAAACCACGGATGCTGATCAGACGTGTGATTGACGACAAAATCAAGAATGATGCGGATGTTTCGTTTCTTCGCTTCGCTGGCCAGGTTGTCGAAGTCGGCCAGCGTGCCATACATCGGGTCGATGTTTTCGTAGTCGGAAACGTCGTAGCCGAAATCGACCTGCGGCGAGGGAAAACAAGGCGTGATCCAGATCGCATCCACGCCCAGATCTTGCAAATAGTCGAGCTTCGAAGTGATGCCATTCAGATCGCCGACGCCGTCGCCGTTGCTGTCGGCAAAACTGCGTGGATAAATTTCATAGAAGACGGCGTGCTTCCACCAGTCGGGGCCGTTCGCTGTTGAAGTGCGAGATGACGCCGTGGGGGATGATTTTTGCGGGGAAGCATTTATGGCAACAATTGAAGCGGCAATCAAGAAGATAGACAAAACGATCCCCTTCATTCCGACAACCTCCATCTCACTCAGGCAGGTTCACACAGGCAGGAATCCGCAGGTCTGAGAATGCGCCTTTCCTACTGATCGCCAACCGCGCGGAGCTATCACGGCGAGTCGACGCGAAGATGCCGGAGCTTGCAATGCAAGAGTCACTGATATAAGAAGTATGGCGAATTCTAGCATGCACGGAACTCGCGCCTGCCGCGACGAGTTGCCCAGCATGGATTTGCTTCAGCTTCAAGATGCAACGCCTTTAATCTCTCCCGTGAAATGACAAGCCACAAACACACGATTGTGGGTCTGGGCGAGTTGTTGTGGGATCTGTTTCCCGCGGGCAAGCAACTCGGAGGCGCGCCAGCAAATTTCGCATATATCACGAACTTGTTGGGTGACACCGGAATTCCCGTCAGCCGGATCGGCAATGACTCGCTGGGAAATGACGCGATCGAGAGATTGCGGCAGCTTGGATTGAGTTCCGACTTCGTCCAGCGGGATGAAGATCATCCTACTGGCACCGTGCGCGTCGATCTCGACCCGGCCGGCCAGGCAAAGTTTGAAATCCTCCAACCCGTCGCGTGGGATTTTCTCGAATGGACCGAATCCTGGAAAAGTCTCGCGACGAAGACGGACGCTGTTTGTTTCGGATCGCTGGGGCAGCGCTCCTCCGCGAGCCGCGCGACCGTGATGAGCTTTCTCGCCGCTACGCGCCCCGAGGCGGTGCGCGTTTTCGACGTAAACCTGCGTCAGAACTATTACTCGAAAGAAGTTCTCGACCAATCGATGAAACTGGCGACCATCGTCAAGTTGAATCATGAAGAGCTGCCGAAGATCATGCAACTATTCGAATTCGAAAATGCCGATCTGCAAACTTCGGCGCACCGTCTACTCTCGGCATTCGATCTCAAGCTGGTTTGCGTCACGCGTGGAGCTGGCGGCAGCCTGCTGCTCTCCACTGAAGAATGCAGCCAGCATCCGGGTTTCAAAGTGAAAGTCGCTGATACCGTTGGCGCGGGAGATGCTTTTACTGCGACGCTGGTTCATGGTTATGTTCGTGGGGCGTCGCTGGCTGAAATCAATGAAGATGCAAACAGGGTAGGTGCGTGGGTCGCGAGCCAACCCGGAGGTATGCCCGCTCCCGGCCGCGAAGGACTGCAAGCGGCGTTGAGCGCGATCGGTTAGATGCAGGAGGCTTCATCTGGGCAGCATTGCAGGTTGCTCGACGTATTTGTTTGGCAGATAGAGAAGGCCGTCGGGATGAATCTGGCTGGCGTCGATTTCGCCGAGTTGATGGATCGCAATCGGCAAATACTTCACCTGCACATTGCACTGCCGCGCAAGCTGCTCGACCGCCTCCGGTTCCTGCATCCCGTTCGGCAAATAAAGGACGGGAGCGACCTTCATTTTCGGATCGACCACGCTTTCGCAATCGGTCATCGATCGCGTAAGTGTGTCCCACGCGGTCGAGATGTAAGAAAGAATCGGCTGCAGACCGTGCGCATCCGACTGCGCTGTTTGTCGTGGAACTGAGTTCTGGGCGGAAAGAACGCCGGCTCCGGCCGCGAGCACAGCCACTATAAAAAGGTTCCCGAAACAGCGGCGAACCAGGTTGGGAAAGAAACTACGCATGTTTTGGTTTATTCTCTCCTGTCTGGCCTATCAACGTCAGGGGGGCTCACGTGAAAATATTCCAGGCCGTTCGTCGTCTTTGTGCGTGCCTTTCATTCCTACCGTTCATCATCCCTGTACCCGCTCAGCAGGCTCCCGAGAAAACCTATCAGGACTTGCACTGGCGCATGATCGGGCCATTTCGCGGCGGTCGCACTCGCGCCGCGGCCGGCGTCCCGAGCCAGCCCAATATTTTTTACGTCGCGCAAGTCAACGGCGGCGTGTGGAAGTCCGACGACTACGGACGAACGTGGGATCCGATTTTCGATCATGAGCCGACGCAATCGATTGGTGCGATCGCGGTTGCGCCTTCCGATCCTAATATCGTTTATGTAGGCAGCGGCGAAGGTCTGCATCGTCCCGACCTTTCGGTTGGCAACGGCATCTACAAATCGACCGATGCGGGGAAAACTTGGACTCACCTGGGACTGAACGATGGCTATCAGATTCCAGCGCTCGCCGTCGATCCGCGCGATCCCAACAAAGTTTTTGCGGCAGTGCTCGGACATCCGTATGGTCCGAATCAAGAGCGCGGTTTGTACCGCTCTACCGACGGCGGCCAGACGTGGCAAAAAGCGATATATAAGGATAAGAACACGGGAGCCTCCGATGTCGAGATCGATCCTTCGAATCCGGATGTCATTTACGCTTCGATGTGGGAAGTGCGGGAGGGCCCGTGGGAGGATGGCAACGAAGTCAACGGCACAGGCGGCGGATTATTCAAATCGACTGATGGTGGAAATACATGGAGTCAGCTCAGAAGCGGCCTGCCCGATGATCTTTCTCAAATCTACGTAGCGATTGCCCCCAGCGATTCGAAACGCCTTTACGCTACAGTTGCAAGCGCCTCGGGCGCACTTAGCTTTTACCGCTCGGACGATGCGGGAGGAAACTGGACCAAGACTACCGACGATCCGCGGCCGTCGGGGCGGATCGGCGGCGGCGATCTCTCGATTCCAAGAGTCGATCCGAAAAATCCGGACATCGTTTATTGCGCCAGCACCGTTACCATGCGCTCGACCGATGGCGGCAAAACCTGGTCAGGATTTCGCGGCGCGCCGGGCGGCGACGATTACCAGAATCTTTGGATCAATCCCAACAATCCGGACATTATTCTTCTGGTAAGCGATCAAGGCGCTCTGGTTACGGTGAACGGCGGACAGACTTGGAGTTCCTGGTACAACCAGCCGACTGCGCAGATTTACCACGTCTCAGTCACGCCGACATTTCCCTATAAGGTTTGCGGTGGCCAGCAGGAGAGCGGTTCGGTTTGCATCCTGAGCCGCGGTAACGACGGTGAAATTACATTTCGCGATTGGCATCCGGTCGGCGTCATCGAATACGGGTATGTTGCCCCCGATCCGCTCAATCCCGATCTGATCTATGGCGGCGGCCGAAGCGAAGTTTCGAAATTCCACTGGTCGACAGGAGAGGTGCAGAACGTTACGCCAATTCCGCTGCACAGCTCGAAATACCGCACCGACCGCACCGAGCCGCTTATGTTTTCGCCGGTCGACCCTCACATCCTTTATTACGCGAGCAATGTGCTGTTCAAAACCACGAACGGCGGGAACTCATGGCAGGCAATCAGTCCCGACTTGACACGGCAGAATCCGGGAATTCCGCCGAGCGTGGGCAAGCTGGTTCCGAAGAATGCCGAGAAGCAGCGCGGCGTGATCTACGCGCTTGCACCGTCATTCAAGAACGTGAATCTTCTGTGGGCCGGAACCGACGACGGCCTGATCTGGCAGACTCGCGACGGCGGGAAAAACTGGAAGAACATTACTCCCAAAGAACTGGCCCCCTGGAACAAAGTCACACAGATCACAGCGTCGCACTTCGATGAGAACTCGGCTTACGCGTCTGTGAGCCGGTTCCGCATTAACGACGAGCATCCTTACATTTACCGCACGCACGATGGAGGAAAAACCTGGGAGCTGATCGTCACTGGCCTTCCCGAGATTGGCCCGGTTGATACGGTACGCGAAGATCCCGTGCGCAAAGGTTTGCTATTTGCCGGCACGGAAAACGCGGTCTGGGTTTCGTTCGATGATGGTGATCACTGGCAATCGCTACAACTGAATCTGCCGCACACTTCCATGAGAGATTTGTGGATTCATGACAACGATCTGATTGTCGCCACCCACGGCCGCGGCTTCTGGATTCTGGATGACATAACTCCTCTGCGCGAGGTGTCAGACTCGCTTGCCGCGCGCGATCATCTGTTTACTCCCGCGCCTGCCTATCGTATTCAGCGTGATACGAATACAGATACTCCGCTTCCGCCCGATGAACCGGCGGCGGAAAATCCCCCCGACGGAGCGATCATTGATTACCATCTGGCGACCGCTTCCTTTGCTCCGGTCACACTGGAAATTCTCGATGCGCGCGGCCAACTCGTGCGCAAATTTTCGAGCGATGACAAACCTCCGGCGACCGAAGCCGAACTGAAGAAGCAACTGATCCCGCTCTACTGGCTGCGGCCGTTCCGTGCATTATCCGCCGATGCGGGCATGCATCGCTGGATTTGGGATTTGCATTACCCTGCGCCCGATTCCACGCGGCACGATTATCCGATTTCCGCCATCCCTCACGACACTCCGCGTTACCCGCTGGGACCGACGGCGTTGCCCGGTTCCTACACTGCGCGGCTCACGGCAAATGGGAAAACCTACAAGGCGCAATTCACTCTAAAAATGGATCCGCGGGTGAAGGTAACAACTGTCGACCTGCAAAAGAAGTTCGATCTTGAAAAGCAACTTGCTGTATCGCTAAGCCAAACATCAAAAGCGGTTGCACAGGCTGGATCGATCCGCGAGCCGCTGCAACAGCTAACTCAGCAGGCAAGCGGCGCCGTGCTCGATGCGGTGAAGAAATTTCAAAACAAGATGAATGAAATCGTTGGCGCACCTGGCGGCTTTTTGGCGCCGCCTAGCGAGGCTGCCACTCTCAACCGCGTGAATGGCCAAATCGCTACGCTCTACAGCGGAGTGTGGCAGGCCGATGCCGCTCCCACTTCCGCGCAAACAGAAGCCGCGAGCTTGGTTGAGCGCGATGCGAAGCAGATGATGCAGCGGTGGCAAGCTTTCAAGAGTTCAGACATTCCTGCGCTGAACCGCACTCTGCGCAATGCGAGCCTGCCGGAAGTGAAAGTTGCCGCCGATCCGCACGTGGAAGAATCCGGCATGGATGAAGAATAAAGGTTGACTCTCTCGGCGTCTCACTAGAGATGTTGAGCTGTGGACGAAAGTTAGTTTTCGCTCCGACGAAGGGCGCAGTATGCAAGATTTTGCAAGCTCTCTTCCTCGACCACAAATTATTTGTCAAATCTGCATGACAACTCGATTGGAATCACACCGAACCGCGCTATAATCCCTGCCGCGTTTGAAAGTGGGCGCTGACACGTAACTTCCGCAAAACGCTCGTTGCAGCCTTTATTGTGGGACGGCTGCGATCGAAATCTAGCCTGATCAACACACGAAATAACAACGAGAGGGGACCAATGAAGATTTCCCGTACATTCTTAATTGCGCTGCTCAGTCTTTGCTCAGCTGGCATCGCGAACTCGCAGACCTGGACGCCGCTTACAAATCCCGCTCCAGTCTCGATGGGTTCGATGCTGCTGCTCACCGATGGCCGCGTCCTTGTTCACGAAGAGCCAAACTGCAGTGGCACCGGTTGCGTAGGTCATAACTACGGAGCCTGGTTCACACTGACTCCGGATAATACAGGAAGCTATATCAACGGCACCTGGACCCAGGTAGCTTCGCTTCCCAGCGGATATGACCCGCTATTCTTCGCCTCGGCGGTTTTGCCAGATGGAAATGTCGTAGTGCAAGGCGGCGAATACAATTGCCCGAGCGGCAGCTGTTCAGCCGATTGGCAAAGTCTAGGAGCCTACTATAATCCCGCGGCCAACACGTGGACCGCCACCACGCCTCCCATCCCGGACTCCTGGGAAGCTGAAGGCGACGCCGAATCCGTGGTTCTGCCCAACGGAACCTGGATGCTGTCGGCTTGCTGCGCCGAGATCGTCGGGCACAGCACCTTCCCGCTCTATTTTTATTTCGATGAGAGCACGTTGAGCTACACGACCGAGGCCGACTCGACCGATGGGCAGTTCGACGATTTTGACGAGCAGGCTCTCACTCTGCTTCCGAATGGCAACATTCTGACGGTCGATGCCTATGTTGGTTTTTACAACAAGACCGGCATGAATTCGGAAATTTACAATCCAACGACCAATACCTGGGCTACCGCAGGCAGCACGCTGGTGCAACTGTGGGATGCAGATTGCGGAGATGAGTCTGGGGCCAGCTACGAGCTAGGGCCTGCGGTTCTGATGCCCAACGGCACCGTCTTCTATACCGGGGCCGCCGGCTTCAACTGCAAGCACGGCGCCAACACGGCGACTTACGATTGGAGCACGGGCGTTTGGACAGCCCAGTCGGAGTTCCCAAATAACGATGCTGTGAACGACGGCCCGGCTTCGATTGAAACCAACGGTAACGTCATCGTAATGACAAGCG
Source organism: Candidatus Sulfotelmatobacter sp. (assembly GCA_030041415.1). Classification (GTDB taxonomy): domain Bacteria; phylum Acidobacteriota; class Terriglobia; order Terriglobales; family Acidobacteriaceae; genus Sulfotelmatobacter. The sequence continues at coordinate 14,101 of JASHNX010000149.1, forward strand.
CTCCGACGAAATCGAGCGCCTTCTCTCCGCCAGCCCAGTTCTACGAGTGGAACGGCACTACGCTGAACACGTTCCCCAACCCCACCAATGCGCCGGTTGATCCTTCCTTTGTTGGACATCTACTGGTGCTGCCGACCGGACAGATCATGTTCACGGACTTCAGCACGACGGTTGAGATCCTCACGACCGCCGGCACCTACGAGCCCTCGTGGCAGCCCACGATCTCGAGTTCTCCGAAACAGATTTCCCCTGGTACGACCTACACTGTTTCGGGAACTCAGTTCAACGGCTTAACTCAAGGCGCTGCCTACGGCGACGATTTCCAGGATGCGACCAACTTTCCGTTGGTTCAGCTGGTCAACAACGCCACGGGAAATGTTTTCTACGCCAAGACTCACGGCCACAGCACGATGGCCGTGGCTACGGGAAACACTCCCGTATCCACCAACTTTGATGTTCCGGCAACCATGCCGACGGGCGCCTGCACTTTGTATGTCGTGGCGAACGGAATCCCATCGGCCGGAGCAGCTTGCCTGGTCGGTTTGGCAACCACAACCTCATTGACCTCAACCCCTAATCCTTCGGATGTGGGTGAGACTGTGACGTTTACAGCTACGGTTACGGCGACGTCCGGAACCCCCGCCGGTAAAGTGATATTCAAAAACGGCACGACGACTCTCGGCGAAGCGTTCCTGTCGAGCGGCGTGGCTACTTTTAAAACCGCGAAGCTGCCCGAGGGTAAATTGAAAATCGCGGCTGAATACAGCGGCGCCAGCGGTTTCTTCCAGAGTCAGGGCACAGTTGTACAGGAAGTAAAATAGACTGAGTTATTGGTTCTGTGCTGATGTTCTGGTCGGCATCGGGGTTGAACTGCATAAGGCGCCGGAATCGTAAATCGAATCCGGCTCCTTTCTTATTTGACGCCGACGCGAAGGCCTCAAAGGGCGCAGTTGTGCGGCTCCGGCATCAGTTACAGCGCTTCAACTGCCGCTTGCAGCCTTATTGCGATCTGCGCGGGATCGTTGTCAGCCGCAAGCCGAATCGGTTTGCCGATGTGCACAGAAATTTTCCCTGGAGGCGCGAATTTCTTTCC
>JASHNX010000017.1 GCA_030041415.1 Candidatus Sulfotelmatobacter sp.
CCTGATGGCGAGAATGAAGGAACTGAGCGCGACGCCGCTCGCCAATTACTCGCACGAGTGGCAAGTGGTCAAACAGGAGATTGTGCCGATCGCCGCGACCAAACCGCCTTCCGGATCACCGGCGGACATGGTCAAGATTCCCGCGGCCGATTTCGATTTCAAGATTGCTGGAATCGAGATCGAAGGATTGAATGATATCGGCGTCGATGTGCAATATCCTTGGGAAGATTCGCCACGCCGCTATCACGATCATCCGATGCACGTGAATTCGTTCTGGATCGATAAATACCCGGTAACAAATGCGCACTTCAAGAAATTTCTCGATGCCACGCACTATCACCCACAAGACGACCTGAATTTTCTCCGTGACTGGAGCAATGGAAATTATCCCGCCGGCTGGGATAACAAGCCCGTGACGTGGGTGTCGATTGAAGATGCGCGGGCGTATGCAGCTTGGGCCGGCAAGCGTTTGCCTCACGAATGGGAGTGGCAATACGCGGCGCAAGGAACCGATGGCCGCACCTATCCTTGGGGGAATACCTGGAACGCCGATGCGGTTCCTGTTCCAGACAAAGGCCGCACAATGCGTGGGCCGGATGCGGTCGATGCTCATCCCCAGGGCGCGAGCCCATTTGGCGTCATGGATCTGGTTGGAAATGTTTGGCAGTGGACAGAAGAATTTCAGGATGAGCACACACGCGCCGGCATTTTGCGCGGTGGCAGCTATTATCAGCCGCAAGGATCAATCTGGTATTTTCCGCAAGCTTATAAACTAGGAGAACACGGCAAGCCTTTAATGACTTCGCCCAGCATGGACCGCAGCGGAGGGCTCGGTTTTCGTTGCGCGCAGGACGCAGAATAGTTCGGTAGGAGTCTCCGCGGGATACTGAGCAATAGTAAGGATCCAGGTACTCAGTCGTACATCAAAGTTATGTTTAGATAGAGCGATAACGTTCTGCGTGATTCGTTAAGTTCCGTTTTGTGGTAATGCGAAAGATGACACCGCCAGTCACAATGCGGCAGATCGCCGAACGAGCCAATGTCTCAATCGGCACGGTGTCGCACGTTATCAATGAAACTGCCGCGGTCAGGCCGAAGCTGCGGGAGCGCGTGCTCGAGGCGATTCGCAGCATGGGCTACCAGCCCAGCGCCTTAGCCCAGGGACTGCGTAAGAATCGCACCAACATGCTGGGGATGGTGATTCCCGATATCACCAACCCATTCTTCCCAAGCGTAGTTCGAGGCGTGGAAGATGTCGCCTACAAGCGCTCTTTTCGGCTCATTCTGTGCAACACCGACAACGATCCTTTGAAAGAAGCTTCGTATGTTAGCGAGTTGCGTACTTACCGCATTGCTGGCCTGCTGATCATTCCGGCAGGTAGCACGGATATTGCCGACCACCTGCGAGCTTATGCCTCTGCCTCGGTCCCCGTGGTCTGCATTGACCGCGTGCCGACCGGGTGGAAGGGCGACGCGGTGCTCGTAGCCAATGCGCAAGGCGCTTATGAAGCGACACGTTATTTAATACAGATGGGACACAAGCGTCTTGCGGTGATCGCTGGACCGCTCGGGTTGACCAACGCCGCCGAACGCTTGAAGGGTTTCACGCGCGCGTTGAACGAAGCGGGAATCGCCATTGAACCCGAGTTTGTGCAAGAGTCGAAGTTCGATGCGGTCAGTGGACATCAGGCTGCGCTTTACTTGCTTCGCATGTTGCCGCGGCCCACTGCGATTTTTGCCTGCAACGACTTGATCGCCTACGGCGTATTACAAGCAGCGCGAGAACTGGGGCTGCGATGCCCTGAGGACTTATCCATTGCCGGATTTGACAGCCTCGAGTTCGCCAAATTCACCGATCCTTCTTTGACGTCCGTTTACCAGCCCGGATATCAACTGGGAGCAACTGCCACGCGGCTCCTACTGCAGCGCGTCGACGGATTGCGCTCTGCGCCGAAGAAAGTCCTTCTGCCGACCGATTTGAAAAAACGTAACTCAGTTGCGCCCCCGAGCGGCGTCGTACCCGCAGCGATAGAATGGACCGGGAAGAAGAAAGCTACGGGCGGGGTTGCTTCCGCTCGCCGCAAGCAGCAGTTCTGAAGATCCTCCGAAGAGATGAAAACCGGCAGCCTGCAGGGGAGGCGCCGAAAAACTGCATGCTGTTGGCTGGTCGCCAGCCGCTACTCAGTGTGCCCCTTCTTATATGGCAAGAGAAAGTTGATGTCAACTGTGCAGACTCCTGCACTTGTTCTTGACATTGAGAACAGGTCGCTTTCCCAGTGCTATATCGAAACGACTCGCGATCAAGATCGAACCCGTTGCGAATTCGGTTTGATTCTTTCCTCGAAAATGGAGGACCAAGAATCTGCCACTTGCCTCACTTCGCATTGGTCAGGATTTTTTGCTCCTCCCGTGGCGCCCGTCCCGTATAATTCGCCCCGATGCCACTCATGCCTGGCGCCAAACTCGGCCCTTACGAAATTCAATCTCCCCTGGGTGCCGGCGGCATGGGAGAGGTCTATCGCGCCCGCGACACCCGCCTCGATCGCACCGTCGCCATCAAGATCCTTGCCTCGCATCTTTCGTCGTCTCCCGAACTCAAGCAACGCATGGAGCGCGAGGCCCGCACCATCTCCTCCTTGAACCACCCACATATTTGTCAGCTTTATGACATCGGCTCGCAGAACGGCGCAGATTTCCTGGTTATGGAGTTTCTCGAAGGAGAAACTCTGGCCGAGCGCCTGCGCAAAGGCCCTCTGCCGCTGAACGAAATACTCAAGATCGGTATTGCCGTCGCCGAAGCTCTCGCCATCGCGCATCGCCAGGGCATCATCCATCGCGATCTCAAACCGGGCAATATCATGCTCACGCAGGCCGGCGCCAAGCTTATGGACTTTGGCCTCGCCAAGCCCCAGGGGCTCGCGTCATCCAGCTCGACCTCAGGAACAGCTGCGCCCTCCTTCACTGCTGCGCCCACGCTCAGCGGACCCAGCCCGCTCACTCCGCTCACTACTGCCGGCACCGTCATCGGCACCATCCAGTACATGTCGCCCGAGCAAATCGAGGGCAAGGAAGCCGATGCCCGCTCCGACATCTTCGCCTTCGGCGCAGTGCTTTACGAAGCGGCCTCCGGCAAGCGTCCCTTTCAGGGCAAGAGTCAAATCTCGCTCGCGTCCGCGATTCTCGAAAGCGATCCCGAACCCCTAAGGGTTGCCAAACCCGAGATGCCTGCCGCCTTCGAGCACGTCGTGACAACCTGCCTGCAGAAGAATTCGGACGACCGCTACCTGGCCGCTCACGACATCAAGCTCGAACTGCAGTGGATCGTCGCGGAAAAGCCAACGACTCGAAACCCGCTATCGGCTGACGCACCCGCACCTGCTCCACGCCGCGCCTTGATCTGGATGGCAGTTGGAATCGCGATTCTTCTCTCGATCAATCTCGCGCAAGTTCTGTTTCGTCGCAGCGCACCACCGGCGCAATCCATTCGCACCGTCATCGATCCTCCACCCAATACCACTTTCCGGCTCTCGGACGACAACGCAGGGCCGCCCGTTCTTTCGCCTGACGGCACGTCCATCGCGTTCACGGCTACTGGCTCGGAAGGGAACGTTCAGATTTGGGTTCGCCCGATGAATTCACTTGAAGCACATTCCCTGCCCGGAACCGAAGAGGCAATCTTTCCGTTCTGGTCGCCCGACAGTCGCGCCCTCGGCTTCTTCGCCGACGGCAAGCTGAAGACGATCGATTTGAATGGGGGCGCGTCCACGGTCGTCTGTGAAGCGCCCCTCGGCCGCGGTGGATCGTGGGGGGCCGATGGAGTCATCGTGTTCTCATCGGGGCCGGTCTCTCCCATCTTACAGGTCAATGCCAACGGGGGAACCCCCTCGGCCGTTACTAAGATTGATGGAGCGCAACATTCTTCGCATCGCTGGCCCTTCTTCCTTCCAGACGGCAAACATTTTCTCTATCTGGCCATGAATCACGATGCGGCAAAGTCGGCGAACGACGCTGTCTACTACGCATCGCTCGATGGCCGCGAAAGTCGGCTCCTCTTACACACCCAGGCCAATGCCATTTACGCTGACGGATTCTTACTCTTTGCTCAGCATGATCAGCTGATGGCCCAGCCCTTCGATCCCTCGAATGGAAAACTGAGTGGAGAACCGCACAATGTCGCCCGAGGTGTGATGAATGATCTCACTACCTGGCACATGGACGCTTCTGCCTCCGGCAATGGATTGCTCGCTTTCGGCAGCGGAGGACTCGGCGAAATACAGTTAATCTGGGTCGACCGCAGCGGCAGGCAGCTCTCCCTTGCCGCCGACAAACTCACCAACTTGCAATATGCGGCGCTCTCTCCGCAGGGTGATCGAGTTGCTCTGCAGATTGACACCGGGATCAACGACATCTGGGCCATGGATTTAGTGCGAGGCGTTCGTACCCGGCTGACCTTCGGGCCCGTTACCAACGCTTCTCCCATTTGGTCACCCGATGGCAAATGGATCGCCTACTTCTCCTTCCGTGAAGGCAAATACGGCCTGTACCGTAAACCCGCTGACGGCAGTGGTGCCGAAGAGCTCCTTGCTTCCGATGACAACGAAGGACTTTATCCGACCGATTGGTCGCACGATGGCAAAACCCTGATCTACCAGCGCGGTGCCGCGGGAGGCCACGAAATTTGGGGCTTGCCGCTCGAAGGCGAGCGCAAACCGCGATTGCTGTTATCGAAGGGTGGTGGTGGACGCCTGTCGCCCGACGGCCGCTGGCTCGCCTATCATTCAACAGATTCGGGCGGAGTGGACATCTTCGTCGTGGCTGCCGACGGCGGACAGGGCAAGTGGCAGGTCTCGCCGAATGGCGGGCAATGGCCGCGCTGGAGCCACGACGGCAAAGAACTTCTGTTTTTCGACCTGCCTTCGAATATTGTCTCGGTCCCGGTAAGAGAAGCCGGAGGCGTCCTCCAATTCGGCGCTCCGCAAATCCTTGTGAATCGCTGGACCATCCTGACCGTTCCCTTCTTCGACATCTCCAACGACGGCCGGAAACTCCTGCTCGAACGCCTCTCGCAGCAGGTGAGCCAATCCGTCACCGTGGTCACTAACTTCGTTGAAGCCTTGAAGAAATAAAAATTCTGAAGGATGGCCCCCTCGGGGAACGCCTGGAGGCGTAGAACCGGAATTCAGCCTGAGCATTAAGCAGTCTCAGTTTCTCCCGCAGCTCGGGCAACTGCTGGCCAACACGAAGTGCCCGATAGAACTGCGCTTTCCACGTTATTGCTGGTCAAGGCGCCCATACATCGGCGGATCCAAGGTTCCCATGAATGCATCGCTTGGCGACACCAGATAGAAGTCGTACTGCAGAATTCCCGCCGAGGTACTTAATTGCAGTGAGGTGAATCCCGTGCTGTTCGGGGTAGCTAAGAACTGAGGATCGGCAATAACGCTACTTGCCGCAATTCCCGTTGCTCCAACGTCTGCAATTCCCTGGATGCTCCCGTTCTCGCCAAAGTTCAACCACATCAGTGACTCCGTCTGCATGGTCATGTCAAACGCAGTCAGACTATAGTCGCCGGTTATGCTTGCCGCACTATACGGCGTACCTGTCTGCACGTCTGCTTGACCAACGGCCGCAGTCAAAATACTCGTGTTGGAGCTGTAGCATTGCAGGATAAAAAGCTGGGAGGGAGACACAACGTAAAATATGTAGACGCGGTAGTCGGTCATGCCTTGACCCGGCATCGTACCTTGAGTGCTGAGCATGCCGCGGCCGTTCACACTATTGTTACTGACGTTATAGCCCCCGGTCAGGGTTTCTCCATCCCGAACGCCACCCAGATTTCCTGCGCCGTCGAGGTCAAACCTTCCGATCTGTTCGAACTTGAAGTAATTCAGATCTCCGCTGTTTACCTGAACCGGTTGATTCACCAGGAAAGCGTAATCACCGGAGAGTGAGGATGCGTTGTAAGGCTGTGCGGTTTGTAAATTCGCCAGACCAAGAACTGCGTTCGCCGGCGCTGCATCCGTCTCTATAAAGTACAGCTGCGTGGAACCGATCACATACAGGGCATAGTTGGAGGTGCCGGAAGCACTGCTCAATTGCAAAGTACCCCTGCCATTTGCGCTAACGGTGTAGCTTGAAGTGACGAGAGAGACCTGAAGCGAGATTGTCCCAAAATCATTAACATCCTCGATGCCACCGGTCACCGAGCCCACGCCGTTTGCCTCGAACATTCCAACCATACCGAACGGTTGGGGTGAATTCGAAAAATTCTTGCCCGAGTCAACTCCGGCCGCGCGGAACACGTACGTTCCATTCAGCGCTCCGGCATTGAAGGCGGCCGGATTCTGCATCTCCAGATTTCCTTTCGCACTTCCAAGCCCGTCGAACTCGATAAGGCCGCCACTGCTCCCGCCAGAACTCAGCACGAAGCGCAACGTAATACCTAATGGATGGCAAGCATTCGGATTGAAGATGAGAAGGCCGCGTCCATCGGGGTAAATCACAGAAGTGCCGGTCACTGCTACATTTTGCTGCACTCCTGCGTGGCCATTTGAGTCTTCTATTCCAAAAATGTTTCCCTGCGCATCAGCAGAGATGCTGCCGGCAAAAAAAGCTAAACCCTCATTGCTGTCCGAAATCAGGCTGAAGGCGTAGGGGCCGGTGAAGGCGCCATACGCACTATTCACGATGTTCAGCGCAGTCGAACCGGTGATCCCCGTCGAACTCGCGCTGATAGTCGCGAAGCCGACAGCAACGGCGGTAACAATTCCTCTGGCAGCAGCGGATGCCGTGCTGGCATCGGAAGTGCTCCACTGCGCAACGCTAGTCAGGTCCTGGGTGCTGCCGTCGTTGTAATTACCGAGGGCATGGAATTGCTGTTGTCCGCCCACGATCAGGGCCGGTCCAGCCGGGCTCAGCACGATCGATCGAAGAACTGGAAGGACCAAAAGCTGAATGCTGGCGGAAAGCGAGCCGATGCTGGCGGTAACCGTGACAGTTCCCCCCTTAAGTCCGGAGACAAGGCCAGCACCGTTGACAGACGCCAGATTGGTCGCTGCGGAATTCCACGTTACCCCACTGACCGGCCGTGGCGGTTTCCCGTCCTGATATGTTCCCATCGCGATCAGTTGAAGCGAACTCCCGACATTGACCGCACTCGCGCTGGCGTTAATCGAGAGCGAGAGGAGGGCGTCGGTTACGCTTACATTCGCAGATCCCGTCATCCCGCTGTAACTAGCCTGAACATCCACGCTCCCTGCGGCAATCGGTATCAACAACCCGCTGCTGCTGATACTTGCAATTGTCGTCGCGCTAGTCGTCCACACTGCGCCACTGGTGACATTGCTCGAAGTGCCGTCGTTGTAATTCGCAAAAGCATTGAATTGCAGCGATGAATTAACGCTGGTGCTGTAGACATTCCCTGACGATACGACCGAGATCGACACTAAGGTGTGGGTTACGCTGAAGCTCATTGAGCCACTGATCACATCGAGAGTGGCAACGATCTTGACTTGTCCAGCCGCGACCGCGGTCATCAATCCAGATTTGGTGACCGTCGCAGTCCCTGTGGACGAAGAACTCCAACTTACGTTGGACGTAACGTTCTTAGTGCTGCCGTCGCTGTACTTCGCGGTGGCCGTCAGTTGCTCGCTCTGGCCCACTGCGATGGACGCGCTGGTCGAGGTGACTGCAATCGAAGTTAACGAGGGCGTCGAACTCGGCGAGACATTAGGGGAAAACGCAACGCTTCCACAGCCCGCGAGGAAGAGTAGCCACGTCAATGAGAAACACAGCGAGAGACGCGTCCGCATAGTGAAAACGGCTCCTGAATTTGATTGCCGGGGAGGTAGTTCTGCCACTTGCGTGAAAGTCTTCTTATTCTTTAAAACCTTCTCGAGCAGTTGATCCGCGCCGTAGAATGATCCACGCGCCGAACTACCACGTAGTCTCAACCTTTTCCGCGGTCCTTCTCGTACGAACGACGAGGCTGACACTCAACCGAAGATTGTTTTGGGGTAGCACCTCGCCGTTGGGGTCATAAAACAACGTACGCAAATAGTCCCCGTTGAGTCGTATGGCAAGTCGTCGTGAAACAGACTGCTCCCATCCTCCGCCGAATGCGAGCGATGGACGTACTAACCATCCGTGATATAAGCCGTCCTTGACCGGTACCGCGCCGTCGATCAGCGCGGAGCCAGCGAGTGCCCGGATAAAAAACCGGGTATGCCTGAACCCGAGAGGAGAAAACTCCGGGCCGATTTGGGTGTTCAGCATGTAGGCTTCGTGCCCGGTGCCGGGCACATCGGAAGTAAACAGATAGTTCGTGTCGAGCGTCGCTCCCCAATGCGGGTTCCAGGCGATGGAACCGCTGGCGTCGAAGCCGTTGAGGCGCACTTGGCCGGCGCCAGGAATCGGCATTGCGAGATAGGTATAGCCGGTACTGAAGTCGTAAGCCGGACCGGTCATCGCCGGTGATGCGGTCTCGAGCCGGTTCTGTGCCAGAGCGGGGGCGATTAACATGATCATTGCGAGCCACAGCTTACCTGTGATTACTAAGGCGTTTCTCATTTCGTCCCTTTTGGGCGGCAGCATGTTTTTAGGAGAGAGCGCACCTCGGAAGAGCGAAACACTAATGCCTTCCGGGAAGTACGCAGCCACTCCGCGAGATTCTCCCCCGCCAGGGGTGTGCGCAATCGAGTTACCACTGCCAACAATGCATTCTGAAGACCCAGATATTCGCCGCATCTGCCGCCAGATCCTCCGAATTCGCGGTAACGAAGGCATTTAGTCCCGTTCTCGGTTGGCTGAAAATATGAGACCTTTTGGAATACTCTTTGGCACGTTAGTAACCTTTCTTGAGTAACGAGACTCAAGGGATGCTGAAACTTTTGTGCACATGGATGGATTTGTTTTCCGCTGCGTCTTCAAACACCCTCCTCGCAGATTTGCGGAACTTGGAAATCTCAGGCGTCGAGCCTGGTTGGAAACTGGACGGATGGCTGCTTCGACGCATCAGTTGGAGAATCGACGGCTGCGGCCGCTGCCTGACTTGCAATTGCTCCGGAAGCTTTAACCCGCCGCAGGTCACCGCAGGAACACCGGAATTCGACACACTCCAAGTGAATGCGCATCGGGATCGGTCAAATCTGCAACTCTCATGTTGACGGTTGCCCGGAAACCGTCGACCTTCCAGTAGTTTTCGCGAGAAAATCACGGCGAGAAAAATCCACAGCTGCCTGGGGGTTTGCAACCAAGCGCCGGGTTCTGTATCTAAGAACAGTGCCTCGGCATAATTTCATGTCCAAGACCATGTCACACCGGTAAACAGGAGCTATGGGGAAGCCAATTCTGCTCAGCGTCGATGACGACCTCGATGTACTGCGGGCAATCGAGCGCGACCTGCGCACACAGTATGGCGCGGACTATCGGGTGATCGGCAGCGAGTCGCCTGAGAAAGCCCTCGACATCCTCAAGCAACTGAAACTCCGCAATGACAGTGTCGCGTTGATGCTGGCCGATCAGCGCATGCCTCAAATGAACGGCGTCGAGTTTCTGCAGGAGGGAATGCAGATTTTCCCAGAAGCCAAGCGAGCCCTCTTAACCGCCTACGCAGATACCACCGCTGCGATCAGCGCCATCAATGAAGCGAACATCAATTATTTTTTCATGAAGCCCTGGGACCCTCCCGAGGACCATCTTTATCCTCAGCTCGATGATCTTCTCGATGACTGGCGCGCGTCGTACCGCCCTGCATTTGAGGGGATACGGGTGCTCGGAACGCGTTGGTCCCCTCGCAGCTACGAACTGCGCAATTTTCTGGCTCGCAATCGCGTCCCCTACCAGTGGATTGACATCGAACTCAGCGCGAATGACCCCGAAACTAAACGCATCCTCGATGTGCTTGGGCCCGAAGCCTCAAACCTGCCGGTCGTTCTTTTTCCCGACGGCACAAAGCTGCTCGAAGGTGCGCCGGCAGAGGTCGCGCAAAAAGTCGGGCTGCGCACGCGAGCTCAGACGGACTTCTACGATTTAGCAATCATCGGCGGAGGGCCTGCGGGCTTGGCTGCGGCTGTGTACGGCGCCTCAGAAGGCTTGCGTACCGTGATTGTCGAGTGCGAAGCCCCGGGCGGCCAGGCCGGAATGAGTTCGCGAATCGAAAACTATCTGGGATTTCCGACCGGCCTTAGCGGAGGCGATCTGGCTCGACGTGCAGTTATCCAGGCCCAGCGTTTTGGCGTTGAGATTCTCGCGCCTCAGAAAGCAGAAAGCGTCCGTGTGGAGGGTCCATACCGAATTATCAAGCTGGCTGACGGGAGCGAGATCTCCTGCCACGCCCTGATGATAGCGACCGGTGTCCAGTGGCGGAGATTGGATGCTGTCGGCGTCGACAGGCTACAAGGCGCCGGTGTCTATTACGGCGGTGGGGCTAGCGAAGCGCTCTCCTGCAAAGGCGAAATGGTCTACGTCGTGGGGGGCGCGAATTCCGCGGGGCAGGCCGCGATGAATTTTGCGAAATATGCCGATAAGGTGGTTATCCTAGTGCGCGGCGAAGGGCTGGCCGCGACGATGTCGCGATATCTGATCGATCAAATCGAACAGACTGCAAATATTCAACTCTGGAATCTCGCGAGCGTTGTAGAAGTCCACGGGGAAACGCGGCTCGAAGAGATTTCCGTCCTTTGTTCCGACACGAACAAAATTGAACGTGTCCCCGCGAGTTCGATGTTTATCTTTATTGGAGCCCTCCCGCAGACGGACTGGCTGGGAGGTCTGGTCGAGCGAGATGATCGCGGGTTTATCTTGACCGGTCCCGACCTCGTACGAGAGGGCCAGCGCCCGAAAGGATGGACGCTGGACCGGGATCCTTTTCTTTTAGAGACGAATGTACCCGGCATTTTCGCCGTCGGAGATGTGCGGCATGGGTCGGTGAAGCGTGTAGCTTCCGGGGTCGGCGAAGGCTCAGTGGGTGTGCAGTTTATTCATCAGTACTTGAGCAAGGTATAACGCAATATGGTTGAGGTCGCACAGCTTCTTCGTTTCTCTATCTTCGAGAATCTGCCGGAGGATCAGATCGCCTGGTTCGTCGGTCAGTCACAGGAGCTTGAGCTTAAGCCGGAAGAGATCTACGTACACCAGGGCGATCCTGCCGAGGCGATGTTCATTGTCCTGGATGGCCAGCTTGAGATTAAGGGCGAACTAGCCGGTGGACTCGTAACATTTCCAGTCCAGCCAGGTGAGGTCACGGGGGTGCTTCCTTTTTCGCGGATGAAACAGTTTCCCTTGACTGGGCGCGCGCTCACCAGCAGCCGTCTTTTGCGATTCCCCGCGGCACAATTTCCGGCTCTGGTGCAGAAAATGCCGGAGTTGACCAGTCGCCTGGTTGCCATGATGTCAGATAGGGTCCGCGAAGCCACCAGAATGGAACAACAACGCGACAGGCTGGTGGGGCTGGGAAAGCTTTCTGCCGGACTTGCGCATGAGCTGAACAATCCGGCTTCTGCCGCCAAACGGGCTGCGGCGCAACTGCGAGACACTCTGAAACGCATCAAAGACGCCAGCCTCGAACTTGGACGAAAGGAATTAACCCCGACGCAAAAGGCGGAGATCGAAAAGCTGGAGTCGTCGTTTACGCAACGGGACGAGCCTCCGCCGGACGCGTTAACGATCAGCGACCTTGAAGATGAAATCGATTCCCTGCTGCGGAGTCATGCGCAAAACGACCTGTGGAAACTGGCGGCAGAGTTGGCGCAAAGAGGGATTCAGTCATCGGCCATCGAGTCCTTATTTGCAACCCTTGACGCTGGTACCGCGCGGGCCGCTCTTGTGCGGATTTCCGCTTCCTTGGAGATTGCAAGCCTGTTGAAGGAAATCGAGAACAGCGCTTCGCGCATCTCCGATCTGGTCCGCGCGATCAAGGAGTACACCTTCATGGACCAGGCTCCAGTTCAGAATGTCGACATTGTGAAGAGTCTGGAGACGACGTTAACCATCATGAACCACAAGCTCAAACACGGTGTGACGGTGCAACGGGATTACCAGCCCCTCCCGCAGCTCGTGAACTCGTTCGGAAGCGAGCTCAATCAGGTCTGGACAAATCTGATCGACAACGCGATTGACGCCATGAATGGCAAAGGCGAGCTTCGGGTCCGAACCTATCGCGAGGATGGATGTGTTGTGGTCGAAATCGGCGACAATGGCCCGGGAATCTCAAAAGAAATTATGGCCCACATTTTCGAGCCTTTCTTCACGACGAAGGCAGTAGGTGCGGGCACCGGTTTGGGACTCGATACCGTCCAGCGGATCGTAAAAAAACACCGTGGCAACGTTCAGGTTCATTCCGAACCCGGCAATACTCGTTTTCAGGTTTACCTGCCGCTCGCAGAGCGCGGGACCTAATTAAGCCGGGCCCGGATTTTAGGGAAGAGCTTTATGCCGTCTTCGCCTGGTAAGCTTCCTTAAACGCCAGAATCATGTCGACGACAGCTTCGTCGCCGATTTCCGTGTTTATCATCGAATGGTAGATTGCGCGGTCGGGCCATTCCACATTGAAATACTTCTTGATGAAGTCGGCTCGCTCCCGATCAATGGTATCCACGAGCTCTTCGGCTTCCTTCTCGCTTTTGCCTCGGGCCAGCAACCGCTTGATCTTGTCTTCCCTGGGTGCAAACAGGAATACGCGCAAAGTATCTGAACGGTTCTTAAGAAATTGCTGTGAACCTCTGCCCACGATGACACAGTTTCCTCGTTCGGCTGCGTGCTCAACCACACGCCTCGTTGTTTTGAGAATCGTTTCGCTATCGACGAGGTTGAGCTTGGGCGCGTTGATGCTTCCTTCGTAGCTGCCACGCAGAAAGGATTTGAAAAGTCGATAATAAAGCGGGTCGTTTCGTTCCTCCCGAGCTTCGACCACCGCCTTGGGACAATTCGCGAGTCTCGCAATCTCCTCAGTCAGTCGCTGATCCCAGAGCTTCCAGCCAAGCCGGTTCGCCAAAAGCTGAGCAATATCTCCTCCGCCGCAGCCATACTCGCGTTCAATGCTGATGATGTTGACCATGAAATGCCACTTTCTTCCCCGGGCCGATTACGTGTGGACCGCGAGCACCGGACAGGGGCCCAATTGGATCACTCGATAGGTAGTGGAGCCGAAAACAGCTCGATCCACAGCATCGCCTCCACGCGCCGTCATAATAATAAGGCTTGCTTGCGCCTCAGTTGCGTGGCGGACAATCTCTTCGTAAGGCTTTCCGAACTTTACTACGAATCTCAGGTTTAAATCCTTGCGCTCAGTAGCTGAAATCATTTTGTCCAGTTCTCGCGTACGCTCGATAGTGATCGCTTCTGCCCTTGCCAGATCGGGCGCGTTCTCCGCCACGTGCAATAAAGTCAGTTCCGCTCCGTACTCCTCGGCTAACGAAATCGCGTATCCTCGCGCTTGCTCAGAATTATTTGAAAAATCCGTACAGTAAACAATTCGCCTCAAACGATGCCGCCCGTCGGGTCCCGTACTCAGGGCCTGGTGCGAAGTATCGGACACTACCAGCACCGGACATGCCGCCTTACGTATGACTCTGTCAGTGGTCGAACCCAGCACCAGCCGGTCAAATCCCCGACGGCCGTGTGTCCCCATGACGATCAGTTCCATGTTCTGGTTTTGCGCAAATGAGAGAACACAGTTCGGAGCGTTTCCCTGCCGAACCACGAGTTCTAGCTGCACTCCCTCGGCCGGATACTGCTTCAGAAATCGCTGCAACTTCACCTCGCCGCCTTCGTTTAGAGCCTTCGAAAATTTCGCATAGTCAGCCTCCTGAGCGGCATAATCGGCAAAGGGATATTTCCAAACCTCTACGACGTGGAGGACAAGAAGCCTGGCCTTGTAGTATTCAGCCAACGACAGCGCGTACTGAAAGGCCGCGGCAGAAAAGTCCGAAAAATCAATCGGACACAGGATGGATTTGACTTGCATAATCTTTATTCAGCTGCATGCACGCCACCGCCTCCGGGATCGTTCTTCTCGAGAAGAAAACTCAAGAAAAACATGATCCCTGCGCCAACCGAGAGGACCATAAAGGTGTCGATATAGGACAGGCTTGCCGCCTGCGCCTGCAGTGTTTGATAAATCTGCGCATAGGCAGTCGCGTTCGCTTCATGCCGGCTAAGTCCTCCGCTGGCGAACTGCCGCGCCAATCCTTGCGCAGCATTTGCAAAGTTGGGATTGTCGACCCTGGCATACTCCACCAGACGCGCCTGATGAAGTTGCGAGCGCCGCGCGATCAATGTGGTTACGATAGAAGTCCCCACGCTGCTTCCCATATTGCGCATGAAATTGATGATGCCGGCTACGGAGTTGTTTTTTTCCGGCGGAAGCCCGATGTATGCCACAAGCGAGATCGGGACAAACAGAAAGCCCAAACCGATGACCTGGGCAATGCGCAGCCAGGTCGCCGCACTAAAGCTGATTTGCAGGTCGATGCGCTGGGTGGAGTAGTACATTGCAATGGACAACGAGATCCATCCGAAGGCGATCAGACGGCGCGCCTGAACTTTCGTCGTCAGTTGACCCATGATGGGCATTTCCATGAGCAAGACTAAGCCTCCCGCCGAGAGAGCTAGTCCGGCAAGTTGTGACGTGTAGCCGAGAAGGGTCTGCAGGAACAAAGGCATCAGAACCAGGCTGCTGAACAGCATGATCCCAAGCATGAACATCATGAGGCTCGAACTGGCAAAGTTGAAGCTCCTGAACATCTGGACATCGATGATCGGTGTCTTCTGGAACCACTCCCAGATCACCAGCGAAATCAAACACACCGCCGAAGTGATAACGAGAGTGGTGATGAAGTGCGAGCCGAACCAATCGTCTTCCTGGCCTTTATCGAGCAGAACCTGCAAGGCGCCGATCCCGAGAGCTAAAAGAGCGATGCCAATGTAATCTAGCTTGACGCCGGCCCTCTTGAGTTTTTGCAAATAAGGAGGGTCTTCGACGAACCTGCGTACCAGGAACCAAGTCATCGCACCCACGGGAAGATTGATAAAGAAAATCCAGCGCCAGGAATAGTTGAATGTGATCCATCCGCCCAGGGTGGGACCAATCGTTGGCGCAGTGACCGCCGTTATTCCATACAGGGCAAACGCAAGCCCGCGTTTTTCCGGAGGGAAAGTGTCCGCCAAAATGGCCTGAGCCATTGGTTGCAATCCGCCGCCACCCGCGCCTTGCAAAACTCGGAAGAGAAGAAGAAAAGGTAGACTCGGCGCAAACCCACAGAGCAGCGAACTGACAGTGAATACAGCGAGGCAGATCATGAAAAAGCGTTTGCGGCCAACCGCACCCGCAAGCCACCCCGTCATTGGCAAGATGATCGCGTTCGAGACCAGGTACGAAGTCAGCACCCAGGTGCTATCGTCATTGCTGACTCCAAGACTGCCGGCAATATAGGGCAGGGCAACATTGGCGATGCTCGTATCGAGCACCTCCATGAAAGCGGCAAGCGAGACGACAACCGCAACCAGCCATGGGTTATACTTTGGCCGCCAAATATCCTGGTCGAGCGTGAGCGCGGCGGTGGTCATCGTGTGAGTGCGGCCTTAGTCATCTCAGGTATACGTCTGGAACTACGTTCATTCCTGGGCGTAGCCTGCGGTCCCGATTTTCGCCAGGCTCAAGCACGATCTTGACGGGAACTCGCTGCACAATCTTCACGTAGTTTCCCGTTGCATTTTCGGGAGGCAGCAAACTGAACAGCGGCCCCGTGGCTCCGGCAATGCTGTCAACATGGCCGCGCAAAGTCCGGCCGCTTGAATCCACGTGAATGTCAGCCTTCTGTCCGACCTGCATGTGCCTGAGTTGCGTCTCCTTGAAATTAGCTGTGACCCAGACCTCATCGAGGGGGACAACCGTGAGTAGTTGCTGACCCGGTTCAACGTTCAATCCGACGACCACAGTCTTGTTTACTTCCCCGCTTACTGGGGCGACGACCTTCGTGTATTGCAGGTTCAGTTCCGCTTGATGCAGGAGCGCCTGCTTTTGCTGAACGTCGGCGATCGCCGCCTGCACGCGCTCCTTAGTGGAGGAGACCTGTTGCGGGCCCGTCTGCGCGTACTCGTGGTTGGCGGTCGCCTGCGTCAGGCGGCTCTGCGTTTGTTGAACAACTTGCTGAGCGGCAGACTCGTTTGCCTGCGCGGCGGCGACCGTGGCAGTGCTCGACTTGGCCGTCGCGAGTGCCTGATCGTAGATTTGCTGCGACACTTCCCGTCTGTCGACGAGGAGCTTGTATCGGTGGAGGTCATCCTGGGCTTTCACATCATTCGCCTGGGCTGCTTCTACTTGCTGATGCGCAGCAGCCAATTGTTTCTCGGCGGCATTCACCGCGGCGCGCGCGTCCTCTATGCCCGAAGCGGTGAACTGCAGTTGACTGGTTGAATTCACGGACGTGATCGGCACCGTGATATTCAGCGATCGAGCCGTGGCTTCGGCGTTGGCTAAATTCGCCTGCGCCTGAGCCAGCGCAACCTGATAATCGGTTGGATCGATTTCAACCAGGACGTCGCCCTTGCTGACCCATTGATTGTCATCGACATTCACGCGAATCACGTAGCCGGAAATGCGAGCGCTCACCGGATAAAGATGAACGTCCGCCTGGGCGTCGTCGGTTGATTCGTAACTGC
The DNA here is from genome assembly GCA_030041415.1 of Candidatus Sulfotelmatobacter sp. Taxonomy (GTDB): domain Bacteria; phylum Acidobacteriota; class Terriglobia; order Terriglobales; family Acidobacteriaceae; genus Sulfotelmatobacter. Next base: position 16,660 of record JASHNX010000017.1, read on the forward strand.
TCAAATAACGCCACAGCAGCGCTCCCGCAACTATTACCACGACTGCCGTGATCAGAATGATGACGTTTCTGCGGCGCTTGCGGCGCGCATCGGGTGAAAATTTTTTCTCCGGCGCAGAATAGTCGGAAGCTCCGGTTTTGGGGATTGAGGGCGATGCGTTTTCGTCAGCCATTTTATTTTCCCTGGAAATATTCCTTTATGCCCTGAACCCCAGCGCCCAGGGCGCGAACCAGTGAAATTTTTGCGAAATTGTAGCTATACAAACTTGAAATGTATTGCTCGTGCGCGCTGGCAACCGTCTCTTGCGATTGCACCACTTCGACCGAATCGGTGACCCCTACGCTGAAGCGGTCGCGCGATTGAGCGAGCGTCTGGTCGGCAAGCGCGATGTTGCTTTCCGCAACCTTCACTTCGTCGGCAGAAGACTGCAAGTTCAGAAATGCAGTGCGCACATCCGCCTCGACCTGGGCGCGGAGGTTTTCCAGCCGCTCGCGGCTCTGTTGCAGCCGCGCATCGGCCTGCTGAATATCGCCATGTACGCTGTTGCCGGTAAAGATCGGGATCGACACCGTTCCTCGCACGTCGTACACGTGAGTGGAATCGGAAGGATGATCGCCGGCCACTCCATAATCGGCCCCGAAAGATAGGGATGGGTAATAGCCGGCGACTGCAGCCTTGCGCGATAATTCCGCTGCTCGAACTGCGCTTTCGGCGGCGCGGTAATCGGACCGCGAAGCGTAAGCGCGGGTTAACGCTTCATCGACGGTTACACCATCGAACGGCTGGTACAGCGATTTGTCGCTGAGCTCCAATTCCTGATTCGTGGCCAGGCCGATTACGCGCGCGACCGTAATCTTCTGAACCGCAAAATCGTTTTTAGCCTGGATGAGTTGCTGTTGCCGCGTCTGCAGTTCGACCTTGGTGCGCAGTGCGTCGATGTCGGCCGCCGTGCCCGCCTCCACCTGGTCGGTCGCTTGATTAAAGAGGGCCTGTGCGGCCTCGACCTGAGCTTGATCGGTCGTAATGCGAGCCTCGTCGGCAACCGCTTGGAAGTAAACGTACCCGACCGAGAGGATGACAAGATCGCGAGCGTCAAGCTGAGTGTAATCGGCCGACTTCACGTTTTGGTTGGCGGCGCGGGCGGCGCTGATGGATTTCCAGTCAAAGAGGCTTTGACTCACAGCCGCGCGCGCGTCGAAGAACGAGAAAGGTCCGATCGATGGAGCGAGATGAAACAGCGCGGCGACGCCCGCGAACCCGAGTTCGTCGAGGTTGATCTTGGACTCTGCTGCATAAGGCGCCGCGGTTACCTGCGGGAGTAAAGTACTCAACTCTTGCCAGCGCTGCCCGCGAGCGGTGCGGGTGTCAGCTTGCGATAGCAGCAGACCGAGGTTGTGTTTCAGCCCGAGTTCGATCGCATCTTGCAATGAGAGAGGGATACTTCCCGAAACGAGCTTGGCCGGCGTGCTGCCTGAGAACGAATTCGCTCCATTTCCAGATGGAAAACCTTGGCCCGAAGTGCTTGAAACAGAACCTGACGAGGTTTGGGCGCGGGAGACAATCGCCCCCCAAATCAAGGCTGTTGCGCAGAGAAAACGTATCGAGGCTCCTGAGGAAATCACAAAGGCTCCTTGCCCTTCCGTTGTGTTGAGCCGAAACCGACAGCATACGCCATTCGCAGCGATTCGTCTCGCATACGCGAATACGCCTTTGTGATCGCCCGGCTTTGGCCGTTGTCCTTAACCGGCGTGCTGTTGTTTCGATTGGCCACCACTCAAAAGACGACAACACAATTTCGAAAAATGAGCCAAGCCTCGCGGGAACAGCATCTGTGGCGGGTGGCCCACCTAAACGGCAGGCCGGCGCTTGTCATGAAACGTGGCGACCGTTGGCGCGTAACGAGAGTGTGCCGTCGTCATTCAGCTTTTGCTGGCAGGCCCATCGCACTGGATAGCGCATGCCTTTGACTTCAATTTCCGCTCGAAGCCTTAGCCCTTGCCATTTCGTTCCTCGCACGGGCAATACAAACTGCGCCTGTCGGATCTTTCCTGGCAGAGGATATCCCGCATCCAGACAACCGCTTTTCAAAGGCTTTCCGTCCTCGGTCTCGACCGTCACGCGCAATACACCGGGAACTCCAGCGATGCCGTCATTGGCGAAGCCGACAATCAGTCCCTGATAGCCGTTATCTTCGTAGCTCCAGATGAACGAAGGCCGCACGCGATAGCCGATACGGCGATTGATCCGGTCAAACCACGTGGGAAACGCATGATAGTACGCAGCCAGGTTCTTGGCATTGATCTCATGAAAGTTCCAAAGCGACCAGTAATTTGCGCCCACGTCCATCACGTGAACGATCATGTCATCAGCCGGCGAAACCCCATCATGCGACGTGAGCTTATCCGGAGGTTGGCTCGGCAGGCCTTGTTCAATGATCGCCGCAACCCACGGCGGACGATTGCTCAGAGCTTCGATCTGCTCATTCTCAATAAAGATCGTGTCGCTGCGGATCCAGTTGTTGCTGCGGACGCTGCGATCGAGCACTTCCGAATTTCCTACGCGGCTGAAATCCGGTTGCGTATTCGTGGCCAGGGGCGTTTTAGAGAAATTTTCCTGCTGAACTTCCCACATCTGAATCCAGGTGCGTTCCGCGGTCTGGTAGTCAGGAAATGGACTGTTACCGAACGGCCAAGTATGCCCTTCGCCCCAGAATCCGTAAAGAAATGTGTCGACGAACTCGATTAGAGAGTTCCCGTTGAACTCTGACGCAAGTTGCTCGACCAATTCTTTGAACGCCTGCTGAAAGAAAGGGTGATCAAATCTCGGCTGATATTTCGTGTAAGGATTTTTCAGAAATCTTGCGCCTTCCGATGCCGATTCGTGGGAATCCATGACCAGATCAACGGTTGGAACCTTGTCGAGAACGAAATCCGGCAGAGCCGGTGCGTGCCAGTAATCCGGAGCGCTCATCTGAATGCGCATGCCGATCGCCTTGTCGTTCTTCTTTGCCTGGTCAAGTACAAGCTTTAGATATTCCGGCAACTCCAGCTTTCCCGGCCGGGGCTGAATTTCGCGCCACGTAGGCCGGATGTAAAGTTTTTGTCCGAGCGGAAAACGTACCAGGTCCTCGATCGCTCGCGGAATGTTATCCGACTTGATTTCTTCTGTTCCCATATCTGCAGTGATGTAAGTGATCAAGCCTTTGCCATAACCGGGAACTACGTCTTCAGAAGGGGATGTCGTCATCACCACGTCGTCGGTTGGAATGACGGCGTCAGGCGGATATTGAGGAAACGGTCCCTGGTTCAGCCTGTCGGAAACCGGCGGCCCGGAGCCAAAGTCGTACTTACCCCAATTATGAGCTGGTACGATTGCGCGAGCGCTGGCGCCGCCGAACTCCGCGACCGCCGCAAGTGCAGCACTGGATTTTAGAAAATCTCTGCGCCTCATTCCTATGCGTGCTCCTGGATCAGAATGCTAGATGCAACTCAGGAAAATTGGACTTCTGTTCACCGTATGACCGGTCGACGTCGCTTTATGAAATCACGACAACGGCATTGCTTTCGATTGATCCAGAAGAATAGCAGATGGGCCCTAGGCTGAATCAGTTTCACCGAAGCGGCAGTGGGCTGCTTTGAATAGCCGGTTACCCACGGGAGTTAGTAACGGTCGAGACTCCCGAGGTCAGATCTCTGCAGGATCCTCTGGATCCGGCTCCCGGATCGGCACACCGGGATTTTCCGGAGGATCGGTTGGTTCCTTCACCGGCGGGGGCGAGGGTTCCGACGAATCGCGAAACCTGTTTGCGTCCACGATAGCCTCCTTGAACCAGAGTTCCAGGCAGCCAGGGGTGGCTTCCAGGCCGGTCAAACTGCAAAGGCCCGACGAGGGCCGCCGTGTGCAGTCACTCTTGGACCCGTTCACTCTCGGGCCAAAGACGAGGCTGCTGGAGCTGATCATCACACCACGGCAAAAATTCTAGAAAGCCGCATAGCCTCAAGGAATCGGTGAAACCGTTTAGGTGTCAGCCTGAAGTTACCGGATAACGAATCGATCGTACGCTTAGGGACATCGAAAACACTAAGTCGAGGAGGGTCTCGTGGAAGCGCGTTTCAACTATTACAAAGCAGCCCCGGGAGTAGGTTCCCGGCGATTACAAGCCGGGACAATTTCGGATGAAAAAAACCGCGTAACGGCTTCGAGTGCGCTAGGTCTGAAAAGTAAGCAGGGCTGCACTTCCAGCGGGTAACTCGACCGCGAGACTACCGTTTTGCGCCGTCAGCTTTTCTTCTCGCACCGCCGACCAGCTGGCATTCGCTCCGACGGGTGTACCACCTAATGTCACGTCAGTCGCGTCATCGATGCGCGGAGCGTGTAGCCGGAGAACGTTTGCGTGGTTTCCCTGGTTGCTGACGCTCAGTTGAACGTCGCGATCGGAATTCTTATTGAAGATCACAGCTTTCAACCCCCCATCCTTGCTTCGCAACGCGTACGCAGTGAGCAGAGGGGCCTGCTCCAGTCCGTCTATCTGCGTCTCGATCAATTGCCCAGCGCCGGCTTCCGCGAAAAGCAACATCCCGTAACAAAGAGGACGCGCAAGGAAGCCGTGCTCGGGAGTCCCGGCAATCGGCGTGTACCATCCGTAGCCGCCGCCGTGAAAATTAATCCCCGCGCCTCCCTGCGATGCAAGTTGATACATCAGATCTGCTCCCCATAACGCCGACGCGAACGTATCGCTCACGCCGGGTTTGCCCGCCGAATAGCAGGAGTTCGTCTCTGCCAGGCGGAAGGGCAAGCCGGTTTCCTGCGCCGTCTTTTTCATCCCATCAAATTCATCTTGTAACTGCGGGTTCGGCCGTAATAATCGATCGATTGTCATGGAAGGATCGGTGGGTGGACCCTCCGCATAGTAGTGTTGCGAGAGAAACATCACTTCATCTTTAAATCTCCGCGCGAAAGGGACAAGCCACGAAGTATTAAATGCGGTGTCTGGCCCTGCAAACGGGGCGCTCGGAACGCGGGCGCGAATAGTCTCATAGAAGCGCTGCCATTCAGCGGCGAACTGAGGGAATTCATAATCTGACTTGCGAATTCCATTGCGGTAAAACAAATCGGGCTCATTGCAGAGCTGAAACGCAATCAGCTTGGGCCCCGCCACATCCATCACGTACTCGGCTTCGGCGACCGCGTCTTCCACCGTTCCGGTTCCGATATTCAAACCGTAGATCAGCTTCCAGCCGGCAGCGTCGACGAAATCGCGCAGGTTTCGAATTGCCTGCGGCGAAATGTCGACCCGAGCCGGCGCCTTGTGGCCGGCATCGGGCCCCACAATAAGGTTGGCGGAAGTTGACGCTTCGCCCGCGGGATTTGGCTTCCAGTAACAATATTCGCTTGTATTGCCGCCAATCCGCAGCACTCCGGAATTTCCCAGCCGTTTCACAAACGCGATCAGGCTGGTATTGTCTCCCGAAAAGAAATTCGGATTCCCGAGCTGCGCCGATTCGTAGCTGAGGCCAGTGAAATCGGGTCCGATCTTGTTGCCGAGCCGGTCCGGCCGCAGATTCAGCCGAATCGCGGTAGATTTTTCGCCAGCAAAAGCGGAAGGCGCGTGGAGAGAAGCGCAGGCGGCCGCGGCGAGACGAAGGAATCTTCGACGATCAATAGTCACAGAGTTTCATCAACCTCAAGCGGATGCCCTTGAGCTTCCGCCGATGTTATCTCTATTAATCCGTTCATAGTCGATACGCCTTCTTCACCAGGTTGTAGGTGAGATCGCGCGCGATTTCCAGCGCCTCATCTTCGTCCAGCCGATGCTCTGCCACTAACTTCGCAAGAAAACTGCACTCCACGCGGCGCGCCATGTCATGCCGCCCGGGTATCGAGAGAAATGCGCGCGTGTCATCGTTGAATCCTACCGTGTTATAGAAACCGGCAGTCTCCGTCACGTGCTCGCGATACCGCATCATTCCCTCCGGGCTGTCGTGAAACCACCACGGCGGGCCGAGACGCAGGCAAGGATAATGCCCAGCAAGCGGCGCCAGTTCGCGGCTGTAGGTTGACTCATCGAGCGTAAAAAGAATGATCGTTAGATTGCGTTCGTTGCCAAATCGATCGAGCAACGGCCGCAGTGCCTCAACATAGTTGGTCGCGGTGGGAATATCTGCGCCCGTGTCGCGTCCGTAGCGCTCGAAGAGTTGACGATTGTGGTTGCGCAAGCTGCCGGGATGAATTTGCATGACGAGTCCATCTTCCAGGCTCATGCCCGCCATCTCCGTCAGCATCTGCGCGCGGAAGAGTTCGCTTTGCTGCGCGTCGGATTTGCCTGCGCTCACCCGGCCAAAAAGCTGTGCAGCTTCGACCGCAGGAAGATTCGCAGTTCTCGCGGTGGGATGTCCATGGTCCGTCGCCCTGCAACCGAGTTCGCGAAAACGCGCCCGAATGGATCGAAGCGCATTGAGATAGCCGTGCCAGGTCGAAGTATCTTCGCCCGTCTGTTCTGCGAGCATTATCAGGTTCGTTGCGAATTCAGGAAATTCAGGATCGACTACTGGATCAGGGCGAAATGTCGGGATGATTCGCGCGTTCCAGTCCGATTCGCGAATCTTTTTATGATCTCCGAGCGAATCGAGAGGAGAATCGGTTGTTGCGAGAAGTTCGATGTTAAAGCGATCGTAGAGCGCTCGTGGCAGAAATTCGGGCCTGTGAAGTTTTTCTGTAATGCTGTCAAAATAAAGATCGGCATTTTCCTCCGACAAACGATCCTGCATTCCGAATAGTTCCTGAAACGCATAGTCCAGCCACAGGCGAGTTGGCGTGCCGCGGAACAGATAATAATGATGGGCGAAGATGCGCCAGATTTCTCGCGGATTTGTTGCGGTCGACTGCCCGATCTCGAGATCGTCCAGCGAAACTCCCTGGCTGCACAGCATACGAAATACGTAGTGATCGGGCTGAACGAAAAGCTGTGCGGGATCTGAAAAGGGTTGATTCAATGCAAACCATCTCGCCTGCGTGTGGCCATGAGGGCTGAGGATCGGCAGCGTTCGAATCTCCTCATACAAGCTCTTCGCGATTTTCCGTGTACTCGGCTCGGCGGGGAAAAGATGGTCGGGGTGGATCAGCATTGCGCCACTTTTATCTTCGCTTTGCAGTTCGGCACCGTGATTTGAGTTTCTGAATGTCGCTCTGCCGAACGCGGAGGTCTATCTGAAAAAGATCAGAGGTCAATGTGCGAGCCGGTTGTACTTCTTGAGGGCCTCGCGCAATTGATCATGAGGCAGCGCGATCACCGTGTGACCGTTCATGCCGGTCATAGTCTCCGCTGCAACCAAGGCGTTGACAACCGCTTCCTCCGTAGCTTGCACCGTGGCCAGGAATACTGGGTTAATGTCGTCGTTTGGAAGCATCGCGAGTGTGCGAACCCCCGCGGACGATGATGCTCCCGGATTCGCGGTGGAAAAGGCAATAAAGATGTCGCCCGAGCCATCACCGGAGTAGCTTCCATTTCGTCCCAGCCCTAGCGTTACCCGCCTCGCCACGCGCTTCAATTGCGTCGGGATCAATGGAGCATCCGTGGCAACCACAACGATGATCGACCCCACATCGTCATCCCAAACTTTCGGTCCGCTAATCTCGCTGCCCACCGGCACGCCTGCGATTCGCAACTGATTCCTCTGCCCATAGTTGCACTGCACCAGCACTCCAACCGTATAGCCACCGTACTTTGCATCGAGTCTGCGCGATGCAGTGCCGATTCCTCCTTTGAACTCGTTGCATATCATTCCAGTCCCGCCGCCAACATTTCCTTCTTCCACGGGACCACCGTGCGCGGTATCGAGGGCATGAAAAGCATCCTCGGGTTTTACGTGGAACCCGTTGACGTCATTCAGATAGCCGTCCCAGGTCTCCGCGACAACCGGCAAAGACCAGGCATATCCCTCTTGGTCGACGCCGTGATGTTTCAGGCGCCACGCAATCACGGCATCGCGCACGACTCCTACGCTGTGCGTGTTCGTGATCATCACCGGACCCTCGAGAAATCCCGAATCTTCGACCCAGGTTGTCCCGGTCATCTCACCGTTGCCGTTCTCCGTAAACCATCCAGCAAAAACAGAGTCGTTCGAGTCTTTGCCGCGAGGCAGAACCGCGGTCACTCCCGTTCGCACAGCGGGTGCCGGCGCATCGCCAGAAATCAGCGTCGTATGACCAACTTCCACTCCTTTCACATCGGTGATGGCGTTCAGCGGCCCGGGCACACCGTCGAAAGGAACGCCCAAATCCCTCGCCCGTGGCTTGGTTTGAGCGTTCACCAAATCCGTAAAAACCAGGCACATCAGGAAAATCAAGACGCGATTCAGGATAGGCTTTGGCATCAGGGTTTCTCCGTACGTTGTATCAGCTCTCAGGCACTGACCGCGGGTCGCATCCGTTGTCTCTTGACTTCGCGTGCACAGTCCTCATATTGTTCTCACCACAAAAGCGGTCAGGGAGCTTGTCGGTCTTTGCGGAAGACTCGACTTTCAAAATTCTCCGTTGGACCTCGGCTTCCGTGGTTTAATTCCTGCGCAGAACAATAGCACAGAGCCTAAGGGACCAAGATGAAGCGTTGCAGCCCGAAGTGGATTTTCTGCTTGTTGCCGGTCGGTCTTCTGCTTTTCACTCCTTATTTCTACGCACAAACCGGCACCACTTCGTTGCACGGCAAGGTCCTGGATAGCACTCGGGCGGTGATCGCCGGGGCCGGCGTCACGATTGCGAATCAGTCGCAGGCGTTTATCCGGCAAGCCACTACCCCATCCACCGGCGAGTTTGAATTCCTTGCCCTTCCCCCAGGCACGTATCTGCTTACCGTCGAAAGGGCAGGCTTCAAGAGATACGAGCAGCGCAATCTCCAGCTTCTCGTCAACCAGCCGGCCAGCGTCAACATTGTTCTTGAGGTCGGCGCGCCCACCACGCAGATTGAAGTCTCAGGCGAAGCACCGGCACTCAACACCGAGGATGCGACGCTCGGAATCGCGTTTGGCGAAAACCAGGTGAAGGAGCTCCCGCTCGAAGGCCGGAACGTCCCCGACTTGCTCACGCTGCAACCTGGCGTCGCCTACACTGGAAATCGCGCTGACACGAGTCTCGACGACACACGAAGCGGCGCAGTGAATGGCGCGCGCAGCGACCAGGGCAATATCAGCGTCGATGGCATTCGCGCCAACCAGGAGGGCGGCCAGGCGTTTCAGTCCGTCTTGCCCGTTACGCTCGATTCGGTCCAGGAGTTCCGCGTCACCACTTCCAACGCTAACGCCGATGAAGGAGGGACGAGCGGCGCACAAGTTGCTCTTGTCACGAAAAGCGGCACCAACAGTATTCACGGCTCAGTTTACGAATACCTTCGCAACACATATACCAATGCGAATGACTACTTCAACAAGCTGACCCAGCTGACCACCTGCACCCTGGCCAATCCCGATGATTGCAATACGCCTCCCAAACTAATCCGCAACATTTTTGGCGCTTCCATCGGCGGCCCCATAAAAAAAGATCGCCTGTTTCTGTTCATGAATTACGAAGGGACGCGGCGCGCGGAACAAACCGTAAGTTCCGGCGAAGAAGTTCCAAGTTTAGCGATGCGGGATGGGGTCCTGCAGTATCTGTGCACTCTCAATAAAAATGGAAGCCTTAACACAGCGCAGTGTCCCGGCGGTTCCGGTTTCGCCGTCCAAGGCAAGAGCGGCAAGATGTACACTCCTGCGCCCGGTTACAATGCCCTCGGTTTCAAGCAACTGCAGCAACTGGATCCGAACCACATCGGCCCCGATCCCACCGCAATGGCATACTTCCAGACTTTGCCTCTGCCGAATAGCAACGTCACCGGCGACGGTTACAACTACCAGGGATTCGTTTTCGCGGCGCCGACCTCCGAGACGCAGAATGTCTACATCGCCCGCGCCGATTACAACCTGACGCAAGACGGCAAGCAGCGTCTTTCTTTGATCGGAGCGTCACGCGACGATTCGAGCGACGCCTGCGGCGGTTGTCAACCTTACTTTCCCGGCCAGCCTCCGCAAGGACAGACTGTCTATCACAACAAAGGGCTCATCGTCGGCTACTCAGCGGTGATCCATCCAAACTTGATGAGCAACTTCCACTACGGGTTTGTACGAGAGAGCTTTGGAACTCTTGGCAACTCGTACCAGCCATGGGTCATTTTCAATTTCAGCCAGAGCATTACCCGAACCCAAAACTACCAGCGCCCGATGCACAATTTTTCCGAGGACCTGTCATGGATTCACGGGAAGCATACTGTGCAATTTGGCGGGTATTTGTTGTTTATGCGCGAACCCCGGCTCAACTACACGTCTTCGTTTGATAGCGGAAGCACGAACTCATCCTTCACTACGACCTCGGGATTTGCCGATAAAAACAGCCCTCTGAATCCGGCGACCAACGGTTATCCCGGCGTCGACCCGAGCTTCGCCGTAAGCTACGACTATCCGATCACCGATCTGTTGGGAATCGTTACGCAAGCCACAACGGTTTTCAACTACAACCGGCAACTGCAGTTGCTTCCTGCTAATTCCGCCATCTCACGCCGGTTTGCACAAGATAGTTACGAGCCGTATGTGCAAGACATTTGGAAGGCTACGCCCAACCTCACACTCACCGCGGGCCTGCGTTATTCTCTTTTCTCTCCTATCTGGGAAACCAGCGGTTTGCAGGTTTGTCCCAGCCCCAGTCTTGGGCAATGGTTTAACACTCGCGCAGCCGATGGCGCCAACGGCATCCCCTCCAATCAAGATCCTCCACTGTCAGTCAACTGGTGTGGTCCCGCCAATGGGAAAAAAGGATATTGGAATTGGGATTTCGGCAACGTCGGTCCGCACTTTGCTTTTGCCTGGGCGCCGAACAAAACAGAAGGTTTCCTGAGCAAGATTCTGGGGAACGGCAACAAGTCATCCATCCGAGGAGGGTTTGGAATCGTCTACGACCGCTTCGGACAAGGCATCGTCGATGAATTCAGCGGAAATTCTTTCGGATTGACGACGAGCCTTACCAACCCGATCCTGCCGCTGACGAGTTTGCCTCGTTTAACGAATGTCAATGTCATCCCGACCAGCCTTCTTCAACCCAATCCCGGAGCCCCAAGTTTCCCGGAGGTGATACCGACCATGCAGTCGCTCGGCGGATCTGATTTTGGCGACAGCCTGGACACGTCCCTGAAGACGCCCTATTCGTACACGGCCGACTTCTCTGTAGAGCGCGATCTCGGTAAAGGATTCACGCTGGATCTCGCCTACGTAGGCAGATTTTCGCACCGCTTGCTGAGTTCACAAGACGTTGCTCAGCCTCTCGATCTAAGAGACAAGAAATCCGGCCTGGATTACTTCTCCGCCATCCAGCCGCTGGCGAAACTTTACGAACTTCAGGGCGTGACCGACGCCACCTTCAGCAACTCCATGGTCAGTCCGGCTGTCGTTCAGTATTGGAATGACATGATCCAGAAGCCGATTAATGGCGGGTCTTACGCGCTCGGCGCTCAAACAGGAGGCTGCGGCCAAAATTTCCCCGCATCGACCACCAATCCCGTGCTGGCAGTCTTCGATCTTTTTTGTGGAGTGGCGGGCGTCGAAACCACGGCCCTTCAGGCTCTCGACGTACCTTTTGTGTCCGGATTCGGAAACGGCGGAATACCGGATGCTACTGGCAATCCGAACTGCGGCCAGAAGGGCGCACCGCTTTGCCAATACTATCCAACTGGAGGGCCGAACTCTTTCTACAATCCGCAGTACACATCGCTGTTTACTTTGCGCTCGATCGGATTCTCGAACTACAACGCACTACAAGCCACGCTCCGGCGTCAAATGAGTCACGGCATTCAGTTCGACTTCAATTACACCTATTCGAAGTCAATCGATCTGTGCTCAGACGCCGAGCGCCTCGGAAACAGTGGCGCGCTCAATTTCAACGGCGGCTGTCAAATGTTCAACGCCTGGCAGCCTTATCTCTTCCGCGCAGTTTCTGATTTCGATACGACGCATCAACTGAATGCGAACTGGATCGTCGACTTGCCAGTCGGTCGAGGCCGCCCCTTCGCCACAACTATCAACCGTGCAATGGATGCCGTTATCGGAGGCTGGCAGCTTTCCGGCCTGTTCCGTTGGACGAGTGGCTTTCCCTACACGATCTACAACAACCCCGCCGACTACCCAACCGATTGGTATTGGGAGGGCGCGGCAATGCCAACCGTTTCGCACCTGAAGACTGGCGCCTTCCACCAGGCGGATGGCAACGTGAATATCTTTCCCGACGCGGCGACGGCCGAAGCTTCCTTTGATCCGGCACTGCCCGGTCAGGTTGGTGTGCGCAACTTTGTCCGCGGCGACGGCTTCTTCGGTGTCGACCTCGGGCTTTCGAAACGCTGGAACATGCCGTGGAATGAAAAACACACCCTGGCATTGCGTTGGGAAGTCTTCAACATCACCAACTCGACGCGTTTCGACTTCAACGATCAGAATTCCGCGAGCGCGAGTGAAAGCAACAACTCCATCGCGGTTCCGAACTTCGGCAACTATACGCACCTGATGACCAACCCACGCGTGATGCAGTTCGCGCTACGCTACGAATTCTGAGTTTCACGCAGTCATGTCACTGCCCACGCGGGCTGCAGGAATCAGCCTTTTTTCAATAGGCGATCAAGTTCATGGAAAAGTATCTGCGATTTGACCGGCTTCGATAAGTAACCATCAAACCCAGCTTCCCGCGCTTTTTCTTCATCGCCGCGCATCGCCGAGGCGGTCACAGCGAGCACCGGCAAGCCTGACAGCTCAGGCTGTTCGCGAACTTTTCGCAGTGTCGCAAATCCGTCGAGGACAGGCATGTTCAGATCAAGCAACAAAACATCTGGCCTGCGTTGGGTCATCATTTCGAGCGCCTGCAGGCCATTCTCGGCCTCCTCGACAACATAATCGCGGGCGCTTAACAGTTCCCGGAGCAGCTCACGATTCACGGCATTATCTTCAACTACGAGAGCGGTTTTCAGTTGTGGCTCCTGGGTGTAGCGGCAACGTTGCTCCGCCGAATTCCGGCTAAAGAGAATCTACATGGAATATCTGATCTTTTCCGTAAAAATCGCGACCCCGATTCTCTAACGCGGAATAAAGAAGCTACCACGGCGCGCCCCGCGAAGGTCGATCCTTCAGCCGTTTGTGCCGCTAGAGAGAAGGAGATATCAGTTCGGGAGAGTCCAGCACGTGCCGCATTGCCGCAGTGACGTTTCGAATTTCGCTCTTAAAGGGCTGAAGCAGGTTAGTAGCTGACCGCAAGTCTCCGGCGCGGCCGCTGCGTTCGAACTCCCAAGCTTGTTCCGCAGCCTGAACGAGCCCGAGATATTTCAGCTCTCCCTTCAAGCCGTGAGCCGTTCTCTCGAGCGCCGCGATATCGCCCATCTCAATTGCACGGGTCAGTTTCTCGATCTGTTTGGGGCTTTCCTCAAGAAAAATCTGAATCAGTTCCCGCAAGAGCGCTTCATCGCCGTCGACCCTTTCGAGCGCATCCAGCGGATCCCAGGAGGACGCTTGCGCCTGAGCATTGGGAGAATTCCCGACAAGTTTGTTCTTCTTCTCAAGAATATCCGCAATCGTCTGTGCGATTTCCTTGCGGGTCACCGGTTTCGCGATATAGCCATCCATGCCGGCATCGAGACAAGTTTCGCGGTCGCCTTTCATCGCGTGAGCCGTCATAGCGACGATCGGAATATGCTCGCCGGAGGTTTTCTCAGCCTCGCGGATTTGCCGCGTTGTGGTCAGCCCGTCCATTTCTGGCATCTGCACATCCATAAACACGAGGTCAAAGATTCCTGCCCGAATCGCCTCGATGGCTTCTTTTCCGTTGTTGACGATTGTCGGAAGGTGTCCCACGTGTGTCAGCATGTGCAGGATCACTGTCTGGTTTACGAGATTATCCTCGGCGACCAGAATTCGCAGGGGCGCGGATTGCCAACACGGCTCATCTTGAACCAGAGACTTCTCGTGGTTTTCGTTGTCCTGACTGAGAACTCTCAAGATTGCCGATAGCAGTTCCGATTTTCGAACCGGCTTGAACAGATAAGCGCCGATTCCTAGTTTCCGGCAACGCTCAACATCCCCTCGCTGGCCAGCCGAAGTCAGCATCATCACTTTCACGCCGGCTAGCTCCTCGCATTCGTTGATCTGCTGCGCCAAATCGAAGCCGCTCATTTCGGGCATGCAGCTATCCGCGACGACGAGGCGAAAAGCCGTTCCCGCGGCTTGAGCTTCCTTTATCTTGTGAAGAGCCGACTGGCCGTCTTCGGCGCTGACGGTTTGCATTCCCCAGCTTCTGGTCATATCAACCAGGATTCTGCGATTCGCCTCGTTATCGTCCACCACCAGAACCGGAATACCCCTCAGTTCAGATGAATCGGCATCGATAGCACTGAGCGACCGCTGCGCCGGCTCAAAACGTGCGGTGAAGTGAAAGGCGCTGCCCTTGCCGGGCTCGCTATCGAGCCAGATTCGGCCGCCCATCAAAGCGACGAGGTGAGAACAGATGGTTAATCCGAGTCCGGTTCCACCGTAGTTGCGTGTCGTGCTGCCGTCAGCCTGGGCGAACGCCTCGAAAATGAGCTGATGTTTTTCCGCCGGAATGCCAATGCCTGTGTCGGTCACACTAAAGTGCACTTGCGCCTCGCGGCTGTCGTTCGACTCGAGTTCGGCGCGCAGGATGACATCCCCACTCGGCGTAAACTTGATGGCGTTTCCCACAAGATTGATCAGAATCTGGCACAGTCTTCCTGAATCTCCAACCACATACTCAGGAATTTCAGACGCGATATGAAATGTCAGCTCCAGACCTTTTTGGTGTGCGCGTAACGCCAGAGCCTTCATCGCGTCGCCGACGGTATCCTGTAGATGAAATTCGGCTGGGCAGAGCTCCAGCTTTCCTGACTCAATCTTCGAAAAATCGAGAATGTCATTGATTACCCGCAAGAGCGAATCGCCAGACGCCTTGAGCATTCCGAGGTAGTCGCGCTGCTCGGCCGTGAGTTTGGTATCGAGCACTAGCTCCGCCATGCCCAGGATCCCGTTGATTGGGGTCCGTATCTCATGGCTCATGTTCGCCAGAAACTCGCTTTTCGTCCGGCTTGCTTCTTCGGCTTTTTGCTTGGAAGCAAGAAGCTGCACATTGACTGCCTGCAGCTCAGCTGTCCGCTCCATGAGCTCAATGGCGATGCGATGCCGTTCGGTGACTGCCGACCCGACCAGCAGTCCCAACGCCGAGAGGACGAACATCAGCAGCGCAAGCTTCGAGAGCAGCACGGTGTTTGCGGGATAGCAATGCAAGGCCACCACGATTCCGAAGTTGATCGCCAGCAGCCCCGTGGCAACCCGGCGAATGCCTTGGCGCATTGCAATCCAGATTGCAGGGATGAAGCACAAGAAAAAGAGCTGGAACTGTGCAAGCGTCGATCCGAACATCGCCCACAAAAGAACGCAGATCGATAAGGCTTGGCTTACGCCCTCGGCGATCAGCAAGCCATTCGCGCGCTTCGCGCCGGTTGATCGGACAGCTCCTGACCTGCATTGCGCCGTGGGCGACAACTGCCTTCGTACCCAAGGGACCACATGAATGAGGAAAAAAGGGGCGACCCCTAGTAATCCGATTTCGTCGCCGAGAAACCAGACGGATGCAGACGGCCAGAATTCATTCCAGCCAATCGTGTGGTCGGCTGCCAGGCAAGCCACGCCGAGAACCGTCGAAGCGAGCGCAGCAATCGTAGTGACGCATACGTAGAGCACTACATCGCGCCGGCGGCGTAGGACTGAGTCAATTTTCACGCGATCGCGAAGAACATAGGCCGCTGCCGCATAGAGGCCAGCGCCACCGAGCGTACCGATCGTTTCGCCGTAGGTAGCGAAAGATTGGTCATAGAAAAATCTTCCGGCAATCGAACCCGAAAGAAAAACCAGCGGTGCATACCACGGATTGATGCCGAGCAGCAGAGCGAGCGCCAGCCCCGTAGCCGGATACCAGACGACGTAGCCGAGGCGATTTACCACGATCACTTCCGGCCGAGTCACAAGAAGCGAGAGGGCCAGAAAGCCAATCGCGAATAAAACATGCCGGAATATCAAGTTACGTTTACGCATGCGCGATTCCGCTGCTGCACTTGAAGGTTTCATCCAGAACCGGGCGCGGATCGCATTTTCCAATCACCACGCGATTACGGCCGGTTCGTTTCGCCTCATAAAGCGCCGAATCTGCTACCGCAAGAAATTCAAGATCGTGTGCTCCTTTAGAAGCCACCACGCCTCCAATACTCACCGTCGCTTTCACACTCGCCGTTTTTGTCGTAATCGGAAGATCCGCGATGGCGCTGCGAATTCTTTCTGCAACCATGTGCAAATCCGCCAGCGTGCAATTGGTAAGAATCGCCAGAAATTCCTCGCCGCCGTAGCGTCCAACAAAGTCATACGAGCGGACGGCTTGGCCAATTCGGTAGGCAGCTTCTTTGAGCACTTCGTCGCCAATTAGGTGCCCGTGTGTATCGTTGACGTTCTTGAAATGGTCGAGATCGACCATCAGGATTCCAGTGGAAGTACGAGTTCGAGCGCCGCGCTGCATTTCCGACTCGAGCAGGTGCAAAGTTGCGCCGCGGCTCCACAAACCGGTGAGTGCGTCGTGCGTGGCCTCAAAGCGGAGCGCCTCGCGAGCCTGGATCAGTTCTCTCTGCAGGGCAAGAATTCTCTTGCCGGTTCGAAGGCGCGCGCGAAGTTCGCCGATATTAAACGGTTTCGTCAAATAATCGTCCGCGCCGGAGTTCAGCCCCTCGATGACGTCTTCTTTTTCGTCCTTACCCGTCAGCAGCACCACATATTGGTACCGGTCGTCTTGTTTTTGGCGAATTCGCCGGCAGAGCTCAAGGCCGTCGATGCCCGGCATCATCCAGTCAAGGATTAGAAGCTCAGGCGGATTCGGTTGTTGAAGTATCTCCCACGCTTCCGTTCCATCCTCTACAACGATTGCCTGATAACCCCAGTTTTGCAGTTGACGTTCAAGAACACGCCGGAAGACCGCATCGTCTTCGGCAACCAAAACCGTTTGCGACGATTTTGTTGGTGCATTCTGCTTGGAATTATCTGAGATATTCATTGCATTAAGCATGCAGCTTCTCCAGCGAGAGTATTGACTGCTGATGAGCGGTCACTTCATTCAATTCGCGAGGCAGGTCGGGAGGGCTGGCTAAGCCAGAGGCGCTGAGTCCGTTCGGTTCCTGGACCGAATCCTCTTCGCTGCCCGGAGAGAACGGCCAGGCGGCTAAATTGTCGAAAATGTTTTTCTCACGATACAGCCCTTGGCAGACCAAAGTAGACTTGGCTTCGACCGCGTCTCGCCACCCGAGTGCACGTTCGCCCATCCGAATGCGGGCGCAAAGGTCCGCGGGATCAAACGGTTTCGTGATGTAATCGTCCGCCCCTGCGCGAAGGCCGGAAACGACGTCCGCCTCACTGTTTCTTGCAGTAAAGAGAATCAAATACATGGACGAAAGAGCTTCATACGATCTGACTTTGCGGCAAAGCTGCGGTCCACTGAGTCCGGGCATCACCCAGTCCAGGATCGCCAGCCGCGGCGCGCCCGGCTGCTGCAAGGCAGCCCACGCCGCATCGCCGTCGTTCGCAAATACCAACTCGTATTCGCGTCCCAGAACCTGCTGGAGAATATTGCGAAAGAAACTCGTATCTTCTGCAATGAGTAACTTCATAAATGACTCCCACTGATTACCTGTGCGCTACCACGACACCTCGCACACAGTAATTGCAGGAGCCATGCCATCGGCGCAAAAATGCCCCACTCACAGATCTTCAGCGCACAAATCTTTTAATTGCAGTCATTTCGGAGAGGAGCGAGCGGCCTATCTACCGTGTCAGGGCAGAAGGAAGAAAGCGGGTTCTGTCTACATTCGAGGATTTTGTCCATTTCTCAGACATTCCAACGCCTTATCTGAGGCCCATCGTCCTTATAGATAAGAAGAGTTCTGAGCGATGAGGAACCCGTTAGGCGGGTTCGTGTTCCTCGCCCACTTTCATTTTGGAGAGCATCTGGTAAATGGTGGCCCGGCCGATGCCCAGTATTTCTGCAGCGCGCGCCTTGTGACCACCCACTGCCTCTAACACGCGCAGAACGTGGCGCTTCTGCACCTCTTCCAGCGAAAGAAACGTTTCGTCCGTCGAGGTCTGATCCTTCCGATTACGCAGATTTTCGGGAAGATCGTCAATGTCGATCACGTTTCCCTCGGCCATCATGCACGCATTTCCAATCACGTTCTCGAGCTCGCGGATATTTCCCGGCCACAGGTAAGCGGCCATGCACGCCTGCGCTCGCCGCGTCAGACCTGCAATCGGCTTGCCGTAATCGCCGGCGAACTTCTCGAGAAAATGCCGCTCGAGCAACGGGAGGTCCTCGGCCCGGCTCGCGAGATTGGGCAGCATGATCTCAACCATCGCCAGCCGGTAATAAAGATCTTCGCGAAATTTTCCCTCACGTACCATGGCTTTTAGGTCGCGGTGGGTCGCCGCGATAACCCGCACATCAATGTTGCGCGGAGTCACGGAACCCACCCTTTGCACTTGCCGGTTCTGCAGCACTCGCAGCAGTTTTGCCTGCGCCTGCGGAGAGAGTTCGCCGATTTCGTCGAGGAAAATGGCCCCACCGTCGGCGTATTCAAACAATCCCTGTTTATCCTGCGTAGCATCCGTGAATGCCCCGCGAACATGCCCAAAGAGCTCGCTTTCCAGCAGATTTTCGACCAATGCGGAGCAATTGCAAACTGCGAATTTGCCCCTGGAAGCCGGGCTTAACCGATGCAGGGCTTGCGCCACAAATTCCTTGCCGGTCCCGGTTGCACCGGTAATCAAGACCGTTCTGAAGTGCGGTGCGACCCGTCGAATTCGGGCGAAAACATCTAGCATCAGCGGGCTGCGGCCCACCATGCCTTCGAACTTGCACTCCTCCAGCAGCTCTTTATCCAGACGCAGGGTTTTTCGCCGCTGTGCCGCCTGGCCTAAGAGCGCTTCGAGTCGACCGCGCAATCTCTCCACATCGAGAGGTTTTGTCCAATAGTCAGACGCGCCTTTGCGAATCGCTTCAACGGCCGACTCGGTCGAGTAATGGCTCGTTAAGAGAATGACCTCTGTGCCGGGGTCGATTGCCAGGATCCTTTCCAGCAGTTCAATTCCGCTGAGCTTCGGCATTACTAAATCCAGCAAAACAATGCGCGGCCTGGCTTTTCGAAATATCTCTAGCCCCGCCTCCGGATCGGTTGCGGTCAGGATGTCAATCTCGGCGGGATCAAGCGCAGCTCGGATCAGATCGAGGTTTTCAGGAGTGTCGTCAATGGCGAGCAGTGTAAGAAGCTTCGGCTCGCTCATCTCGCGCTCCCGGCAGCTCGTTTAAGAAGTGCAATCCAAACAGAAAGCGAGCACAGGCTTGGATCGAAGAGAAATGACGCGGATTCATGCGGCGTCGTTGTCGAAACAGATGCCGAGACCCTTACTTCTTTCCTGAACATCGTACTCCCACCCCGCGGTGCGAGAGTTGACTGCTCTCGCTTGTATAGGGACGAAGAATTAACTCGCTCCGTCCGATGGTTTAATGTTGATTCCCACCGCAGGGAAACAGAAATTAATCAAAGCTTAACTCAGGAAAACCGCAGCGAGTCAAAAAAAGCTGGCCGTCTTCTTTACGAGGATGGTAACCGGGATTACTAGAATATCCACGACAAGTCTTAGTCGGTAACGTATTACCCCACGCGACCACAATTCCCAGGATCAGACAAAATCCAAATAGCAGACATAACTGCGGTACGCTTTTCCTTGCCAGAATTCAATAAGTTCGATGTAAGTCTTAGATAACAATTGACTTGATTAAAAGCGCTAAATCCGCGTGAGTTTGGAAAGGCCGCTGCAATATCACAGGTGCCGCTTCGGCGGCGCCCTCCCCAAACTTTGAAATGGGAGAAACTCAAATGCGACTCAATATCTTGGCCATACTTATCGCGGTGACCATCGGAACGCTATCGGTATCGGCGCAACAGGCTGCCGTGGCACAGAACGCGCGGCCAACTCCTCAAGCCGTCCAGAATTACGGCCGTTTGCCGCTGACTTTTGAGGCAAACCACGGACAGGCCGCGGGGCAAGTCAAGTTTCTCTCTCGTGGGCACGGATACACCACGTTCCTTACTGCCGGCGGCATGGTACTCAAGCTGCGTGCGTCGCATGTCGAGTCGTCTTCGAACAAAAACGGCTCGCAGACTGCAAACTCGCAGTCTTCGACGCGCGCTACGTTGCAGTTCCGGCTGATCGGTGCGAATAACAATCCGCAAGTTGTCGGCGAAGCTCTGCAACCCGGCCGCGTGAACTATTTCATTGGCAAAGATCCTTCGAAGTGGAACACGAATGTTCCCACCTACGGTCGTATTCGTTACAAGGATGTCTATCCGGGAATCGATCTCGTCTACTACGGCAATCATCAACAGCTCGAATATGATTTCGCGGTCGCTCCTGGAGCCGATCCGCGGAAGATCCAATTCCAGATCAATGGCGCCAACCAGATTTCGCTCGACGAGCAGGGCGACCTGGTGCTCAGCGTCAATGGCGCAAAGCTTCACTTCCAAAGCCCGGTTGTCTATCAGGAATCCAATGGGAAGCGCACGCCAGTCGTCGGTGGCTACGCGATGAAAGATGAATCGCATATCGGATTTCAAGTTTCGAACTTCGATGCCAGCAAGCCTCTTGTGATCGACCCGGTTTTGGTCTACTCGACTTATCTCGGCGGCAGCGGGACCGATCAGCCAACCGGTATTGCGGTTGATAACTCCGGAAACGTTTACGTTGCCGGCTACACTGATTCTGCAGATTTCCCGCTGGCTTCTTTGGGTTCGCTTCCAACGAACACCGACCACGTTTTCGTGGCTAAGTTGGATCCTACCGGATCGAACCTCGTTTACGCGGATTACATCGGTGGCAACAGCGACGACTATGCGGTCGCTTTGGTTTTGGACAGCGCCAACGAAGTCTACGTCACTGGCAGCACGCAATCGAGTAACTTTCCGGTGGTGAATGCATACCAGTCTCAACAGCCCGGTCCCTATACAGGATTTCTCAGCAGGATATCGGCGGACGGTTCTGCCCTTATCTATTCGACCTATCTCGGTGGCAACAACTACGATCAACCGGCAGGCATCGCGATTGATAACTCCGGCGAAGTAATGGTCGCGGGATATACGCAATCGCTGAACTTTCCGGTAGCCAATGCCTACCAAACCACTGCCCAGGCCAACCAGGGCGGCATCTATGGAACCTACGGCTTCCTGACGAAATTCAGTGGCGACGGATCTTCTCTCGTCTATTCAACCTACTTGTCTGGCAATTCGAACGTTGAAGAGGGTGGCTGCTGCTGGGTATCGCCGTTCAGCACGATCAACGCCGTTGCAGCAGATTCGAACGGCAATGCCTACGTCACCGGCACGACCAATACCTACAACTTCCCGGTCACGTCTGGCGCTTACGCTACCACAAACAATGCACAACAGAACGCGAACGTCGCCTTCACCAGCAAGTTCAATAGTGCCGGCGGCCTCGATTACTCAACATATTTTTACGATTCGAGCGGCTACCCGGTCTCAACTGCCGCCATCGCTGTGGATAGCACAGGTTCCGCTTATGTCACCGGCAGCGCATACAGCGACAGCACGTTCCCGGTAACTACTACTAGTATCTGCAACCCAACCAACAGCGGCTTGGCTTGCAGCTTTGCGTTCGTGACCAAATTCAATCCAACGGCTTCCGGACTGACCTACTCGACGTTTCTTGGCGCCAACAATAATGCAACTCCGGAATCGATCGCGCTTGACGCTAACAACGACGCTTACGTACTAGCATCCTCGAGCAGCTCTTCGTTTGCCGAAGTGAATGGGATCGAAGCTTACGACAGCCAGGATGACGTGATGCTTGTCGAAATCGATCCTGATGGAAGCAGCCAGCTCTTCGCTACCTATATCGGAGGCAGCGGCGATGACGAACCGAGCGGAATCGCGGTCGATGCTGACGGCAATATGTACGTCGCCGGCTCGACCGACTCCGACGATCTCCCGACCACGCAGGGAGCTTTCCAAACTGTAACCGGCGGAAATACCGATGCCTTTATTGCGAAGATCGGACCGGCATCGGCTCCTGCTGTTTCTCTGACCCCGTATTCCCTGCAGTTCGCCGCAACCGCGGTGAGCTCCATCAGCCAGGCTCAAACGGTTCTACTTCGCAATATGGGCAGCGCGGCACTGTCGATTTCATCGATCACCGCGAGCGGCAATTTTGCAGAAACCAACGATTGCGGAAGCAGCCTGGCTGCGGCCAGCAGCTGCACGATTTCGGTAACGTTCACTCCAACCGCGCAGGGCGCAAGCTCTGGCTCGATTGCGGTTGCGGACGATGCATCAGGAACGCCACACACGGTTGCATTATCCGGAGTTGGCGACGGCGGCAGCAGCGGCAGTCCAGCTGCCGATGCCGTCCTCACACCGGGTAGCTTGACCTTCTCGAGTACTCCCGTCGGCCGCTCCGGGTTATCTCAATCGGTAACTCTTACGAATGCCGGAAACGCCTCGCTAACCATCAGCAATATCCAAACTAGCGGCGACTTCAGCCAGACTAACACTTGTTCCAACTCGCTGTCCGCTGGCTCTTCCTGCAGCATCAGCGTGGTTTTCACGCCGAGCACCGAAGGAACTCGGACCGGAAACCTGACCGTCACCGACAACTCGCAAACTAGCACCCAGACCGTAAGCTTGACCGGCACCGGCACGGCTGGAACTCTGGTTGTCACATCGAGCAGTCTCACATTCTCCAGCGTGCAGGTCGGCTCCAGCGCATCGCAGTCCGTTACTCTGAGCAACACGGGAAATGGTCCGGTAAGCATCAACGGCCTTCAGATCACCGGAGACTATGCGCAAATCAACAACTGCCCGAGCCCGATTAACGGTGGGGCGAACTGCACGATCTCCGTGGTGTTCACTCCGACGACCACCGGAACTCGCAATGGCACTCTGACGCTGACCAGCGGCGCGCAGAACACTCAGCAAACCGTCAGCCTTTCTGGCACGGGCATCCAGGGCGACCTGGTTGTGAGCCCGACCTCCCTCGCATTCTCCAGCACACCGCTGGGAACGTTAAGCGCGAGCCAGGTCGTTACTTTGAAAAATTCTGGCAGCGCTTCGTTGAGCCTCAGCGGCGTGCAGATTGCGGGAGATTACAAAGACACAAACAACTGCGGCACGACTCTCGCCGTGGGCGCCACCTGCACGGTGAGCGTGACATTTACTCCGACAGCAACTGGCATTCTCAGCGGCAGCTTGACCATTAGCAGTTCCGTTGGTTCTCCTCAGACCATCGCGTTATCCGGGACCGCGTCGGATTTCACCTTGACCAGCTCAGCGATCAGCAGTTCGATCCAACCGGGTGCGAGCGCGACCTACACGCTCACCGCCACGGCTGTTGGGGGCTCGTTCCCCGATGTGGTTGCTCTCGGCTGCAGCGGATTACCGGCGCACGCAACCTGCAGCTTCTCGCCCGCTTCGATTACTCCGGGCGCGACCAAGGCAACCACAACCCTGACGATCAGCACCACGGATTCCGTCGCAGAGAATACCCCCGCGATTCCGGCACACCAGAAACCGATGAACAGTCTCTGGATGCAGGTTCAGGGTCTCGGATTAGTCGGAATGGTACTTGCGAACGGGAAAAAGCGCTCCAGAAAAGCAGCAATCCTCGTACTGCTCGTTCTCCTCGTTCTCGGAATGATATTCATGACGGGATGCGCGGGTGGAACGGGAATCGCTCCGGTAACCTCGAATAATCCGCAATCGTTCACCATCACCGTTACAGGTACATCGGGATCACTCCAACACTCTGTCCCGGTAACGTTAACCGTACAGTAGTCCTCAACGCTGACCTAAGCGGACCTTACCCCTTCTGCTTAGGTCAGCCCCCCAATCTTAGTCATACAGTTATTCCTGCATAACTTCGGTAATTAGCATTCTCTTATCTTTCCGTGCAATTGTTAATAAACGCAACAATAAGGTGTGGGTAAATGCGATCTCAGTCCCATCAGTCGGTGACTGGAACCATTCTGGTCGCGGACGATCAGCCATCGAATCGCGAACTGCTCGAGGAGTTCCTGTCGGCGCAAGGATTCAAAGTCATTGCCGTCGAAGACGGGGCTGCGGCTCTTGAGCAAGTGGCCAAGTCACAGATCGATCTCATGCTTCTTGACGTGATGATGCCGAGCCTCGACGGCTTCGAAGTCTGCAAGAAAATCAAAAGCAATCCCGAGACGGACCTGATACCTGTTGTCCTCGTTACGGCCCTTTCCGACCGGGAGAATCGTTTGCAGGGCATCAAGTCAGGCGCCGACGATTTCCTTACCCGCCCGGTTGACCGAACCGAATTACTTGCCCGCGTACGGTCGCTCTTAAAGCTGAAGTTCCGAACGGATGAATTGGAGCGAGCCGAATCGGTTCTCTTTACTCTCGCTCGCAGTATCGAGGGAAAAGATCCCTATACCCACGGCCATTGCGAGCGCCTGGCGAATTATTCAGCGCACTTAGGCAGGCAGTTAGGACTGTCCAAAGACGAAATTACCGCGTTACAGCGCGCGGGTATTGTGCATGACGTCGGCAAGATTGCTGTTCCCGACGCCATCCTGTTGAAACCTGGCCGGCTTACCGAAGATGAATGGACGGTGATTCGCCAACATCCAACCGTTGGCGAAAGAATCTGCGCGCCTCTGAAATCATTCCGGTTGGTCTTGCCTATTATTCGCCACCACCACGAAAAGTATGACGGCTCGGGCTATCCCGATGGCCTCCGGGCGGAGGCAATTCCACTTTCCGCGCGCATTCTGCAGATCGTCGATGTTTTTGATGCGCTTACGACCGAGCGACCGTACAAGAAAGCGCTCTCCATTGCTGATGCCATGCAGACGATACGGGAAGAAGTGAGTAAGGGATGGTGGGATCCGGCGATATTTGGTGAATTTGATCGGTTGATCGCAAACGACGCAACTGGTTTCGCCAAAGGGGCCACCGCCAGCCGCTAGTAAAGAGCTGGCAGAAAAAGTCCGCCGAGGATAATGCAATTAAAGATGACAACGCCGAACGAGGCGCTGTACGAACAAGCGCAGGCGTAAGAGTTGGGAATGAACGTACGGGAAAAAATCGGCAGATGGACTTCGAAGACCGGATTGCGCCTTCATCTCTTCCTGCTTCTCTTGATGCTTCTGCCGATTACGTTTTTCGCGTATTGCGTGGCCCACTTGTTGCGCGATGAGGCGCGTTCGCAGGCCGTGGCCGAAGGCAGTCAAATCGCCAGAGTCTCGTCCGAGCTTCTGGATGACCATTTTCGCCAGAGTAAGGCATTCCTGGAATCAGTGGCCACGGGAGGCTCATTTCGTCGCGCGTGGGAAGCGCGAGATCTCTCCGACATTGATTCCCAGTTGCAACAGGCGAGCCGTCTGCGTCCCGACTTTTACTTCATCAGCGTCTACGATCTCGATGGCACTATGCGCGGCATTTATCCGCCGCAGCCGAGTCTCCTGAATCGCAACTACGACTTCCGGAACTGGTATCAGGGCTTTACCGGTCAACAGAAGCCCTATGTCTCGGAGGTCTATCGGACCCTCATTCCGCCGTTCCCTCTGGTCACTGCGATCGCAGTACCGATCACCGACGAGGCTGGGAAAACCATCGGCATCCTGATGGCGCCATTTGCGCTGGATTCCCTCAATCGAAGCCTGGCCGCGACCAAATTCAAGGGCGGATGGACGATTTCAGTCGTGGATCAGAGTGGGCATCTTGCCGCCGGTCCCAGGATCGATCCTTTTTCGCAGGAGATCGATCTCAGCCACTATGAACCGGTCCAACAATTGATCCGCGGCCGCACGGGTTTCGGAACATTTTCTCGCGCAGAAAACAAATTTTCCACCGCCTACCAGCCAACGGCTGAAAGCGGCTGGGGCGTCTTGGTTGAAAAGCCAACGGCCATTCTCGAGGCCAGTGTTTGGACCGTCGAGCGCTGGGTTTGGTTTCTAGGGATCGTATTCCTCGTCCTTGGCTTGGCCACCACGATTTTTATCGGCTCTCTTTATTCCCAGCTTGAAACCGGGAATCGATTTCTCGATCTCTCGATCGATATGTTATGCACTGCTGGGTTTGACGGCTATTTCAAGTACGTAAGTCCGGCATTCGAAACGTTGCTGGGCTTTAGCCGCGAAGAACTGCTCGCCAAACCGTATCTGGAATTTGTGCATTTCGAGGATCGCCAGGCGACGCGGGCGGAAAGCGGACGCTTGAGCGACGGAAAAGTTACGTTTGCATTCGAGAATCGCTATCTTTGCAAAGACGGTACTTATAAGTGGATTTCGTGGAACGCCGTTGCTGTTGAGGAAAAGCAGCTCATTTATGCGGCCGGGCGCGAAATCACTGAACGCAAGCGGATCGAGCAGGAGCGCGAGCGCTTGACCTCTGAAGTAGAGAAGGCGAACCGCGAACTCGAACTTCGAAACCGCGAAGCCGAGCATGCCACGCATATGAAGAGTAAATTTCTGGCCAACATGAGCCACGAACTCCGCACTCCTCTGAACGCAATTATCGGCTTCTCCGATCTTCTCGCCGAAGGAACAGCCGGCACTCTCAACGCCAAACAGCAGAGATTTGTGAATCACATCAAGCAGGGGTCAAGTCATCTTCTACAGTTGATCAATGACGTTCTCGATCTTTCCAAGATCGAGGCCGGCCAGCTTGAAATTCGCTGCGAGAACTTTCCTGTCGCCGAAGCGATCCCGGAAGTTCTTTCGAACATTCGCCCGCTCGCCATGGCAAAAAACATCGAGGTCAAGCAGAAGATTCAGACAGGCCGAACCGTTTTCGCCGATCGTGTTCGCTTCAAGCAGATTCTTTACAACCTGCTCAGCAATGCGGTGAAGTTCACTCCTAAAGATGGAAAGATCGACGTCGTGTGCGCCGAAGAGGGAGACATACTCAGCACTTCGGTGACAGACACGGGCATCGGAATCCGGCCCGAAGATCAATCCATGATCTTTGAGGAGTTTCGTCAGGTGCTGACCCCGGGCAAAAACCAGGAAGAGGGAACCGGATTGGGCCTCGCCATCACTAGACGCCTGGTTGAGCGCCAGCGAGGGAAAATTTTTGTGGAAAGCGTCTTCGGCAAAGGCAGCCGCTTCACTTTTACTCTTCCTACTGGAGCACAAACGGGTAGCCCCGAACTCATTCGCCCTGCACCTCAAATGCGCCCGGCGCCGGCTGCCGGCAAGCCGCTTATTCTCGTCGTGGATGACGAAGACCCCGCGAGAGAGCTTCTTGCGAGCTACTTGAGCCCCGATTACCGCATCATAACCGCCAGCTCCGGCGCCGAGGCGCTCAAGAAGGTGTATGAGCTTCGTCCCGATGCCATCACGCTCGATGTATTGATGGCCGGCGGCAACGGCTTCGAAACTCTGGCTCGCTTGCGGCAAACTCCTGAACTGGCAAATACCCCGGTGATCATCGTGTCCATCGTCGACCAGCAGCGCGTGGGGTTCGCCGTGGGTGCGGCAGACTACCTCATCAAGCCCATCCGCAGAAACCTCTTGCTCGAAACCATCCGCAAGCACGTGCCCACGAACACTGACGAGGATGATCCCATCCTTCTGGTCGATGACGACGCCGCCAGCCTGCAACTGCTTGAAGAAACCCTGCGCCTTGCCGGATACGAGACGCAGAGCGTGCAATCTGGTGTGCGCGCTCTCGAAGTGCTGTCGTCGAAAATGGTAAGTGCCGTTGTGCTCGATCTGTTAATGCCCGGTATGGATGGCTTTGAAGTCATCCGTCACGTGAGGAAAGAACAGACGTTAAAAGACCTGCCGATCTTCGTCATGACCGGTAAGAGGTTGACCGCGGAAGAATCCGATCTTCTGGCCTGCCACACCCAGGCTCTTTTCCACAAGGCGACTTCTTGCGGTGAGCAATTGATCAGCGAGGTGGGAAGAGTGCTGCAGGTGCGAAAAATGGCAGCCGCCGCCGCCAAATCGTAGCCCATCCGTATCCGCTTATCCGCGCAAGGAGCAAGCTACATCGTGTCTTGGTATGCCTTGTCTTTAGTGATCCACGCCACCAATAAAATTGCGAATCGCCTGCTGGCTCGAGGCATTTACTTTGGTGAATTGAATTCCCAGCCGGTTCTTTTGCACCCACACAACCCTGCACTCGGCTTCAATGGCAATCTCCGACGCTGGCAGGCGAAATGACAATCGCACCTCGGAGCCGGTTTGCAAACCCTCCGCTTCCAGCTGCATTCCGCCTTCGCTCAGGTTCCAGCTCGAAGCGCGCATCGTCTTCGACCCGACGCCGAGGACAACATCGGCTCGAAGCGGAACGCGAACATATCGCCTCCGGTTATCGAGCATTCCTCCGCGCACAGTGAGAAACAAGCGGCTCAGTTTCTGCCGGTCGATCGGTTTTTGCAGGAAAAAAGTTGCCCCAATGGAAAATGCTTGCTGCATCGCCTGTTTGTCATCGAGTCCGGTCACAATCACGATCGGAGTCGATTTGTTTAGCGCAGAACTGCGAATCAGGCGGGCCAGTTGAAATCCGTCGGGACGCGGCATGCCTAAGTCCAGGAATATCCCATCGAACCGCTGCCGGTCAATCAGAGCGGCAGCTTTCTCGCTGTCGGCGACTGAAGATACTTCTGCCTTAAGAGAAGAAAATACTTCGCTCATTAGTTCTAGGCTAGGAACGTCATCCTCAACCACTAATAGCTTTAAGGACGGCACAGTACTTCTCCGGATGCGGGATTTCCCCTCATCATACGTCGAAATAAATCCACCGCAGGCCGGTGATAGATTGCGAACCAAAGCCATTAACAATGTTCCGCAGTAAACAGTTAGTAGCTTGTCTTGGCTTTTGAGTAGTAATTAAGAATCGCGATGGCCTTGCCTCTCGAGCAAAACTCGGCCCGTAAGAAGTTCAATAGGCGGCTGAAGGAGTCGTCAGAACAATGAGTCGCCCGTTGCTTTCACAAAAGACGGAATGTTGCTGCCGGCGTACGATCTGACGGGCCAGGAAGGGATTCTCACTCTTATTGACTTAGCCAGCAGCCGTCAGAGCGCCTGGGGCAAAACGCAAGCCAGAGCGCTGGCAATTTCTGGCGTTTTCTCCTATCTTGCTTCGATCTCGACTTGCCAAAATGGAATCGTCAGGGCCGGCAGCGCGTGACTGACGGCTGACCCTTGACAAAGTGTCAGATTAGATATTATCTAAATAAGGATGGGCGTTGATACAGTCAGGCGTTCCCTGGAGAGCAGCGGGCTGCGCTGCACTCCGCAGCGTTATGCCGTGATGGCGTTCTTGATGGAGCAGACCGGGCATCCCACGGCCGCCGAAATCTTCGAGGCCGTGAATCGCGCCGATCCGCGCTCTTCAAGGGCCACAACGTATAACAATCTCCGGGATCTCGTGAAGGCTGGCTTGGTGCGCGAAGTTGCCGTCGAGGGCCGCGCCGGGCGATTCGATGTGACGGGCATGAAGCATCATCACTTCATCTGCGACCGCTGCGGTAAGGTCGAAGACATGGAATGGTACGACGTGCCCCGGCCCGCTGCACGCACTCTCGGCAAACGAATTTTTCGCGAATGTGAACTCATTTTCCGCGGGCTCTGCACCAAATGTACCCGCGGACATGTTTCCCACTAAGTCGGAAATGTGTGTGGATCAATTCAACGGCCCGCTTTGCCAGGCGCGGCCTTATTAAATCGTGCGAACCGCAAGTTGGAATGGGTTCGTAGTCATAACAATCTTCTGATTCGTTCAAAGGAAAAGCATATGGAACATTCAAGTCATATGGAAAATACGCTTGCGACCTCATCGGGAACAGTTTCGCCCGAAGCCAAAGACAAAACTACATTAGCTGAATCGAAGTGTCCGTTTAATCACGGCGCCTCCGCGCCCACCAACCGCGACTGGTGGCCGAAACAACTCGATCTTTCGGTTCTTCACCAGCACTCCAGCAACTCCGACCCCATGGGTGAGGATTTCGACTACGCCAAAGAATTCAAAAGCCTCGATCTCAAGGCCGTGATCAAAGACCTTCATAAACTAATGACGGACTCGCAGGATTGGTGGCCGGCCGACTTCGGGCACTACGGCGGGCTTTTCATCCGCATGGCATGGCACAGCGCCGGCACGTACCGCATCGGCGATGGCCGCGGCGGCGCGGGCGCGGGACAGCAGCGTTTCGCTCCGCTGAATAGCTGGCCCGACAATGTCAATCTCGACAAGGCTCGGCGGTTGTTGTGGCCGATCAAACAGAAATATGGCCGGAAAATCTCCTGGGCCGACCTGATGATTCTCGCCGGCAACGTCGCCCTCGAATCGATGGGTTTCAAAACGTTCGGTTTCGGCGGCGGACGCGCCGATGTATGGGAGCCGGAAGAACTCAACTGGGGTCCTGAAGGAACATGGCTGGCAGACGAACGCTACAGCGGCGATCGAGATTTGCAGAGTCCTCTGGGCGCGGTTCAGATGGGTCTGATCTATGTGAACCCCGAAGGACCAAACGGCAAGCCCGACCCCGTTGCAGCAGCCAGGGACATTCGCGAAACTTTCCGCCGCATGGCGATGAACGATGAAGAAACCGTCGCGCTGATCGCCGGCGGTCACACCTTTGGCAAAACTCACGGAGCGGGCATTCCCGCTGACTACGTTGGTCCCGAGCCGGAAGCCGCCGACATCGAAGATCAAGGTCTGGGATGGAAAAACAAACTTGGTAAGGGTCATAGTGGCGACACCATCGGCAGCGGTCTG